>JAFAXX010000174.1 GCA_019240655.1 Solirubrobacterales bacterium
GGGCGAGCTGTTGCTGCTCGATGAGCGCGTTCAGCCCGGCGACGTAAGACCTGGTCGTTGCGCTCGCGACTTTCGCGACGGTCTCGAGTACATAGGTCATCGTCTCGCTCGGGACCGTGGTGAACGGCGCGGGCTGGGTTTCGGTGCGGGTAATGGTGGATCTCCCTGTTTCGGTGGTAGTAGTGCTTGCAGGTTATCAAGGATTCCGCAAGCAGCTAGCAGTCGGAGCCGCTGCACCGCTTCCCGCCGAGCGATTTCGCCCCGGCCCACGACGCCGTGAGGGCGGATCCTCGACAAGGTAATTGTCGAGGTGCCCGACCCGTGATTTGACCTGAACGGGGCCGCGCCGGCGGCCTCAGATGCCTTCGCTCGCCCCGCCCACGAATTCGTCGATCTCCTGGTTGTGTACGTTGCGCTCGACCAGATGCGCGACCGCCAGCAGCGCGGCGACCTCGGGCTGGACGACCCTGAGCGCGGTTACCACGCCGAGGCCGGCGAACCAGCCCCAGGAGACGGGCCGCAGCGCCGGCCGGCCCTGCCGCGGCCGGCTCTCGCCCCGGGCGAGAACCTCGGCATCCCTGGCGATGCCCACCGCCTCATCGCGAATTTCCCCGAGTAGACGCACCGGCAAGCGCGCGACGCTCGCCAAACCGTCCACCGCGGCGCCTTGTGTGCTCACGTCGACCTCCGTTCCAGCTGATGCCTTTGGATGGCATGCCCGTTCCGCGCCGAGGCAAAACCGCGGTATTGGCCGGCTCCCGGGGGCGAGCCCGAGCATGGTCGACCTGACGAGCTTCCTGGCTCCGTTCGCCGGGTAGACGAGCCGGGTGCACGATGTGCTGATCCTCGGCGTGAAGGCGCTCGCCGGCGGATTGCTCGTGGTCGCCTTCGCGGTCGTATCCGAGAGCCTGAAACCGAAGCGGTTCGCGGGTCTGTTCAGCGCCGCGCCGGCGGTCGCGCTGGCGGGGCTGACGATCACGCTGCTCGACAAGAGCGCCCACGATGCCCACCAGGCCGCGGTGGGAATGCTCGCCGGATCCGGGGGAATGATCGCCTACGCGGGGGTGGTGATTCCGCTACTGCGCCGAATGCGGGCCTCGCGCGCCGCGACGGCGGCGCTGGCGGCGTGGGTGATCGTGGCCGCAGTCGTGAGCGTCCCGGTGCTCGCCGCATGAGCGAGGAAGCCGCTATCACCCAGGCGGTCGAGGAGCGCCCAGGGCTGGACACCGGCGCTCTGCGGAAGATCCGCCCGAAGGTGCTCTTCTACCGGTTCATCGCCGGCGCCCTCACGTCATTGGCCGCCGGCCTGCTGGCGCTCGCCTTCGGTGTGCGTGCGGGGGGCGTGATGCTCGCGTTCCCGGCCATTCTCGCCGCCAGCCTGACGCTGATCGAGGAGCAGGAGGACAGCGCGGAGGCGCGGGAGGACGCCCGCGGCGCGGTGGTCGGCGCCGGTGCCCTCGGCCTCTTCGCCGCGGTGGCGGCGCTCTGTCTCGGCGCCATGGCAGGGGCGATTGCGCTGGCGCTGGCGACCGTCGCCTGGTTCGCGGCCGCCTTCCTCGGCTACGCCGTCGCGTGGCTGCGCCCCGGCGGCGGCTGACGCGCCCTCAGCGGGCCCACGGCATCAGCTTCTCGGCCCGGGCGGAGACCCGGCAGGCGGCGCGCCCGGGCCCGCGGGTTGCCACTTTGCACTCGGAGTTTGCCGGTGTATGGTCGGGGTAGGCCGTGACAACACGGGGTTTCGATTTGCGGCATAGGAGGCACCACCTTGGAACTCGATGACCTGCTGAGCACGGAGACCGCGGCGATCGCCGCCGTGACGGCCGCCGTGTTCTCGCCTCGCACCCGCGAAACGATTCGGCGCGGCGCGGTGCTCGGAGTCGCCGGCGTGCTGAAGCTCGGGGACGTGGTCGCGGGTGCCGCTCGCGGCGCCACGCGCGGCGTGCGCGGCGAGGAGACGATGCCGACGCCATCGGCCGCAAAGCCCGACGGAGGAGGGTCGAGCGGAACGCGGAGCCCCCGGCGGAGCGCGCCGGTGACACGGGGCGCCCGCGGTGAACCGACGCCGCCCGCGCCGCCGGCGGCGTTATGAGCACCGGCACCACCTCCGGGGCCGATCACGCCTCCGCCGAGGAGCGCGCCGAGGAGCTGATGGAACGCATCTTCTCCGAGGGCTCCCGCAGGCTCGGGAAGCTATTTGGCCGCATTCGCGAGGAAGTCGAGGACATCGTCGCCGAAGGGCGCGTGATTCACGACCAGTCGCGCGAGCAAAACCGAAAGTAGACCTTGAGCCCGGCGCCGACGGCGGAGGCTCCGCGGCTCGTGCGAGCTTGCCCCGGTCGCCTCCGAGTCCACCTTCCGTGGTGGGACGGAAACGATCCGCGGGCCGTCGAGCGGTCAATCGGGGCGCTCCCGGGCGTGATCGACGCCGGCGCCCGCCCGCAGACCGGCAATGTGCTGATCCGCTTCGACGCCGACCGAGCCGACGCCGAGGAGATCCTCGGGGCACTGGTCGCCGCCGGGCCGTCGCTCGGCCGGCGCAACCCCGGCGCTGGCGAGGGCCATGACGCCGAGCCGACCGGCGGCCCCGGAGGCGGTGCCACCCGCGGAGGTGCAGCTGCCGGCGGTGGGGAAGCCGCCGGCAGAGGGGAAGCCGCCGGCGGACGGCGACCCGACGCGGTCCGGCACGTCGCCGCCACGGTGAGCGGCGTGCTGCGCGAGCAGGCTGGGCGGTTCGGCCGGGCGCGGATCTCCGTGCGCGGCATCGACCGGGACCCGGCCCTCGCCCGCCGTGTGGTCAACATGCTCGAGCGCCGGCCCGAGGTCGGGCGCGCGGTGGCGAGCGCGACCACCGGGCGCGTGCTCGTCGAGTTCTCCGGGCGAGTGACTTCAATTCAGGACCTGCTGGCCGATGTCGCCGAGATCGAGCTGCCTGAGGCGCCCGGTGAGGACCGTCCGGCTCATCCGCTCGATCCCGCCCCCATCCTCCAGAGCGGGGCCCGGGTCATCGGCTCGGCGCTCGGGCTCGGATGGGTGGCGCTCAGGGGCCTCGCGTCGCCCGGGGACCGTGGCGCGAATGCGGCCGCAGCCGTCGCCGGCGTGATCGGTCTCGTCGAGGGCGCTCCGCCGGTGCGAGACGGCTTGCGGAAAGCGATCGGCCGCGAACGCGCCCAGGTTCTGCTCGGAAGCACCGCGGTCTTGTCGCTCGCCCTCTCCGGCTCGCCGCTCGGGCTCATGGTGACCGGCGCTGGGGCGCTGCGCGTGTTCACCGAGGCGCGCCTGAGACGCGACGCCTGGAAGGAGTATGAGCGGCGCCTTGAGCACGTCAGCGATGCTGCCGTCGGCACGGTCGTCCGGCTCGAGTCGGGCGCTCGGGTGCCGCTGAAGGCGCACGTCATCGAAGGTCAGGGCACGGTGATCGCCGGCGACGGGCTTAGCGATGTCGTTTGCCCCGGCGACATGGTCGACGCGGGCGCCCGAGTCATGGGCGGACCGCTCGTGCTCGAGCTGATCGGCGGTAGTCCGTGGACGGCCGAGCCCCGACCGGGGGACGCCCGTCCGGATCTGCTGCAGCGCTATCTCGCGCTGCTCGGGCCCGCGTCGCTGCTGTACGCGGCGGTGTACGCACTGCGTACCGGCTCGCCCGCGGCCGCATTGACAGGACTGCTCTTGGTCAACCCGCGGGCGGCGGTGATCGGAGCGGACGCCGCCGACGCGGGCGCGTCCGCCCGCGCGCTCCGGGCCGGGGTCACCGTCGTCGGAACCCGGCCCGATCGAAGCATCCGTCGCCCGGACGTGCTCCTGGTCGACGGGCCGCGGGTGCTCACCGACGGCCTCGAGCAAGCGCGGATCGTTCCGCACGGAAGCCGCGACCGGGCCGAGCTGGCGGAGATCGTCGGCGCGATGGCCGGGGCGCCTGGCGCCCCATGGGGGCCGGTGGCCCAGGCCGCGCGCGGCCGGCACGCCGCCGAAGTCGAGCTTGACGGCGCCGGCGTCACCGCCACCGTCGCGGGGCGGCGGGTGCGACTCGAGCCCGTCGTCGAATCAGAAGAGGACCCACAGCCGCGTCGCGCGCTGGAGGCCGGAGAACAGCCGCTCGTGCTGCGCGACGAGAACACCGGTGAGGTCATCGCCCACGTGCATCTCCGTCCCCGCCTCGCCGCCGGGTTAGACGACCTGCGCCGTCGCTGCGAGCGCCACGGCGTCGAGCTTGCGCTGCTCGAGCGCGAGGACCGGCGGGCGTCCCGGATGGTCGCCAGGCGCGCCGACCTCCCGCTGATCGTGGAAGCCGACCTGACCGAGCTGATCCGGGATCGCCAGCGCCAGGGCGAGCGGGTGGCGGTGCTGTCCGACACGCCTGAGGCAGCCCCGGCATTCGACGCCTGCGATCTGGCCATCGCGCTCACCTCCGGCCGCAGCTCCGCCTTCCAGGCCCGGGCCGACCTGCTGGCGCCCGCCCTGCCCGCCGTCTCCGAAGTGATCGAGTCGGCAGCCAGGCGGGAGCAGGCTGCCGGATACGCCGTCGGGTTCTCCGTGGCGGCGAACCTGGCCGGGGGCGCCTGGGGTCTGCAAGGCGAGCCTGGGCTGCTGCGCGCTTCGTACGCCACCTACACGGCGTCGCTCGCCGCCCTCGGCGTCGCCTGGGACCGGTTGCGCGGCGGCCGCCGGTCGCGCTCGGTGATCAGCCGGTTGACCGACCCGCGCCCCGAGCGGTGGGGGCGCGTCCCGGCCGACGAAGCGCTTGCCGCGATGGAGAGCGCGCCGGGGGGCCTGAGCGAGGCGGCGGCGAGCTCCCGTCAGGAGCGTCGCCGGGGAAACGGCCGGCGTAACGCGTTCATCGCGGCGATGACCGATCAGCTGCAGTCGCCGCTGGTGGCCATCCTCGGCGCCGGAGCGGGCGTCTCGCTAGCCCTCGGGGCCACCGCCGATGTCGCGATCATCGGCGCGGTAATCGTGGCCAACGCCGCCGTCGGGGGGTGGCAGGAGCGCCAGGCGGGCCAGGCGGCCCAGGCGCTCGAGCACATCGGAGCCGCGAGCGCGCGCGTGCTGCGCGAGGGAGGCGTGCGGGAATTGCCGGCCGACGAGGTCGTCCGCGGCGACATCGTGCTCCTCGGAGCGGGCGACCGGGTGGTCGCGGACGCCCGCCTGCTCGAAGCGGAGGCGCTCGAGGTCGACGAGTCATCGCTGACCGGCGAATCGCTGCCGGTGGAGAAATCGCCTGACGCCGACGCTCCGGACGCGCGGGTCGTCCTCGAGGGCAGCGACGTTACCGTCGGGTCGGCCAAGGCGTTGGTGGTCGCCGTCGGCGCCCGGACCCGGCTGGGCGCCACCGCGGCCGCGCTGGCGGTCGAGGAGACTCGCGAGAGCCCGCTCGGAGTGCGGCTGGACCGGCTGTTCCGCCGCGGCATACCGGCTGTTCTGGCCGGGGGCGTGCTGGTCACCGTCGCCGGCATCGCCTGGGGTGGGGCCCCGCTCACCCAGATCGGTGTCGGCGCGAGCGTCGCGATCGCCGCGGTTCCCGAAGGCCTGCCGCTGCTCGCCGGTGTCGCCGAAGCAGCGGTGGCACGACGACTCGCCTCCCGGTCCGCGCTGGTTCGACGTCTGGCGTCCGTGGAATCGCTCGGACGCGTCGACATCGTGTGCTGCGACAAGACTGGGACCCTGACGCGCGGCGAGCTCGCCGTCACGACGGTCGACGACCTCGAGCGGTCGCTCGCAGTCGACGACGGCGAGCTGCCCGAGCGCGCCCGCGAGGTCGTTCTCGCCGCGGCGCTGGCCAGTCCCGCGCCGGACTCCCCCGACGCGCTCGCTCACGCCACCGACGGAGCGGTCCTGGCGGCCGCCGAGGGCTTGGGACTGTCCGGGGAGCTTGCCGTCGCACGTCAGGCGGAGGCGCCATTCGACCCGGTGCGCTCGCTGCACGCGACCCTTGTCGGCGGACGCGTATGCGTCAAGGGCGCCTCCGAGGTCGTGATACCGCGTTGCGCGTACGCGCCGGGTCCGGGCGGCTCGCGGACTCGCCTCACCGATCAGCGGCGCGAGGAGCTGCTGGCCGGCGCCGAAGCGCTCGCGTCCCGCGGCCTGCGCGTGCTGATGGTCGCCGACGGACCGGCTGACGCCGCGGTCGAGGATCCGGAGGGCCTGACCGCCCGGGGAATGATCGGCATCAGCGACCCGCTTCGGGAAGGCGCCGCCGACGCAGTCGCGCGCTGCCGTGCCGCGGGAATCAGGCCGATCATGCTGACCGGCGATCACCCGGCGACGGCGAGGAAGATCGGCGGCGAGCTCGGCCTCCCGCTCGAGGACGGCGCCGTGCTGACCGGCGAAGAGATCGAGAATCTCGACGACGGCGCGCTCGAGGAGATGCTGGCGCGCGCCTCGGTGATCGCCCGCATCACACCGATCGACAAGCTGCGGATCGTCGAGTCCCTCCAGAGGACTGGGCATGCGGTGGCGATGACCGGGGACGGCGTCAACGACGCACCGGCTCTGCGCCTGGCCGACGTGGGCGTCGCGATGGGCGCCGGCGGAACCGAGGTGGCACGCCAGGCGGCCGACCTGGTGCTGGCGGACGACCGCTTCGAGACGCTTACCGAGGCGCTGCTCGAAGGCCGCTCGCTATGGCACAACCTGCATGAAGCGCTGGGCCTGCTGCTCGGCGGCAACCTCGGCGAGGTGGTGCTGATGGTGGGCGCCGGCGTCCTCGGCCGCGGCGCGGTGCTCGGCGCGCGTCAGATCCTGGCCGTCAACCTCCTAACCGACGTTTTGCCAGCCGTCGCCGTGGCGGTGCAACCGCCGCGAGAGCGAGAGCTCGACCGGCTCACGCGCGAGGCGGGAACATCGTTCGACCGGCAGCTGACCGGCGCCATCGTCCGCCGCGGGATTGCCACCGCGGCGCCGGCGCTCGTCGCGGTGCTGGCGGCCCCGGTGCTCGGAGCCCAGGCGGGCGCGGTGGCGTTCGGCGCGCTGATTGGCACGCAGCTGGCCCAGACGGTCCAGAGCGGCTGGGCCAGAGGCACCCTCAGCGCGCCGGTGATCATGGCGGTGGCAGGCTCGAGCGCGATCGTCGGCCTCTCGTTCGCGCTGCCCCCGGCGCGCGCCTTCCTCCAGCTGCCGGCTCCCACGGCGTCCTCGCTGGCACTGATCGCGGCCACCGCCCCCGGCGCAGTCGCGCTGTCGACTGTGCTCTCCCGCGAGCCGACGCGACTCAGCGCTCGAACAGCACTCGTGGCGGCGGGTCGGTCTCTGACCGCAGGCCCCACAGGGCAAGCAGCAGCTCTCTGACGATCCGGTTCACGCCGTAGACCATCCGTTTCACGCCGTAGACGTTCGTCGCGCGAGCGACGACGCCCGTGAAGGACCAGAAACGTTCCCGTGAAGATCCGGTGACCGAGCGGCCGTCCGGCTCTCGAGCGGCCGTCCGGCGATGCCGCTGCCGTCCGGCGATCCAAGCGGCCGCCCGGCCGCCCGTTCGCAGCCGCATCGACCGATCGGGCTCGCCCCGGCAGCGTGATCCGGCTGAGCGCCGGGCGCCGTCTAGGGACTGACGTTTGCCGGAGTCCGTCGTTGGCAACATGAATGCTCGATGGAGGCGCACCCGATCGGCACCGCCGGGCCCGTCGCCACCGGTGCAACGGTGCGCGGGTCGTCGGTCGGCGACGAGGGCCTGGCCCGCCTGGCCGGCCGCGGCAGCGAGCGCGCCTTCGCGGCGCTTTACAAGCGCTATCACCAGCCGCTCTATCGCTACTGCCATTCGCTGCTTCGCCACGACAGCGATACCCAGGACGCTCTTCAGTCGACGTTCATCTCGGCGCTGAGCGCCCTGCGCGCCGGCCGCCGCGACGCGCCCCTGCGACCGTGGCTGTTCCGGATCGCCCACAACGAGTCGGTCAGCATCCTGCGACGGCGCCGGCGCCGGCCCGAAGACGAGCTGCCGGAGACGCTGGCCGCGCCGGCGAGCCCCATCGACGAGTTGGCCGAGGACCACGCGCGGCTCGAGCGGCTCCTCGCCGATCTCCGCGAGCTGCCCGCGCGCCAGCGCGCCGCGCTGCTCATGCGAGAGCTGAGCGGGCTCTCGCACGAGGACATCGCGCTCGCGTTGGGGACGTCAGTCGGCACCGCCAAGCAGACGATCTTCGAGGCTCGGCGCTCTCTGGCCGACTTCGAGAAGGGCCGCGCGATGTCGTGCCGTGAGATCTGCCGCTTGATCTCCGACGGCGACCGGCGCGCGCTTCGCGCCCGGAAGGTGCGGGCTCACCTGCGCAGCTGTCCGGCCTGCTCGGCCTTCGCCACCGCGATCCCCGCCCGGACCGCAGAACTGCGGGCGCTGGCGCCCGCCCTGCCTTCCGGCCTGGCGGGGGCTGTGCTGGCGCGGACGCTCCAGGCCGGCGGGGCCGGTGGCGCCGCGGGCACCGGAGCGGCCGGCGGCGGGGCCGCCGGTGGCGCCGCGGGCACCGGAGCGGCCGGCGGCGGGGCGGCCGGTGGAGGCGCGGCCGGCAGCGGTGGCGTGGCGGCGAGCGGTGGCGCGGCGGCCGGCGGCCCCGGGACGCTGGCCGCCGGGACGGTCGGCAAGGCGGCGTTCGGCCTCGCCACCGCCAAGACGGCCGCGACCGTCGCCATCGTCGCGGGCGCGACGGCCGGCGCGGTCGTCGCCCTGCGGCACCGTCCCGCTCGGCACCACTCCGCGCACCCGGCCGCCGTCTCGGCTCCGGCACCTGTGGGCACGCCGGCGGCCGGCGGCGCCGTCCGCCGGCGCGCCACCACTTCGGCCTTCGCCGGCCGCTCAGCTTCAGGAGCAACGGCCCGAGGCGCTTCACCGGCGTCGTCCCGAGGAGCTGGCGCCCAAGGCGCCTCACCGGCGTCGTCTCCCGGCGCGGGCGCCGCCAAGTCGTCGACTCACCCTGGCGCTCCCCAGCCGTCTGGGAGCGGCGCCGCGGCGGCGCTCGCGGGCGGCCGGTCCACTTCCGCCGGCGGGCAAGCCACCGCCTTCCGCGGACAGCCGGCCACCGCCGGCAGCGGGTCCCCTGCGGCTGGGGGCCAGTCGACCAGCGCCGGAGGGCAGGCGACCACCACGAGCGGGGAAGCGAGCTCGTCGCCCGGACACATGACCACCGGCGGCCAGTCGACCACCGCCCCCAGCCAGGGCGCCGACGGCCAGGGCGCCCACGGCCAGGGCGACCACGGCCAGGGCGACCACGGCCAGGCCGCCCACGGCCAGGCCGCCCACGGCCAGAGCGCCCACGGCCAAACCACAGCGACCGGCCACACCAGCACCGCCGGGCAGACCACGACCACCGGCGAAACCAGCACTACCGGCCAGACCAGTGCCGCCGGCCAAACGACCACGAGCAAGACCACGGGGAAAACCAGCCCGGGCCGCGAGTCAAGCACGTCACACGGGCATTCGAGCAGCCACCGTGACACCACGTCCACCGTCACGCAGCCGCCCGCTACGAGCTCGACCGGCGCGCCGCCGGCCGACGTGCCGCCGCCGAAGAAGAAGTAGCTCCTGACCTTCGCCGGCGCCGAGCGTTACCTCAGCAGAAACGACGCCACGCCTCCCGTCCGGCGCACCGAATCGGGAGGTGGTGCCGTCCGATGCGATGCCGGAAGCACACCCCAAATCGAACTTCAGCCCCGACTGGCGACCGCCACGGCCGCGCCGCGCGGCCCGGCGCGGGAGAAGCGTTCCGGCGAACGCGCGCGCAGGAGGCGAGCTGGCCGGCGGCCACGGCCACTCGTAGCGCCGCAAGCCCGGGCAGGGGGCGCGAGGGGCTCCGCGGTGCGGAGCCCCTCCGCTTTTAGCCACCCGCAGACGACCCCGACCGAAGTCAGGTTCCGTCGTCGCCCGCGCACTCCAGATGGTCACGACGTCGGCGTCGAGCCTGACGAGCGCGGAGAAGTCATGGGCCCTGCGAGGAGGCGACCGGCCTGATCGCGCATTGTGTTGAGCCGCCACGGGTCGCTCAGCGTGGTCAGCTGAAGTGACGGCGGCGGACTGAACCGCCGACGCGGTGCAGCGTCGCACCGAATGCTCTGCGTGGGATGCCCCACTCATGGTTCATGACGATCGAGCCGGCGCTGCCCCACCACGGCGATGACCGAATCCAGGCACTCAAAACGCCGAGGCCTGCGAGGACCGGCAACCGTTGAACGAGAGAGGGATCGGACACAATGGCCGTCTCGACACCCCGAGGAAGCCACCGGCCAACGTCGGCGAAGAAGTGAATGATGCTCGATTCGAGCATCGTCGACGCACGATGAGCACGAGGATCGACCACAACTGCGCCCGCACGATGAAACCAACGGCGACGCCGATCGGTCCGGACATAGCAATGACGAAGACGTATCCGATGAAGATCCGGATGGCGTCCGGGCCCATATCGAAGCTGAAGTGGTGGACCCGTAGCAGAATGTTGCCGAAGACAACGCACGCCGCGGTGCCGCAAACTCCAAGCCTGAGCACCCGACAAGGGCTGCGATCGCCTTCGCGACATGCAATTCTACGCGCCGACGTGCGCAGAGATACAGCGTCGCGCCAATGTTACTCCGATTGTCACGCGTAACGTTTTGCGCCCACTATCGCCTCGAAGAGCGTTAACGCGAAGGTGAGGCTAACGAGGACCTGCGTCTCGTACACTGTTTGTGTGTCGACCCGCGCTCAGGACATCCACTGCTGCATGAGAATTACCAAACGGTGACAAGAGACACGCGACGCCTCCTGCGTCCTCGATGTACAGCGTTGAGCGACTGGCGAAGAGGCGCTTGATCTCGAGTCGGATGAGAGGCACGTTCATCGGAACTGGTGATAGATGTCGCGAAGGCTTGCCCCGATCGGCCCGGCGTAGCGAACCGTTCGGTTGAGCAGCACGCACTGCTCGGTGAGCTCCTCAGCTTCATGGAGGTGGTGGGTAGCGATAAGCAGCGTCCGGCCGGATGCTCGCTCGCGCGTTAGAAACGCTCGCAGCCATGCGATCCCGTCCGGATCTAGCCCGGTGGTGTCCACGATCATTACCGGTGCGATGGAGGCATGCGCCGCCGACGAAACCGGCCTCTCCGGCGAGTATGAGCAGGACCGCCGACGAAACCGGCCTCTCCGGCGAGCATGAGCAGGACCGCGCGCAGCCAGAGCGGGAACCAGCTGCTCGCGGAAGCAAATCCGGCGAGCGCGGCCATGAGGCCGAACGCGAGCAGGGAGAGTTGGTTGTGTTTCAAGTTCACCTCATAGTGGACGGCGCCGACCCGGCGTGATTTCTCGAGGTCAGGACGCTTACGCGGAGGCAAGACAATCAACGCGGCCGTAAGTCGCACAGCTGCTCTAGGTGCGCGGTCCGTGGTAAGAGCGTCGCTCCCGTTGCAGCACTGACAAGCCAGCCGAAGAACGGGTGAAGGCGACTCGCATGTGCGTTGGTGAAATTGGCGGCAGCCGATCTCAGCGTGCCCGGCCCGTTCCGTCGCCGCCGTGCATCGCGTCCCGAGGCACAGAGAATCGTCGTCGCTGCGGGTTTGTGTGGAGGAAGGAAGTGTTTTCAGCGAAGATGAACGCGTCTAGCGAGATGGCGAGGCGGGGCAGATTAGCCGATGTGGTGAAAGACAATCGGCTTTGATCCGAGATTAGCCGGTCTGGAGCAGACGAAGCGGGCGGGGTGTACGGCCCGGCGCACCTGCGACGAGCGCGCCTGGCAAGAGTTAGCGAGCTAGAGACATATGTGTCAGCTTGACCAGGCGATGAAATTCGGCCGCCTGGTTCGACCACAGCGACTGCAGCGCAACATGCCGCGATTGTTACTTTTCCATACCGTCGAGCCGCCCGGCGGCTGCTTCGCGCCGAGCTGCCGAAGCGGCTCGCCCAGGTCGGGCGCGGGGTTCAGTCGACGGCCTACAGGAACGATTCGGTGGCCGAAGTTCCCGCCGGATCGTTCAGGCTGGCGCCGGGAGGCGCCGCCACCGGACCGGCGAGCAGGGGATCGTCGGTCGACGCCATCCATTCGTGCAACCGCGCGTCGAGCTCATCGCGCAGGGGGGCGAACTCGCTCACCTCGGCCAGGTTGCGCATCTCCCCCGGATCCATCACGAGGTCGTAGAGCTCCACCCGCGGCCGGCGCTGCGTGGCCCACCCGGCGGCGATCATAAGAGACTTCGACGGCGAGTCGTCGATGTTCGGCAGGACCGGCGCGAGGCGATCGCCGAAGTGGCGAATCAACTTGTGGCGCCCGGTCCGGATCGCCCGCTGCGGGTCGTAAGCCGCGTGGTAGGTCAGCTCGGCGAACAGCTCCTCGCGCACCTCGGTGGTCTCCCGGCGCACCAGGGGAAGCAGCGAGTGGCCGTGGCTGTTCGCGGGCACGCGCGCGCCGGCCAGCTCGAGGAGCGTCGGATAGATGTCGAGGTGGGAGGTGAGCGCATCGGTGACGTGACCGCCGAGGAACCCGCCGGGACCGCGGATGATCAGCATCACGCCGAGACCACGATCGGTCAGGGTCCCCTTGGCGCCTGGGAACGGCAGCCCGTGATCGGTCGTCAGCACGACCAGTGTGTCGTCGGCGACGCCCGCCTCGTCGAGGCCGTGCAGCACCGCGCCGACACCCTGGTCGAGCGACCGGGCGCTGGCCTTGAACGCCGCCATGTCGGCGCGGGTCGCCGGGGTGTCCGGAAGCTGCCCCGGCGGCGCCCCGTACAGCGCGTCCCGGACCGAGCTCGCCTCGAAGAACTCGCGGTGCGTCTCGAAGAAGCCTACCGAGAGAAAGAACGGCTGCGGCGGGCGGCTGCGAAGCAGCTGCAGCGCGGCCGGCGCGATCGAATGGACCTTGGTGGTGCCGATGTCGACGACGTGGTCGTAGCCGAGGACTCCGGGATCGCGGGAGAGATGCTGTTCGCCGATCAGGGCCGACCAGTAGCCGACCTCTCGCAACGGGTGGACGATGTGGCGGCCGTAGTCCGCCAGCTGCCAGCCGCGGTGCGCCAGGCCGGTCATCCCGTTGACGTGCGCCCACTGGCCGGTGAGCAGGCAGGCGCGACTGCCCGAGCAGGTGGGCGCGACGCAGAAAGCCTGGCGGAACAGGAGGCCCTGGTCAGCCAGCCGCTGGATGTTGGGCGTCGGAATCTGATGCCCGTAGGGCTGGACGTAGCGTCCGGTGTCGTGCGAATGGAGGTACACGATGTTCGGCTGGCGCATTACGCTATATCCTAATGTCTATCGACTTAGTGCGGTACGCCGGGTAGACCCGAGGTCGGAAATGCAGGCATACCTTGTTTGCGCAACTCCCCGGAGCGGCAGCACGCTGCTGTGCGAGCTCCTACGGGCGACCGGCTGCGCCGGCCGGCCGATCGAGCACTTCGAAGTCCTGCGGGCCTCGAGCCTGCCGCGTCAGCCGCGGGAGTACTTCCGCGACCTCGACGACCCACGCGTGACGGAGCTGCTCGAGCCAATCCAGACAGGCACACCGAGCACCGAATCCTCAGCCGGTTGGTGGAGCCGTATCCTCCGCGAAGGCCTGAGCGGCAACGGGGTGTGGGCCGGGAAGATGATGTGGGGCCACACACACGAGTTCCTGACCCGTGCCCATGAGCTGCCGGGGCTCGAACGCGCCGACCTGCATACGGCCTTCAGCGAGTTGCTCGACGACCCCAACTTCGTGTTCGTGACCCGGGCCGACAAGGTCGCTCAGGCGGTCTCGCTGTGGCGTGCGGTGCAGACGCAGAGCTGGCGCGCCGGCGACTCGGACGCTGTCGGTCCCGAGTCCGGCGAGACGCCCGAAGGCGCCCGCGCGCCCGTCTACAGCTTCACCGCGATCGACCACCTGGTCAGGCAACTGCAGGACCACGAGGACGCCTGGACCGACTGGTTCGAGCGCAGCGGCATCGATGCACTCGAGGTGAACTACGACGAGCTTGACGCGACGC
>JAFAXX010000184.1 GCA_019240655.1 Solirubrobacterales bacterium
TGACATGGAGGCCACCGCTGGACGTCGCGCCCCGGAACCGCTCGGGAGACAGTCTACGCGCCGCGGTCTCGCGGTCAACGAGGTGAAATCACCCCGTTGAGCGAGCACCGGCCCGGCGCGCTGCGTTCTCCATATACGCCCGGTGCCATGCCGCCTCGAGCTCCTCGGCGTCCGGGAGCGGCTCGGTGAACCGCACGACGACCTGACCGTCGCCGTCGCGCTCTAGTTGCGCGACCCCCATCCGCTCGAGGAGGTCGATCGCGCTCTCGGCCCAATCGTCGCCGTGCTCGGCGGCGTCGATCGGCTGAGCTCGAGCGCAGCGGAGACGGCGCACCTCGGCGATCGGCATCGTCGCGCCGTGCTCGAGGACGCGCGCGAGCAGGTCGGACAGGAACGACCGATTGCTGAGGTCGTCGAACGGATGAGCTGTCATTTCACTGCACGCAGCGCCGCGCGCACCTCGTCGGAGGTGACCGGCCCCGTCCTCGGCGACGACGCTACGCCCCCGAGTCGCAGCTCTCGAGCGAGCGCCGCCATCGCGTTGACCGACCCGGCCCCAGCGGCGACCTGTAGCCGCTCGAGCGCCCACGTACGCGTCAGCGGGGGCGCGGCCTGGGGAACGGGGCGGAGGGCCGACCGCAGGACGCCAGAGCGCGTCTGATGACGCTCGGCGGCCAGGGTGTCGAGGGCGCTGAGCTCGAGGCTCGTGAGCCGGACCTGGACAACATGCTCACGCACGCTCATAACTGTACGTACGGCCGGGTCGGGCGGCCGGAATTTCCCTCCCGAGCACCGTCGCCGCTCTTTCCGCCGCGGTCGCGGGGGTCCTCCCCCACCTTCGAGCGCGCGCGGCAATCGGCGACTTACGAATGGTAAGAATTCCGATCAGTCAAGTCTGATCGTCGCGACTCATCGACGAGACTCGACGACGATCGAACGAGCCGAGCCGCTGTATACAACAACAATTGTGGATGTATACAGGATCGATCCGAGCGCGAACCGCCGGCGAGTCCGAGCGTCGAGCGTGAGCGAGTCGAGGTCGAGCCGAGCGTGCCGTTCATTGCCGTCACGACGGCATTTTCTTGCCGCGGCCCGGGCCTCGGCCACGCCTACCCCCGGATGCCCGCCTCGGATACCCCGGCCCAGGCCACCCCCTAATGGAAGGCACCCCCTACCGGCGTTACGGCGGCGGGTAACGCGGCGGCTCCGTCGTCACGCGCGTTACGGCTGGTTGATTAAACGCACTTCAGATGTAACACGGCGGCGGCGATAGGCGCGCATCTTGCAAGCGTCCGAGCAGTATGTCGCGTGGTAGATGTTGCGTCCGGCCTCGTGGATGTTGCGTCCGCACTCGGGACAGACCGCCTCCCGCACCTCCCGCTCGTGCCCGCGCCTGAGCCGCTCCGACCACGGCAGCGACAACCACCGCTCTTGCTCGAGCATCGCGGCGAATTCTTCGGGGTGGCCCACCATTACGCCGCACGCCTGTGCTCGAGCAGTTCGAGCAGCTTGGCGGTCGCAGCGTTGGCGAGCCGAGCGCGCTCGGGCGGATGGCGGTCGGGGTGGCAGAGCGACACGAGCGCGCGTAGCTGGTCGGCGTTGAGTTCCGCGTTGCCGTTGGTCGGGCGCTCGCGGACCGCGGTCGCGTACCCGGCCGCATAGCCGCGCTCGTAGGCGGCGGCGGTCGGGGACTGCCGTGGCGCCTCCTCGTCGGCGTCGAAGTAATAGTTCACCTCGCCCTGCGGGCACTCCTCGCGCAGCAGCACGAGACAGCGGCGGACGCTGGCGTCCCCCGTGCCGTAGCTCTCGGTCTCGTGCCCGCAGCGGCGGCACGTCGCGCAGACGCCCTCGACCTCGTAGCCGTTCTTGTTCTCGAGGTCGACGTAGGCGACCTCGCACGCGACCCTCACTCGTCGTCCTCCGGCCCCGGCTGCCAGCGGCCATCGCCGTTACGGTGAATCAGTCCGGCCTCTTCGAGCCGCTTCACCGCCTGCCTGACGGTCCGGTCTTTGGGGTCGCGCCCGACGTGGCGGGCGAAGTCGGCGAACGTCCAGCAGGGGGGTGTACTGGGTGTACTCCCCCTATGCCCCGGTACACCAGTACACCCCCCCACGAGCTCGCGGAGCGCCTCCTCGAGTCCGTCCCGGACAGGGGTCGGACGCTCCGGCTCGAACGGCGCCGCCTCCATCAGCAAGATGTCGCCGCTGATATCCGGCTTGATCGTCAGCCACCGCGGCTCGGGCTCTGCGGCCGGCCGTGACTTCCAGCACGCCAGCTTGCGCCGCGTGGCGCCCATCGGATCGTCCTCGTGCCGGCTGAGCGTGAAGCCGAGCTCGACCGCCGCACCGATCGCCGTCGAGCCCCTGTACTCGCCAGACTGACGAGAGGCATGGTGCAGGATCAGGGTCGCGATCCGAAGCTGTTGGGTCAGACGTACGACCGGCCGTAGCGCCGCCTCGGCCTGCTGCGAGTCGTTCTCATCGAGTCCCGGCGCCAGCGAGCGCAGCGAGTCGAGCACGAGCAGTTTCGGCGTGCACTGGCGCACGAGCTGCTCGAGCTCGCCGACGTGCGATTTCAGGTCGAAGCCGTTCGCCTCCACGTAGGTGAGCGTCCCGGCCTCGACGCTCAGCCCGTGCACGCGACGGTGCACCTCGTGCTCGCCGTTCTCGGCGTCGACGTAGAGCACGTGGCCGCTGAGCCCGACCGGCATGCCCGCGATGTCGAGCACGTGGTCGACTGCCCCGACGGCAGCGGCCGTCGCCAGCGCAAACATGGACTTACCGCGGCCCTCGCGGCCGGCGAGCATCGTCGCGCACCCGCGGGCGAGAATTGGGGGGACCACCCACGGAACGGGCGGCGGCGGCGTGGAGAGCATCTCCTCCACGTCGAGCACCCGCAGCGGGCTTTGCATGCCGGCGTCGTCGCTGGCGAAGTCGCGCGCCGAGGCCATCAGTAGCGCCTCCACACGTCGCGGACCTGGTTGTGGACGTGCGTCAGGCTGAGCGGCCGGGCCGGGTCGTCGTCCACGCACTGATACTTGACGAACGCCTCGGCGGCGGCGTGACCGACCTCCTCGCAGGCCTCCCAGCGTTTCAGCACCCCGAGCAGGGAGATGAGCGCGGCGTGGCGCTGGCCGGCGGGCACCATCGGCGCGGGGGCTCGAGCTGGGCCGGCGTCCCGTGCGCGGGACGCGTCCTTGGCCAGCTCGAGCAGCCAGCCGGGAGGGTCGGCGAGCTCGAGTGTGTCCGGTGGGCTGAGCCACCGGTAGCGCCCACCGGATACGTGCTGGGATGGGGGCAGCACGACGAACCCGCCGTCGCCGCGCACGTCGATGCCGGGGCCGACCTTGCCGGCGCTGTTGCGGATCTGCGTGTCCTCGGGCCAGCGAAAGAACAGGTGCCATCCCCCCGATCCGGTCTGGGCGTGCCACGTTCCGATCATCTGGCCGTGGCGGAGCAGGAGCCGGTTGAGCGACTTCATGCCGCCGTGGCGGGGGTCGATGTCCACGACGAAGCACCCGGAGCGAGGTCCGCACACGAGGCCGATGCCGCGCTCGGGCGCGCCGGGCCGCCAGATGTGCTCGGCCGCGGCGGCGGACGGGATTGACCGTTGCCATCCGCTTGTGGCCGGGTGTTTGCCCGCGTTCACGCAGTGGCGGTCGCCGCAGCCGCAGCGTCCGCCGGGGAGGATGGGGTGTAGCGGGAAGGTGGCGAGCTCGAGTTCCGCGTAGGCGCCCGCCGCGCTGTGTGGGGTGTCCCACTGTCCGTCCGTGGCCGACGAGCGGGCATCCGTGCCCTTGTCGCCGGTCGTGATCATTAGAACGGCGGCTCGCCCCCGTGCGAGCGCGCCTCCTCGAGGGCGTCCCGCTCGACCCCCGTCTGGCAGTGGGGGCAGACGTCGGTCGCCGGGCCGCGGGTGAATCCCCCGAACGGCCCCACGTCGGCGCTCGCCCACTCGTCTCTCGCCTCTTGGTACGACACGGTCGCGCCGCACCGATCGCACTGGACCAGTCGAGTCACGCGGCCGTACTGCTCTCTCGCGCGAGGCGCGCAGCCCTGCGCCACTGCCTCGTAGCCGCGCGGTCAGCCAATGCCGCCAGCTCGGCGTACTCCTTGGCGCTCGCGCGGGCGAGCCTCTCCTCCGCGCGCCAGTCCTCGGCCTCGCGCTCGTACCCGTGTGCGCTGGCATAGAGCTCCAGCACGTCGCGGGGTGGACGGCCGTTTGCGGCGGCGGGGACGCTGTTGACGGCCCCCGTGGTAGTGGGCATGATTTGAACCTCTCCTGCGGTTGGGTTGATTCGGTAGTGACGCGCGGGGCCGCTCGGAAGGCGGCCCCGTCGTCTGTGCGGTTTCGGCGTTAGTCGTCCAGCGGCGGGCCTCCCTCGGTGTCGGGGTCGACAAGGTCGGTGCCTTCCATCGCGGCCCGGAGCTTGCGGCGCAAGGCCAGATCGCGACGGATGCTGCGGCGCAGGTTGGCCGGGTTCTTGCCCTCGGTCCTGAGCACGAGGTGCTCGACGAGATCGCCCACTCGGACTGAGATCTCCGAGCCGATCTCGGGGTCCTCGATCTGCCCGACCGCAAAGAAGGTGCCGCTTGCATCGTGGCGGATATGGACCGTGCCGAGGCGCGGGATCTTGCCGACCTTGCCCTCGCTGGTGATGACGTGCGTCACCGGCCGACCGCTGGCGCTGAACTCGGCCGGCCCGATCATGCCGGCGGTCCAGCCTTCGAGCCGCTTGCCGCCAATCAGCGGGATCATGTTGGTGTCGGGCTCGTCGTCGACGCGCCTCGCGGTGATTCGCTCGTCGTCGCCGTAAACGCGGGTGAGCCCGTCCATCGCGCTGTTGGCGTCAGCCTCGGCCTCGCCGCTGACCTCCCATGCCAGTAGGAGAGCCATCTCGTTGGCCTCGTTCTCATTCTCGGCCTTCCAGCGCTCAGCAAGCTTCTTGAGCCGCTGGTCTGAATACGTGGTGAATCGGAAGCTGCGGGTTCTTGTCGCTGACATACAGCACAGCTTACGTCACACAGTGATCGTATTGCAAGCCGTGCGTTATGCGAGTAGTCTGCCCGCTGATGATCGACTGCGGCCCTGGTCCCGAAGCCATCCGGCGCGCGCTACAGGTGATGGCCGACGCCTACAACGAGCTCGACTCCGACCATCACTACACGGTCCACGACCCGGAGCATCCGAAGCCGGGAGCGGTGACCGTTTGGGCTTCTAGGCCGCCCACTGAATCGGCCGGCGAATCCGGTCGGCGGGATTCGCGCCGCGCTTCATCGCGCCGGCCGGGAACGGGTCGAGGACAAGCTCGTCGATGAGCGTCGCCGCCACGCGCCGACGCCGGTCGACCGGTAGGCGCCGGTAGGCACCGCCGGACTCCGGGAGGTCCGCCGCCGCGTCGGCTCTGGTGAGCGCTTCCTCGTAGGCCGCCTGGGTCCGTTCGACGTCGGCGTTGAGCGCCTCGAGCGCCTCGGCGATGACGGCCGCGTCCATCCCGCGCGTCCCCTTCAAGAACTCCCGCCGGTCGTCGATGGCGGTGTCCATGGCCGCCTTCGTCGCAGTGAGGTCTTGCTGAGCCCCGACGGCGTCGAGGCCGTGCTCGCCGTCGAGCGCCTCGGCGACGAGGCTGTCGACGAACTGGTCGAGCTTGGCTTGGGAGCCGTTGACCGGCGCCGGACATGGCCCCTGGCCGCTACTGCGCCGACAGCCGTAGAACGTGAAGCCGTGGCCGCCTTGCTGCACCGACAGCGGTCCGCCGCACCCGGAGCAAGTCAGGAGGCCGTGAGCGACACCCGGCTTGTGCTTGCCGGTCCGGACGCGCGTCGCCGTGCTTTGCGCCGCTCGCCACAGTTGCTCCGAGACGATGGCCTCGTGCGCGCCGCGGGTGATGTGTCCGCCCATCCGGACCTCGCCGCGGTACGCGTGGCTCTTGACCATCGCGGCGAGCGTCGTCGTCGTCCAGTACGGCTGTCCCGTGGGACTGAGGACGCCGCGGTCGTGGAGCTCGTCGATGATGGCCGGCCAGCGCTCGCCGGCGGCACGCATCTCGAAGATGAACCGGACGTGGGCGGCCTGCTCAGGGTCGATGACGAACGCCTTCGGGTCGCGGCGGGGGTCGGTGGCGCCGTTCCGGGCATAGCCGTAGTTCAAGCGGTTGGCGATGCCGCGCTTCTTGACGTCGGCCATGGTCTCGCGGCTCTTCTCCTTGTAGATGTTGAGCTGCAGCTCGCCGTTGTTCAGCTCGCCGATGAGCATGAACCGCTCGTGCGGGTTGGCGATGTTGATGACCCGCGCCCCGCTGATCAGCACACCGCCGGCCTCGGCGAGGGCGTCGACCCACGCCAGCCCGTTGGCCACGTCGCGCGAGAGACGGTCGATATAGGCGACGGCGACACCGGCGCTCTGGCCATTGCGCACCCGCTCGAGCGCCTGCCGCCACTGGCCGCCGGTGGCCGCGAGCCCGCCGGAGACGTTCAGCGCCTCGACGTGCTGGCCGACGCGGTAGCCGTGGCCTTCGATGGCGCGCTCGTTGCCCTCGCGCTGGAACCGGTCGGACTTCAGGTCGCGGCCGTTGACGCGGCTGACGCGCACGAGGCTGTCGATGGTCTTAGTCTTGGTGGTGCTCATGGAGATAGCCCTCCTTGGGCCATGGCCCCGGGTGTGTCCGCACCGCGGGGCCGTCATCGTGCTGCTTATGCTGAAATTATAGCGCTACACGACGGATACGTGATCGAGGTCGGTCAGTCGCTGCCCAGCGCGGGAGCGTGAGCGCGCGTCAGAGCCTCCTCGCCTGACGCGCGGCCAGCGCGGGCCACAGTGCGTCGATAATCGCCTCGGGCCAGTCAGGCCCGGGGCGGCCGCCCGCGAACACCGCGGCGAAGAAAGCGCCCAGCAGCAGGTCGAGGATCCGCTCGACGTCCACGTCAGGCCTGATCTCTCCCCGCTCGATGCCATGCCTGATCGTCTCCGCGACGATTCCGCGTTGGGGCGTCACCATCCGCTCGCGGAACAGCTCGAGCAGGCGGGGGTTGTAGGGCTCCTCCATTAGCAGCGTTCCGGCCAGCGACACGCCGTAGTTGCGACGCACGCTGTCTAGTTGGGCGACCAGGTCACGGCGAACATCGCCGCTCGATGAGCGTCTGGCCGGCATCCGAAGCGTGTCGATCGCGGCGCTGACCAGGTCCGCCTTGTCCTTGTAGCGGCGGTAGACGGTGGTGCGAGCGACCCCCGCTTCCCGCGCGACGGCGTCCATCGTGAGGCGGTCGTAGCCCAGTTCCCGCAGCAGCCGGTGGGCCGTCTCGAGGATCAACCGGTCCGCCTCGGGATCCTTGCGCGCTCCCGGTCGCCGGCGCTCTCGAATGTCTGTCGATTCCATGAACATCAGCCTACAACTCGCTCCAAATCATCTTTTTACGCTACGGTCTGTAGCGCTACAAATCGTAGCGTCAATTTCAACCAAAGGGAGCAGTAGGATGCCCAAGCTAGATCTCAACGAAGCAACCGTGGTCGTCACAGGCGCCTCGCGCGGGATCGGCCCATACATCGCGGGGTCGCTGGCAGCCGAGGGAGCGAAGGTGGCGCTGGTTGCGCGCAGCGAGCCAGAGCTTCAAGCGTACGCCCGCAGGCTCTCGGAATCCGGGCCCGAGGTGGTCGCATTCCCCGGGGATGTCACCTCCCCCGAGGAGCGACGCGCGCTGGTCGGGGCCGTCGAGCGCAGGCTCGGTCCGGTCGACGTGCTGGTCAACAACGCCGGCGGCGACCTCCAGCGCGAGTTTCACAACCTGACCGAGGATGAGATCCACGGCCTTCTCGAGCTCAATCTGACGAGCGCGGTGATGCTGACCAGGCTGGTACTGCCGGGGATGCTCGAGCGCGGCCGCGGGCACGTGGTGAACGTCTCGTCGATGGCCGGCCGGGTCTCGTTCCCGTACGCGGAGGCCTACGCCGCCGCCAAGGATGGGCTGGTTGCCTTCACCCGCGTGTTCCGCGCGGACTACCGCGGCCGGGGCGTGAGCGCCTCGGCCCTGATCCCCGGCCCGGTCGGAGAGGTCGGCGTCGGCGCCCGCACAGCCGATGAGGTCGGCATCAACCTCCCGCCGGTCGGGCTGGTGTCGCCCGCCAGGATCGCCAAGCTCACGGTCCAGGCGATCCGGGCGGACAAGGCGGAACTGGCGATCCTTCCCGGCCCGGGAAAGTTCCTGCGCGGGCTAATCGACCGCTTTCCCGCCCTCGGGCCGGCCCTGAACCGCGCCACTGGCACCAAGAAGACGATGGCAGTGGTGACCGAGTACCGCGAGCGCGCGGCGCGTCTAGCCGCGACCGAGCGCAGCGCACGCGAGGAGGCAGCACGATGAGTCCCGCGGCTCGTCAGGGATATCTCGTCCAGTGGGGGGGCTGGGTCCGCGGCCACCGGCGGCTCGTGATCGCGGCCTGGCTCGCCGCCGTCTTCGTCGCGATGGCGGCAGCGCATTCGGCGGGGACCCGCTACGCCAACAACCTGTCGCTCCCCGGCACCGATTCCCAACGCGCGACCAACCTGCTGGCCCGGCAGTTCCCGTCTCAAGCCGGCGACTCCGACCAGATCGTGGTGCACGTACGCCGCGGCAGCGTGACGGCGCCAACCGTCGAAGCGGCGGTCAAGCGGCTGCTGGGGAAAGTTGAACTCCTCCCGCACGTGGCGAGCGTGCTCAGCCCATACTCACCGCTCGGCGCGGCGAACGTCTCGGCCGATCGGACGACGACATTCGCTGTGGTCACATTCGATGAGAGCGCCACGGCGCTGCCCACGTCGGCGATCGACCGCGTGATCTACGTCGCCCGAGGCGCGGACAGTCCGACGCTCGAGGTGGAGCTCGGGGGCGGGGCGATCGAGCAGGCGAACCGGCCCTCGCTCGGCGCCGCCACCGCAGTCGGGCTGCTCGCCGCGATCGTGGTGCTGCTGATCACCTTCGGCTCGGTGCTCGCGGCCGGCCTGCCAATCGTCACTGCGCTCCTCGGCCTCGGGGCCGGCCTCGGCCTGATCGGACTCGGCTCCCACCTGCTCGACACGCCGGACTTCGCTTCCCAGCTTGCGGCGCTGCTCGGGCTGGGTGTCGGCATCGACTACGCGCTGTTCATCGTCACCCGCTTCCGGGAGGACTACCGCAGGACGGGTGATCTCGATCGGTCGATCGACGCCGCGATGGAGACGGCCGGCCGTGCGGTGCTGTTCGCCGGCGCGACCGTGATCATCGCCCTGCTCGGCCTGTTCATCCTCGGCATCACGCTGCTCGAGGCGGCGGCCCTGGCCGCCGTGGTCACCGTGGGTCTGGTCCAGGCGGCCGCACTCTCGGTACTGCCGGTGTTGCTGGGGCGGTTAGGGGAGCGGATCGCCGCGGAGCGACCGAGCAAGGCTGGGCGTTCACCCGCTCGCGGCTCGTTGTGGCCACGGTGGAGCGCTGCCGTCACGCGCTACCCGTGGCGTGCGCTCGCCGTAGGCCTGAGTGTGATGGCGGTTCTGTCCGTTCCCGCCTTCTCGCTGCGGCTGGGACAGAGCGATGCGGGTAACGATCCCACCAGCCAAACCACGAGCCGGGCCTACGACCTGCTGGTCCACGGCTTCGGCCCTGGGTTCAACGGCCCGCTCCAGGTCGTGGCCCAGCTGCCACGCCGCCGAGACGAGCAGACTACCCGGCGGCTCGCCGCCGCGCTGCGCGAGACTGAGGGGTGGCGTCGGTATCACCGGCGGTCATCAATCCCGGCGGGCGGACCGTTGTCCTCGAGGCGATTCCCACAACCTCGCCGGAATCGTCGGCGACGAGCGATCTCGTCAATCGCCTGCGTGACCGACGGCTGCCGGCCCTGGAGCGGACGACAGGCGGCCGGGTGGTGGTTGGAGGACCCACCGCGACCGGAATCGACTTCTCGCATGTCGTGTCCCGCAGGCTCGCCGTGTTCGTCGCCGCGGTGATCGGGCTCGCTTCGCTGCTGCTCGCGGTGCTGTTCAGGTCGATTGTGATTCCCCTCCAGGCGGCGGCGATGAACCTGCTGTCGGTCGCCGCCTCGCTCGGGGTCACGGTCGCTGTCTTCCAGAATGGTTGGCTCGGTGGTCCGCTCGGTGTCAAGGCAGGGCCGATCGAGGCCTTCATCCCCGTGTTCCTGTTCGCGATCGTGTTCGGGCTCTCAATGGACTACGAAGTGTTCCTCGTTTCCCGTATCCACGAGGCCTGGATCCGGCGGCGCGACGCGAACGCCGCGCTCGTCGAGGGCCTAGGGTCGTCCGGGCGCGTGGTCACCGCGGCCGCCACGATCATGGTGTCCGTGTTCCTGTCCTTCGTGCTCGGGGACATGCGCGTCGTCAAGCTGTTCGGACTCAGCCTCGCCACAGCTGTGTTCCTGGACGCGTTCGTGGTCCGGAGCCTGCTGCTTCCGGCGGTGCTCGCCCTCGCCGGTGAGCGGACCTGGAAGCTGCCAGGCCCGGTCGAACGCCGACTCCCGCGGATGGCGATCGAAACCCTCCGCGACGATCCGACCCGGGAGCGCGGATCGCTGGCCCGCGCCCGGATGGTCGACGAGGCCGCGTAGCAACCAAGCCAGCCCGGCCCCCGGCCGCCCTGGCGGCTGGGGGCCGAGCGCTTGAGCCGTTCCGTCGCTCGCGCGCCGCTGTGGGTTCTCGTAAAGCGAGTCGGAGTAGGCGCGCAGCCCCGTCCCTTCCCGTGTGCCCACGTATCCCGGCTTGAGCTTCTCGTTTTCGCTTAACGAACCCTTACGTCCGTTGACATCCGCACATTCCGTTACGTAGCATATACGAAACGCTACAGTAATGTCACGAATCTGGAAAGGGTTCACATGAGCACTTCATCCATGAACGCCGACCCGAAAGCAGCGGTCGGGAGCACTGTCGTCGTTGTCACCGGCGCCAGCAGCGGGCTGGGACTCGAGACGGCCAAGCAGCTCGCAAGCCGGGGCGCGGAGGTCGTGATGATCTGCCGGAACCGGACGCGGGGCGAGCGAGCGCACACGCAGGTCGCGAAGGTCGCGACGGGCAAGCCCCCGGTGCTGATCCTCGCCGATCTGTCAGTGCAGGGCGACGTGCGCCGCGCCGCTCGGGACGTGAGGGACCGCTACGACGCGGTCGACATCCTGATCAACAACGCGGGCAGCGCCTTCAACCAGCGTGAGGAGAGCGCGGACGGGCTCGAGCTGACGTGGGCGACCAACCACCTGGCGGCGTTCTTGCTCACCGACCTGCTGCTCGCGGCGCTGATCGCCTCACCCGCCGGCCGGATCGTGAACGTCACCTCGGAGATCTACAGCCGCAAGCTCCCCCTGGAGAACCTCCAGGGGGAGCGCAAGTACAGCTACTTCGGCGCCTACCGCACCTCGAAGCTCGGCAACGTGCTGTTCACGAGCGAGCTGGCGCGGCGAATCGACGGGTCCGGCGTGACCGTGGTGTCGGTCAGTCCTGGCCCGGCGCGGACGAATTTCGGCGGCGGCGGCCCCTCAGGACTGATGGGCGCCGTGACCGGAGTGATGAAGCGCACGCCCGTGTTCAAATCTGCCGAGCAAGCCGCGAAGGGCATCGTATGGTCCGCCACCGCACCGGAGTCTGAGATCACCCCGGGCGGCCTGTACATGCGCGGCAAGCAGCTGACGCTGAAGGGCGCCGCCACCGACCCCGCGTCGGCAGCGAAGGTCTGGAGCCTCAGCGAACAGCAGACGGGGATCGACCCGGCCCGTTCGGCGGTCGCGGCCGTGTCGACCGCCCGCCGAGCCGCCTAGCTGAGCTCAGCGCCGAGGAATCGACACGACCCACCGGTCAACCAGGTGACAGCACTCAACGAGCACCCGCTGTGAGCACCGAAACCTCATCGATCACCGGCGTCGACGCCGCCGACCCAAACCACTCGAGCGCCACCTTCGCCGTCAAGGACATGGGGGTCAACACGTTCCGCTGGACGTTCGACAGGATCAGCGCCAAGCTCGAGGGACGCCCCGACGGCGTGGCGCTGATCGGCTCACCCGTGGTCGACTCGATCTCGATCCACAGCCCTGATCAGTTGGCCGAGCTGCGTCGCGGCGCTCATCCAAGGGCCACGCCTGAGCGAGCAGAGGTCGCGCGGTGCTGAAGCGACGGCTGATCACTGTCGGGTTGCTGCTGGTGGCGGGCGGCACGGCGCTCCTCGCGGTGCCGGGCCTGCACGAGGCAGCGCGCGAGGCCAGCTCGGTCAACGTCCTGTGGCTGGGGGGAGGCGTGGCGCTCGAGCTGGCATCGTGTCTCAGCTTCCTTGCGATCTTCCGCCGCTTCTTCGGCGAGCTTCCAACTCGTGAGGCTCGCAGGCTGGCGTGGATCGAGATGGGATCGGGAGCCCTGCTGCCGGGGGGAGGAGTCGGCTCGCTTGCGGCCGGCGGCCTGCTGCTTCGGCGCGGAGGCATGTCAGTGCGTCAGATCGTCGAGAGGTCGAGCGGGCTGTTCTTCTTGACCAGCGGAACAAACGTGCTCGCGCTCGAGTCCGGGGCGGTGTTGCTCCCGCTGGGTGTCGGGGGAGGGCCCACCGGCCTGGCGCTGACGGTGATCCCAGCCGTCATTGGAGCTGCCGGAGTGGTGCTGGTGTTGACGATCCCGCGCTCGCGCTGGCACCGAAGTGCGCGAAGCCGCGCGCTCAGCTCGGTCGCCAACGGGATTCGGCAGGCCGAGCTCGAGCTCGTCCATCCGCACTGGCGGCTGCTCGGCGCGCTCGGGTACCTCGGCTTCGACATCGCCGTGCTCGGCGTCACGTGCGCCGCGGTCGGTTACCCGGTGGGAGTTCCCGCGCTCCTGCTCGCCTACATCATCGGCTACGCGGCCAACACACTGCCCGTCCCCGGCGGGATCGGGGTGCTGGAAGGCGGGCTTGTGGGCGCGCTCGTGCTCTACGGCACCCCGGCGATGCCGGCCACCGCCGCAGTGCTGCTGTACCACACGATCGCGTTCTGGATTCCGAGCCTCGGCGGCGCGATCGCGTACGTGCTGGCGTCGCTGGGAAGACGCCGAGAGCACGACTGCCCGGAGATCACGCCGAAGCCGTGCGACGGCCGAGCCCGCAACGGCGGCCCGCGGCGACGCGGGCCGGTTCGCGACTCGCTCGCCTACAGATCGGTACGGAGCTGAGCTGCTCCCGGAGGCGGCCGATCAGCGCCGCCGCGTGCGCGGTGCCGGAGCGTGTGCCTTCAGCTGCGCGATCGCACCGCCTAGCGCGGTGCGCAGCTGATTGGCGTCGCGGGAGGTCTTGGCGAGCAGCAGGCCGCCCTGGATGGCCGAGAGCGTGATCGTCGTGAGCGCGTCCAGGTCGGCATCGGCAGAAATCAAGCCGTTCTCTTGCAGTCTCGTGAGCGCGCCGCGGATCGCATCGCTCCATGCCCTGAACGCCTCGCTGAGGCTGGTGCGCAGCCCGTCGTCGGTGTCAGACAGCGCCGCGGCGAGCGTGCCGATCGGGCACCCGCCTCGCGCGCCGTGGTCCTCAACAATCGTCGCCATCAGCTCCGCCCACCGCTCGAGATCCTGCCAGTCGTTGACCGAGCCGAGCGCACGCGCTTGCAGGCCGAGCACCGTGGCGCACTGGAAGTCGACCACGGCACCAACCAGGCCATGCTTGTCGCCGAAGTAGTGATACAGCTGGCTCTTGCTGGCGCCTGTGACCGCGCGGACGTCATCCAGGCTGGTCCCTGCCGCTCCTCGTTCCGCGATCAGCTCGGCGGCCCCGCGCACGATCCGTTCCCGTGTCGCGCGGCCCTGCTTGGTGACGGCGAGCGAGGTCATGACCACCATCCTATCGTCGATGGACGGAACAGTCCAGTCGTGTATCGCGAGTTCGCTCCTACTCGGCTCTTGCTAGCGCAGCGCTTGGACTTGACAGTCCAATCGAGACTCGGTAATCTGGCGCCGATCAGGTTGGACTATATGGTCCAGCCGCTCACCGGGAGCGCCAAGATGTCAAGCCTTGCAGTCGGTCAACCGCAGGCCGCGACGGGGAGCCGGGGGGCGGTGCTCGTGGTCGATGACGAGCCCACGATCGCTGAGGTGGTGGCGCGCTACCTGCACCGCGCCGGCTACGAGACCGCGATCGCCTCCGACGGCGCCAGCGCGATGGACGCCGTGGCGGCGCTTCGTCCCGACCTGATCGTGCTAGACGTCAAGCTCCCGCGGATCGATGGCCTCGAGGTGATGCGCCGACTCCACGGCGAGGACACTTTGAGTCCAGCAGTGATCCTGCTCTCTGGCAAGAGCCGGGAGCTCGATCGGATCATCGGGCTGCGGTCGGGCGCCGACGATTACGTGGTCAAGCCGTTCTCGGCAGCGGAGCTGGTTGCCCGCGTTGACGCCGTACTGCGGCGGGCGGGGTCCAGGCCGCCCGCGCGCATGGAGCCGATGCAGTTCGGCGAGCTTCGCATCGACCTGTCTGCCCGAAGGGTGTACGTCCGCGGCCAAGAATTGCAGTTGCCACAGCGCGAGTTCGACCTGCTTCTGTACCTCGCCCGCCATCCAGGGCAGGTCTTCTCTCGCGACGAGCTGATCAGTGCGGTGTGGCACTACTCGTTCTACACCGACACCTCGACCGTCACCGTCCACATCCGCCGGCTGCGGGCGAAGATCGAGGACGA
This sequence comes from Solirubrobacterales bacterium, assembly GCA_019240655.1. Lineage (GTDB taxonomy): Bacteria > Actinomycetota > Thermoleophilia > Solirubrobacterales > Solirubrobacteraceae > Palsa-465. The sequence continues at coordinate 14,620 of JAFAXX010000184.1, forward strand.
CCCCGCCCGCCCACGTCACCTCAAGACCGTGTGGGGCGTCGGATACCGGTTCGAACCATGAGCGCCGCGGCTACCGTACGGGACGAGGGCCCTCTCGGGCTTGGACCTCCCGATCCGTCCTCCGGGCGGGGCGTCGCCGGAGCACCCCCATCTGCGCAGCTGTTGGCGGAGCTCTCGCACGACCTGCGCACGCCGCTCGCGTCGGCTCGGCTCCTCGTCGGAGCGTTGCGCGACGACGTGGTGGAGCCCGGGCGGTGCGATGAGTACCTTGCGCGCATCGAGCAGCAGGTCACGCTGATGACGGAGCTGGTCGACGAGCTGCACTTGGTCGCGCGCGAGCAGGCCCGCGGCGGGAGGATCGATTGGATCAACCCGCGAGAGCTGATCGAGGCGGCGGCCGACACGATGCGGATTCAGGCAGAGGCGAGCGGGGTCAATCTCGAGATCGACACACCGCCCTGCCTGCCGACCATCCGCGCGGACCGGATCCAGCTTTACCGCGCGCTGGTGAACCTGCTCGAGAACGCGGTCCGCCACGCTCGCGAGCGGGGAAGGGTCATGGTGCACGCGCAGCGGACCCGCGGCGGCGTCGAGATCGAAGTCGAGGACGACGGCGACGGCATCGCTGCCGAGGAGCAAACCCAGGTCTTCACCGCCTTCCACGGGGGCGACTGGACAGGATCGGTGGCACGCTCGGGCCTCGGACTGGCGATCGCCCGGACGAACGTAGAGGCCCATGGAGGACGGGTCTGGCTGGCGGAGTCCACGTCTGGGACGCGAGTCCGGCTCTCGCTTCCGAGTCGCGCTCCGGAGCGTCCCTCGCTCACGCGTCTCGACGGTTCAGGGCCGGAGTTCTAACGATTCCCTTTCGGTCGAGCCCCGCGCCTTGAAATCAGACCGGGTTCCTGGTCCAATCGCTTGGACTAAACGGTCCAGCTGGGGTAGCAGAGTCGCCCCGAAGCTCACTCGGACCGACAACCCTCTAGCTGAAGGAGATCCGATGCGTTACCTACCGAGGAAGGTCCCGAGAACGCTCCTTGCCGGCTTGCTCGCCCTCGCGGGGGCTGGCGCGGTGCCGGCCGCGGCCGGCGCCGAGCCCGACCATCACGCCGGCTACGTGTACGTGGACGACAACACCGCCGGTCATAACACGATTGCGGCCTTTGCTCGCCACGCGGACGGGAGCCTCAGCGCGCTTCCAGGCTCCCCGTTCAACGCGGGAGGGGCGGGCACGGGATCAGGACTCGCGTCGCAGGGCGCGATCCAGGTCTCGCGCGATCGTCGCTATGTGATCGCGGTCGACGCGGGCAGCAACCAGATCTCAGTCCTGCGGATCAGACACGACGGATCCTTGCGGCTGGTGCAAGATGGCGTCGTCTCCTCCGGCGGGAGCACGCCGGTGAGTGTCGCTGCGCACGATGGCCTGGTGTACGTGGCCAACGCGGGCTCGGCCGACTCCAACTACACCGGCTTCACCCTGAGCGAGGGCGGCCACCTGCGGCCAATCGCGGACTCGACGGTCACGCTTCCGGGCAATGCCCAGCCGGGCGACGTGCTGTTCGACGCCACCGGCACCAACCTCATCGGTACGCGCGTGGGCACTTCACAGATCGACAGCTTCAGCGTCGGCTCTGACGGCCGCTTGACCGCCGCGCCGGGGTCTCCGTTTGCCGCGCAGGCCGCGGGTCCGTTCGGCAGCGAGTTCAGTCCCACAGACCCGCGGCAGCTGTTCGTCTCAAACGCGCACGCGGGCGCGGTCAACGGGACCGTCTCGGCGTTCCGCGTCGCATCCGACGGCACGTTGTCCTCGATCGGCGCCTCGCCGTTCGCCGACCAGCAGACCGCACCATGCTGGGTCGAAATCACCCACGACGGCCAGTTCCTGTTCACGGTGAACACGGCCTCGGGCAGCATCTCGCGCTACTCGATCGCCCCGGACGGGACGCTTAAGCTGCTCGGCTCAACCCCGGTCTCGAGCCAGGCCGGAGTCGGCGCGGTCGATGCGCGGCTGAGCGCCGACGGTCAGACGTTGTATGTCGACGAGAGTCGTGTCGCGTCCGTTGGCGAGTTCACCGTTGACGGCGGTCAGCTCACCGAGTTCGGGTCCGTCTCCCTGCCGGCCGGCGCCACCCCGGCTGGCGTAGCCGTCAGGTAGCCGCCGCCTGACTCGCCGTCGTGCCTTCAACCGCCAGGGCCGGGAGGCGCCCCTCCTGGCCCTGGCATCACCACAGAAAGGACTCCAATGATCACGCCCCCCTCATACGCAGAGCAGCGAGACGAGATGAACCAGGCGATCGCGAGCCAGGCCCAAGCTGAGCAACTGGACGGCTTTGCGGCGGCGGCACGGCGGCTGAGCGCCATCGATTTCGCAAGCCGAGCGCCCCAAGTCGGCGACCAGGCGCCAGATTTCGTGCTGCCCGACCAGAATGGCGATGAGGTCTACCTGTCGGCGCTCGTGCGCCGGGGACCGGTGGTTCTGATCTTCTATCGCGGCGAGTGGTGCCCATACTGCAACCTGCAGCTGCGCACCTTCCAGGCGCGTCTGGAGGAGATTGGCTCCCGGGGCGCTCAGCTCGTGGCGATCTCCCCTCAGACACCTGGCCACTCGCTGTCGATGGCCGGGAAGAACGCATTGGCATTTCGCGTCCTCTCAGACGTGGGAGCGGACGTCATCGATCGCTACGGGCTTCGCTACGAAGTCGACGCGTACACGCGGGCGCTGCTCGAGTCGGCGGCGACCGACGTCGCCGCCCACAACGGTCCAGGAGGCTGGGTACTGCCCGCCACTGCGACGTTCGTGATCGGCAGCGACGCGAAGGTTAGCTACGCGCGCGTGACCGGCGACTGGACCGAGCGCGCAGAGCCCTCGGAGGTGTTGGCGGTGCTCGATGAGCTCATCTAGCCGACCTGTCGATCTGGATCTCGCGGACCGCGACTGGTACCTGGACGAGCTCTACATCGATTGGCGCGCGGCGAGCGCGCAGGCGGATGCGGCGTACTCCGCCTGGCAGGCGTCGCCGGCACCAGATCGCTACGCGGCGTACGTCGCCGCGACTGACCAGGCGGACGCGGCAACCGACCAGCTCGCCGCCGCGCACGCGTGCGAGCGCGCCGCCGCCAGGCCGTCGGTCCGCCAGCGGCTCTTCGGCTGGACATGAGGCACGGAACAATCCTCGGAGACTGGAGGAAGCAGATGAGCCCACCGTATGCGTTTGTCGTTCGCCTCGAGGCCAAACCAGAGAGGGCCGCGGCCGTGGCCGAGTTGCTCGGGGGCGCGTTGCCGCTCGCCGAAGCCGAGCCCGGCACCGCCGCCTGGTACGCGGCCAGAATCTCCGACAGTACCTTCTGGATCTTCGACACATTCGCGAGCACGGAGGACCGGCAGGCGCACGTCGAGGGCCCAATTGCCGCCGCGCTCGCAGAGAGGGCCGACGATCTCCTCGCGTCGCCGCCCTGAGATACTCCCGGCCGACGTGCTGGCGGCCAAATACTCAAGCGCCCCTACCCCTACCGCCAACCCTACAGAGAAACGGAAGCCCGATGGCCGCACTGCATCCCAGTCCACCCTTTGATGAGCTGACCTACTACCCGACTTCCCGGTGGATCCGCGGCGCGAGCGGCGCCCGGACGGTGATCGACACGCCACGCGCGATGCTCGTGTGGGAGCCGGGGAAGAAGGTGCCGATCTATGCGTTCCCTGCCGACGACGTAGCGCTCGATCCGGATGAGGCCGCTTCGATGACCGTGCGCGGCTTCGAGGATCCCGATCTTGACGGCTATGTGCACGTTCCCTGGGACGCGATCGAGCACTGGTATGAGGAGGAAGAGGAGGTGTTCGTGCATCCCCGCGACCCCTTCGTGCGCGTCGATGCCCTGCGCAGCTCACGCCGCGTGCGCGTCGAGCGTGACGGCCGGCTGCTGGCGGAGTCAGACAGCCCAATCCTCGTGTTCGAGACCGGCCTGCCGACCCGCTACTACCTGCCCCAGAACGACGTCGACGCGTCTGTTCTCGCCGACAGCGATCTACGGACGGGCTGCCCGTACAAGGGGTTCGCGTCTTACCACGACGTCGTGCTTGACGGCCATCGGCACGCCAGCCTGTTCTGGTACTACCAGGCGCCTTTGCACGAGGTCTCCGCGATCAAGGGCTACCTAGCGCCCTATGGCGAAAGGGTTGACCTGACCGTCGACGGCCAGCTTAAGCAGCGTCCGGCCGGACCGCTCAGGCGCAGGCGCGAGCCTAGCCCGCGGGCGGCCTAGCTTCCGACCGCGCCGATGCGAATCGCGACTGGTCTCTGCGCGCGAGGCCGTCGCCGGGCGGCCTCGTTGCGGATCGACCCGGATCGCCTGCCGTCCGAGCAGTCGCCAACCCTCGAGTGGTCATTGCTTTCCATCGGCCCGGAGCCGCGCACCGAGCGCGCGAACTGGCGGCTGTCGTCGACGGCGCCGTCGAGGAGCCCTACGTCCTGGACTACAAGGCTTGATCGACGCTCCGCAGATCGATTGAAATGGCGATATCCCCTGCGTCACCCGCTGGAAGGTCGAAGCTCGGAATGCATTGGGGCGGTTCATCCCTGGCACAGCCATAAGTCGCGCCCGACCGTTCTGACGCGGCCCATCTCCTTGCCCACAGCTCCGGCGGTTACACAACGAACCTTCCGCTCGAGGACATCTTGGCCATCCGGCCCTGATCGCCTACGAGGTCGAGGCTGAGCCGCTCGAGCCCGACCACGCCGCCCCGGTCGCGTCCCCGCGCCACACCTCTACCTCTCGAAGTCAGGCAAGTGGATCCAGCGACTCAAGATCCTCGTGGGGCAGACGTGTCCTCTGGGGTCGCGGGCTGTTCCTCCCAATCGAGGAGCTTCTCGTTGGGTACAGGCCGTCCGCCCCCCGACGGCGAGGCCGTCGAACTGTGCCGGGGTCTGCGCCGGTTACCGCGTGAGCGCGGTCGCGGCACCCTCGGCCAGTCGGAACGCGGTAGCGACCGGTGGTGTCAACGCCGTGGACTTGCCGCGTGCCCGTTCTTGGTCGGCTTGACCTCTAGGAGGGTTAGGACTGTTGAATGGAGGCACTAGGACTCGTGGCGCTGATGGCAATGGCGGCGTCTCGGGTTACGATTTCGATACGACCGGAGGCCGAACGTGACTTCGACCGGACAGGTGTGGACTCGCCCGCTGCCCTCAGGCGTCGGCGCGCAAGCGATGGAACGGGCGCTCGAGGCGTTCAGCGCGGCGCTCG
>JAFAXX010000079.1 GCA_019240655.1 Solirubrobacterales bacterium
GCGGATTTTGGAGAAGGCCGCGGTGTAGCGGCGAGGGCGTTCCGAAAACAGCGAGGGACCACAGGTGCGACAACGGATGTAGCCCCTGGTGCGACAACGAATGAAGCCCCTTCTGTCGCGGCGAGCGACCGCGATGAATGGCTGATATGGGCGCGTGCGACGGCTGCGACGTGCCGCATTGGCAGTCTGTAACTAGTGACGAACAGGATCCACGTCTGCCCTCGGAGATAGCCCTCGACCATCGAAAGGGCCAGGCGTCAACGCACACGGGCGCCGAGAGGCCGCGGGCAGGAGTTTGCCGTCCGGGTCGGCCACCGTCGGCGGCTCGTACACCCCGAGCTTGGCCGATCCGCGGCCGGTGTCTGGCACTGCAGCCGGTCTTCGCTCGGCTTGACCTGCTTTGCGCCACCGCCGCGCTTACGCCTCGCGGCGCGCCGACGCGAGCGCGAGCAGGTCCGCACGGACCTCGCCAGGTGTTCCCGATCGGCTACGCCGGGGGATCACCAAGGCTCCGGCGGAGCTGTAGACGCATCGTCACGCCCGCGCCGATCAGCAGGGCCAGCGCCGCCAGATAGCAGGTGATCAGCACGCCCGAGAGCATCAGGAACAGCTCGACCGGCGTATTGCCGGCGACGTAGCGCAGGTAGTACCCGGCGGCGGTCGGCGTCACCTGAAGCAGCACGCCGCCGGTCAGTCCGCCGAGTAGCGCGGACCTCCACCGAGCCTCGCCGCCGCTGAGCACCCAGTACACCGCACCGCAGATGAACGCGGTCAGTGCGGTCGAGATGATCGGCACGAAGAGACGGGTCAGCACCGAGTTCAACCGCAGCTCCCTGACCAAGCCCGTGCCAGCCGAGGCGACCAGGACCATCATCACGACAAGCAGGGTCACCGCCGCCGCGACGCCGATGTTGCGGAGCTTTCCAACGACTATGCCCTGGCCCGACTCTGCCACCAAACGCGAGAGGCTGCGTTCCAGCACGCCCACGGCACCTGAGCTCGTCCACAGCATGCCGGCGATCGAACCGAGGATCAACAGCGGCGAGTTGCGGTGGGTCCTCAGGATCAGCTGGACGATCTCCTCGTGCAGGTTGGGGGGAAGAGCCTGCGACAGCCGCGCCGCCACCATCTGAGCCTTGGCGTAGTCGCCAAGCACCACCGCCACGAGCGCGGTGATGCCGAGCGCAAGCGGCACCAGCGACGCAAGCAGAAACCAGGCGAGGGCCGGCACCTCGTTCGACAGCCCTGAACCCCAGTAGAAGCCGATCGCTTCACGAACCGCACGGCGGAGCTTTTCGGGCCCTCTCACGCCGTGAAGCATCGCGCCGTCGGGCAGGGGAGTGGGGATCACCATTGCGGAAGGTCTTGTCAGCTCATGTCCGCCATCCGGAGCTCATCCCTCTCGAGGTCGGCTCGCCGCACTGCGAGCATCCTTCCGGTGCGCCGTTCTCACGTCCTACCCGCGAGCTGCGGCGAGCAGGAGCGCGGCCGCGACGCTGGCCTGGCCGACCGCACTCGCCGGTGATCGCCCTCGAGCGCAGCCCAAGCCATCTCGACCCGGGAGGCATACCGCCCGACCAGGTCGACACCGTCCTCCGGAATCACGAGGCGGTCTGCGCGACTCCGCGGGCATGGTGCGATCGACCCGCGGGCATGGTGCGATCCGCCCGCGGGCAGGCACGCACCGCCGCTTGAGCAGCTCAGCCGTCAAGCTCAGCGACGGGCTGCCCGGCATGATGCCCACCGCGCGCTTGCGCCCCTAGCCGCCGCTTCCGGATCGGCGTACGCTTAGGCCTCGCCCAACTGGGCAAGCAATCACCGGGCGGTGAGGCGTGCGTCTAATCCTCAATGTGATTTGGTTTGTTCTGGCCGGATTCTGGCTGGCTCTCCTGTACGTGTTCTTCGGGATCATCTCCCTGATCCTGATCATCACGATCCCCTTCGGGTTGGCCTGCTTCAGGATCGCCGGCTTCGCGCTTTGGCCGTTCGGCCGCAGGATCGTGCGCCGGCCCGGCGCCGGCGCGCCCTCGATCGTCGGCAACGTCATCTGGATCGTGTTCTTCGGATGGGAGCTGGCGCTTGCGCATCTGGCCACGGGCATCGCGTTATGCCTGACGATCATCGGGATCCCGCTTGGGCTGGCGAACCTGAAGCTGATCCCCGTCTCGCTGTTGCCACTGGGAACCGAGATCGTCCGCACGGACGATCCCCGGCAATTCGTGTAGGGCGCCAATACCTGACGCCAAACTCGCGACCTGATCGGGGTCGCCCGGGCGCGGGCACGGCCATCGCGACGCAGCGGCCGACCTTACCCGCGACGGGTGCTCGGTGAACGGCGAAGGCGTTCTCACCGCTGCGGAGGACCGCCGAGAGAAGCGACCGGCCCCATCAGTATTCAGGGGCCGCCTGAGGCGCCATCGAGTACGGCGCGGTCGCCCACCGAACGGCGCAGCGCTACGGAAACAACGATCGGGACTCCAACGAGGCGACGGCGCTCGCTGCAGCGCGCGCCGGGCCGCCGGCCGGTCCAGAGGGTGATCGTGACGGCGGTGGCAGTCTCCCGGACGTCGACACGGGCGAGTACCGTGCAGGGCGGCCCGCCCTCCAGCGTCGCATGGATATGGACCTCCGGACGGCCGCGGACAGCCTCCGCGCGCTGCCAGCGCGCTCGGCGCAGATCAACGGCAGGTTCCGGGCTCACGGCGTTCTCTTCGAGGCTGGGCGGCCTCGGACCGCTGGGGTGCGTCGCGGGCAACGAATCGGAGGAGGTGGGCCGCACGCCGGCGGCGGGGCCGTCGCCCGAGCAACCATCCGCCAACATGGCAACAGCGACCGTCAACCCCATCGCGAGGGTGGCGGTCGCCGAGTGCCGGACGGCGAGGAGGCCGCGTTGCCGCGGCCCCACCCGACTATCGCTTCTTCTCACAGACTCTTCGTGGCGTCGTACAGGTTCGACGCGCGGTCACCGAAGTACGGCGAGTAGATCGAGTTTGGATCGTCGTTGTACTTGAAGCTCGTGTTGCCATCAACGTACCCTGCTTCGCCGTCGAAGAAGGCGAACCAGCCGCCGCCGCTGGAGCCGCCGGTCAAATTGCAGTCGTGCAGCCCGATGATGTCAGAGCTCCACGAGAGGTATTTCCACTCGGGGAACGTCGTACCGCTGCAGGCCTGTAGGGTTTGGCCGTCGTACGGAGACTCGGCGGGATAGCCGAGCACCGTCACGCCGATGTGCTTTGACTGGTTCCAGGTGATGCCCTGGCCGCCGAGGTAATCGACGATGTGGTAGCCGTAATTGGTGCCGACAATCGCGACGCCCATGTCGGACTCCCACTCGCTGCTGTTCATCCACGCCGTCTGGGTCCACAGCTGCGACGCATACCAGTAGCCGTAGGGCGCCCAGCCGTTTGTGTACGAGGGCACGAACACCCAGTTGGCGTGCCAGTTGCCGCCCGCTCCACCATGCACGCAGTGGCCAGCGGTCCAGACCATGTCCTTGCCGCCGCTGTTCACGATCGTCCCCGAGCAGACGTAGTTGAGCCCGTCCGTGGTGTTCGTGAAGTACACCTTGCCCGACGTCCGTGCCGCAAACTCCCAGTACTGGTATCCCGGGGTGTATTGAAGCCTGGTGACGCCACTGGCCTTCCCGGCAGGCGACGACTTCACCGCGTCCGCGGGAGCCACCGTCGACTGCGCGCCTGCGGGCGCGGGCTTGTCGTTCTTAGCCGCGTGCGCGCGTGCAGCGGCGAGGTCGCTCGCAGCAGAGCTCTTCGCGGTTCGCGCGGCATCTTTGACAGCCGCCTGGTCATCGGCGGGCAGCGCCGCCTTCATCCGCGCCGGCGTCCAATATGCCGTGAGCGCCTCCTCTGCGGTGACCCGTGCTCCCGGCGTTTCCGCGCGCTTGCCGGCGAGCACCGCTGCCGCGGTGAGCGCAGGCGATGAGGTCGCAGCCTGCCCATTCGTGTCCGCGGTACCCGCGGCGTTGGCGGGTCCCGCGATTGCGACTGCCAGCGACGCCGGCAGGACGGCGAGTGCCGCCACTTTCCATCGCCCATTTGACATGGAACGTCCTCCTGTGGCCATAACCAGCTTCGTAGCCGGTTTTGAATCTAAGGAGTTCGTAAGGGCCGGCCTGATACACGAGCCGCCAGGGCCAGCCGCCCCGGGAACCGGGGTGCAGGCTATGAGCAGGCCATCGGCCTAGCGCGGCCCCACACGACCGAGCTCGGGGCCGTGGCCACAGAGTCCGCGAGCATCAACTCAAGCTCGACGTCGGTGGCCAGCAGCCGCGCCGACGGGACGGTCACTCAGAGCCCGCCGGGGGACTCGAACCCCCAACCCCTTCATTACAAGTGAAGTGCTCTACCAGTTGAGCTAGGCGGGCGCGGGCAATCAGTGTCGCACGGCCTCGGCAGCGCCGGTGCGCGCAAGCTCGCCCTCCCAGAAGGCGATCGTGTCGGCCATGGTCTGCCGCAGGGAAATCTTCGGCTCCCATCCCGTGGCCCGGGTCAGCCGTTCGTGCGAGCCGCGCAAGTCCATCACCTCGTGCGCGCGGACGCGGTCGGGATCGACGACATGCTCGACGGTGATCGGGGCGATCAGCTCCCGGACGAGGGCGACCTGCTCGGCGGCCGAAACGGAGCGGCTCGAGGCGATGTTGTAGACGCCGGGCTCGGCGCGCTCGGCCAGGAGGCGGTGGGCGCGAACGACGTCGCGGACGTCGGTGAAGTCCCGGCGGGTGTCGGGGCTGCCGGTGACTATCCGCACGGCCGCCGCGCCGGCGAGCCGGGCCTCCGCGGCCTGCCGCGCCAGCGAGGAGAGGATGAACACCGGCTGCTGACCGGGACCGGCGTGGTTGAACGGGCGCGCGCGGATCAGGTCGAGTCCATGCGCCTCGGCGTAGACGCCGGCGAGCAGATCGCCGGCGGTCTTCGAGACCGCGTAGGGGTTGGCGGGGCTCACGCGGGTGCTCTCGTCGGCGGGGAGCCGCTCCGGCGCGCCGTAGACCTCGCCTGAGCTGACCCACAGCACGCGGGCGTCCGGCGCCTCCAGGCGCAGCGCCTCGAGCAGGTTGACCGCGGTCGTGACGTTGTCGCGCACCGTGCGCACGGGGTCCTCCCAGGAGCGGCCCACCGAGCTCAGCACAGCCAGGTGGTAGACGACCTGCGGCCTCTCCTCGGCGATCACCGAGCGCACGGCCGCGCCCACCAGGAGGTCGATCGGGAGCCCCCGGCCACACCCATCCGGGAGCTCTCCGCTGCGCGAGGCGCCGATCACCTCGTCGCCGGCCGCGGCGCACGCGCGCGCCAGATGGCCGCCGACGAACCCGGAGGCGCCGGTGATGAGGACGCGAGCCACCGGCGAGTGCGCTAGGCGGACAGCGCGTGCTCGAGGGACCCGTGGCCGTTGCTCGAGTAGGCGGCCTCGGGCCCGGGGGCAGCCGTTTCCGCCGGGGTGTTGACGCGCCGCTCGAGCTCCCCGAGGACGACGCCGAAGAACAGGTGACGCCAGAGTTCCTGGGCGAACGCCCTTCGATTGCCGGCGAGCTTGGGCAGATCCTCGCGCGCCGGATGCCAGCGATCGGCGAGCGATCCGAGCCGCCAGGTGAGCAGATGCTCGGTCAGCGCGGCCGCCGGTCCGCGCAGCGCGGCCGGCAGGGGCAGCGCCGGCGCCAGCAGTGCGTATCCGGCGCCGAACAGCGCGCCGTTCTGGAGATGGACGGCGATGCCGGCCGCATACCAGCCACCGCCGCGGGTGAGCGCCTTGCCCAGCAGCTCGACGTCGTCGACGCGGCTGCCGAACGCGACCTTGTCCAGCGGCTGCTGGAGTGCCCACGCGCCCGCCGCGACGGCTCCGCAGATAGCTCCTCTGAGCGCTCGGGTGCGATCCATCCCGGTGATCAACTCTGGCAACTGTAACGGGCGAACCGGGAACGGGGTACGCCAGATGCGATGGATCACGAGGCGCTGCACCGTCGAGCTCGCGAGCGCGGCGTCAACATCCGCCTCTACTGGCTCGTGCGCTGCCTGCTGCAGCCGTGCTTCCATGTGTATCTCCGCCTCGCGCGGACCGGACGCGAGCACATCCCGGCCGACGGCCCGGTGATCATTGCCGCCAACCACCGCAGCTTCCTCGACCCGTTCGTGATCGGGACAATGGCCCGGCGCCCGATGTACTACATGGCCAAGCGAGAGATCTTCGCCAAGGGCTGGCTATCGTGGCTCCTCGGGGCGCTCGGCGCCTTCCCGGTCGACCGCGGGGCCAATGACGGCGAGAGCATCGCCACCGCTAAGGCGCTGCTGGCCCGCGGCGAGATCGTCCTCATCTTCCCGGAGGGCACCCGCATCCGGCCCGGCGCACTCGGCCGGCCGCGGCGCGGCGTCGGCCGCCTCGCCGTGGAGAGCGGAGCTCCTGTCGTGCCGGTCGCGGTCATCGGCACCGAGGACGTCCGCCGCGGCTGGCGCTTGCGGCCCCGGAAGGTCAGGATCCGCGCCGGACGGCCGCTGCGCTTTCCGCACGTCGAGCCTGCCTCACACGCGCTCGCCGGCGCGGTGACCGACCGCATCTGGCCGTGCGTGATGCTGCAGTGGGAGTGGCTCGGCGGCCTGCCCCCGATCCGGCGGGCGGCGATCATCGGCGCGGGAAGCTTCGGCACGAGCCTCGCCGTCTGCCTGGCCCGGGCGGGTTTTGAGGTCGAGCTCGGTTGCCGAACGCGCGAGCAGGCGCAGATTCTCGGACGCGAGCGGACCAACTCGGCGTACCTGCCGGGAGTCGAGCTGCCCGACTCGGTTCGGGTAACGCGCGCGGCCAACCTCGCGCTCGAGAGACACGATCTCGTCTGCCTGGCCGTCCCCGCGCGCGCTCTGCCGAGTGTGATCGCCGCTCACGGCGAGCGCATCCCCCGCCGCGCCGGGGTGCTCGTGCTCGCCCGGGGTCTCGTGCCGCCGCTCGGCACGCTCCCTTCCGCATACGTCTCCGAGCGGTGCGGCGCCCGCGCCGTCGCCGTGCTGGGCGGTCCGGCGGACGCCGGCCAGATGCTCGACCACGGCGCGTCGGCGGTAATCGGGTCGCTCGACCGCGGCCTGGCCCGCCAACTGGCGGACGCCTTCCGCGTCGCCGGCCTCCACGTCTCACGCAGCGCCGACGTGATCGGGGTGGAGCTCGCGGGATGCGCCGCACACGCCGCCGCGCTCGCCGCCGCGGCTGCGTCCCGGCTCGGCCCCAGCCTGGCGGGGACCGCCGCCGCGAAGGTCTTTGCCGAAGTCGACGCGCTGGCTCGCGTCCGCGGCGCCGGGCCGGAGACGTTCGCCGGCCTGGCCGGGAGCGGCGAGCTGCTGCAAAGCGTCCTGGCCGAGCACTCAGGCGAGCGGCGGGCCGGCGAGTTGCTGGCCCAGGGCGTGCCGGCGGCGGAGATCGGCCGGGCGCTCGGTCCGGCCGCCGGGGCGGTTGAATCGGTGCCGCTACTCGCCACCGCGGCTCGCGACTCCCGGCTCGAGACGCCGGCGCTCGACCGGCTCGCCGCGCTGGTGCAGGGACACATCGCACCGGGTCGCTGGATCGAGACGGTGGGCGAACCAGCGCGAGCGAGAGGATCTCGCCCTGTCCGCGCCGCGTGAGCGAAGGTAGGCTGCAGATGCCGTGGAAGACCGACAACCCCAGCAGACCAAGGCGGAGCTCGATGCCCGCTTCAGCGAGCTCTACCGTGCGCACCTCCGTGACGTCTACTCCTACAGCTATTACCGGGTTGGCAATCACCATGACGCCGAGGACCTCACCGAGCAGACCTTCCTGCAGGCTTACCGGCACTTCGAGCGGGCGCTGCGCGAGTCACACGGACGGCCGCTGCGCCCGTGGCTCATCCGGATCGCCCACAACCTGGCGGCCAACTTCTACCGCGACCGCTCGCGCAAGCCGGAGGCCGCGATCGAGGACGCCGGGTCGATTTCGACCCCGCACACGACCGAGGCGCTGGTCGAGGGGCGCGAGGAGCTGGAGTCGATTCTCGCCGGCGTCCAGCAGCTTCCCGACGATCGCCGGGAGGCGCTGATCATGCGCTTCGCCCTCGGCATGGACAACCGGGAGATAGCGCGGGCGCTCGGACGCTCGGACGGCGCGACCAAGGTGCTGCTGCACCGGGCGGTGCGCCAGCTGGAGGGCATCGTCTCCGACAACGGCGCGGGTGAGAGCCGATGAGCAGTGGCGCTGAGTCGATGGGCGGCGGGGCGGCGGACTTCGAGGCACTCCTGCGCCAGGCGCTGGCGCCCGTGGAGCCGCCGGCCGACCTCGCCCGCCGGCTCGAGCTCACGCTGGTCAACCTCACCGAGCTGGCTCAGGACGAGCTCGAGTCGTGGGAGCTCTCGGCGATGCGCGACCCTCGCAACTGGGTACGTCCGGCCGCGGCCGTCGTGGTCGGGATGAGCGCGGGCAGCGGCCTGGTGGCGCTCCGGGTCAGGCGCCACCACCGCGCACGCAAGCAGCAGTCGGCCAATGTCCTGGAGCTCGCGCAGCGGACTCTTCGCGACGTCGCCGATGAGGCGCGCCGCATCCTGCCGGGCCGCTAGGGCTGCCGCGAGGCGGGCCGCCTGACCGCGGCCCCAGCCACTGCTAGCGTCATCACCATGGCGACCTGCTACCGACATTCCTCCCGGGAGACCGGTGTTTCGTGCTCGTCCTGCGGTCGCCCGATCTGCCCCGACTGCATGACGCCGACCTCGGTCGGAATGCGCTGCCCCGAGTGCGCGCGCGACCGCACCCGCGTCAAGACGATCCGGACTCTGCCCGCGACGCCGGTGGCCACCCAGGCGCTGATCGCCGTCAACGTGCTCGTGTTCCTGGCCGAGACCGCCGCCGGCGCGCCGTTGGGCGGCGGCGGGGGAGGGGTCGTCTTCCGGGACGGCGCCCTGTATGGGCCGTACATCGTGCACCAGCACGACTACTGGCGGCTGCTCACCGCAGGGTTCCTGCACGACGGGCTGCTGCACATCGTCATCAACATGCTCTCGCTCTACTTCGTCGGCTCGGCGCTCGAGCCCGCGATCGGGCGGCTGAACTTCCTCGCCGTCTACTTCGCCTCGCTGCTGGCCGGGTCCTTCGGCGCGCTCCTGTTCCAGCCGGATGTGCCGACGCTCGGCGCCTCGGGGGCGATCTTCGGGATCTTCGGCGCCCTGATCGTCGTGGCCCGCAACCGGGGCATCTCGATCTGGCAGAGCGGGCTGGGGATGGTGCTCCTGTTCAACCTGATCTTCTCGGTCAGCTTCCGGGGCATCTCGCTGGGCGGCCACCTCGGCGGGCTGGCCGGCGGGCTCATCAGCGGCTGGCTGATCGTCGCGCTGGCGGAGCGCCGGCACATGCGAATCGCGGCGGTAGCGGGGTGCGTGGCCGTGGCCGTGGTCAGCGTCGCGGCGGCGATCGCCGTGGCCGGCGGAACCGGCCTCACGCCGAACGGCCTCGGCTTCACGGGCTGACGCCGCCGCTCGAGGGCTCGACAGGCAGCCCCCCGGTGGGGGGCCGGGCCGGAGCGGCGACCGGCTAGAGCTCGACGGTCATGAGCGGCGCCGGCGCCTCCGGCACCACCTCGGGGTGGAGGATGTGGCCGAGCAGCTCGAGGCCGTCGACGATCCTCGGGCCGGGACGCGAGAAGTAGGCCGCCGCGTCGACCGCCACGACCTCGCCGGCGCCGATCGCGGCGAGCTCTTCACGGTGCATCTCGGCCTCGCGGTAGGCGAACTCGACGTCGAAGCCGCACGGCATGACGATCACGACGTCTGGCTGCGAGCGCTGCAGCTCCTCCCACCCGCGCTCCTCCGAGGGCTCGCCGGCGAAGCCGAGGACGTCCTCGCCGCCGGCGTACTCGATCAGCTGCGGTGTCCAGTGGCCAGCGACGAACGGCGGATCGAGCCACTCCAACGCGGCCACCCTCGGCCGGCGGGCGCCTCGCACGGCGAGCCGGATGCGGTCGATCCGCGCCGACGCGTCGCGGACCAGCTCCACACCGGCGTCCTTGCGATCGGTCGCCTGGGCGAGCGTGCGGGCGTCGCCCAGCACCTCGCCGACCGTGTGCGGGTCGAGCGAGACGACTCGCGGGCGCGTCTCGATCTCCTCGGCAATCGCGCGGACGTCATCGTAGGCGACCGCGCACACCGAGCACAGCCCCTGGGTGACGATCAGGTCCGGTCGCAGTTCGCGCAGCAGGTCGTCGTCGAGCTCGTAGATCGACTCGCCGGCGAGCGTGCGCTGCTTGACGGCCGCGTCGATCTCGGCCGAGCTGAGACCGGCGGGAAGCACGTCGCGCGTGACCTTCGGCAGCTCGCGCGCGGCCACCGGGTAATCACACTCGTGGGTCACGGCGATCAGGTCGGCGCCGAGACCGAGGGCGAAGAGCATCTCGGTGGCGGATGGGACGAGGCTAACGATTCGCATCTGGAGGACAACGATATGACAGACAAGCCGGGCGCCGCCCATCCGACGCCGCGCCCGGTGGCTGCTACCGTTTCCCCCCGTCGCTCAATGACCGACGACGACCCATCCCGAAGTACCGGCGCGAGACGGAGGGCTCTGATCCGGCGGTCGCTCGCAGGATGCTGACGGCCTGGTGACCGCGCTTTCGATCATCCTGACCGCCGTCCTGGTACTGGTCAACGCGTTCTTCGTGATCGCGGAGTATGCGCTGGTGCGCTCACGGCGCGCTCGGCTGCAGAACATGGCCGACGAGGGCGTTCGTGGCGCACGACTGGCGCTGGCGCAGATCGAGGACATCGGCGACTACATCTCCGCCTGCCAGGTCGGCATCACCATGGCCTCGATCGGCATCGGCGCCCTCGGCGAGCCGGCGATCGCCCATCTGCTCGAGCGCGCGCTCGGAGGCCCGGTCGGGCATGCGACGGCGATCGTCGTCTCGGTGGTGATCGCCTACCTGATCATCACCAGCGTGCAGAGCGTGATTGGCGAGATCGTCCCCAAGCTCTACACGATCCAGCACGCCGAGGGGTTGGCTCGGCGCATCGCTCGGCCGCTGCAGTTCTTCCGGGTTCTGTTCAACCCGTTCATCGTCGTCCTCAACGCGTCCTCGAACTGGACGCTGCGGATGCTCGGCACCGATCCGGACGCCGAGCCGGAGGGCGGTACCCCGGACGAGCTCAAGCGGATCATCGCGGACTCGCAGACCGGCGGCCATCTCGACATCGGCGAGGCGAACATGCTGACCGGGGTCTTTCACCTGCACGAGCAGGAGGCGCGCCAGGTGATGACGCCGATTCCCGCCGTGGTGACCGTGGACCTGGCCGAGAGCGTCGAGGATGCGCTCCGCCGCTGCGTCTCCACTGGCCACTCGCGGCTGGTGGTGACCGAGGACGAGAACCAGGACCGGGTCAAAGGCATCGTCCACGTCAATCAGCTCGTCAAGCTAATGCTCGCCGCCGGGATGGACGCGACCTTCGAGGCGCTCGTCCGCCAGGCGCCCCTGGTGCCCGAGACCAAGCCGCTCGACGACCTTCTGGCCGACCTCCAGCGCGACCGTACCGAGCTGGCGATCGTAATCGACGAGTACGGCCGCACGGCCGGCATCGTGACGATCGAAGACATCATCGAGGAGGTCGTGGGCGAGATCGCCGACGAGACCGACCCCGCGGGCGGCGCGGTCCGTCAGCTCGCCAACGGCGATTGGTTCGTCCGCGGTCACGTCGCCGTCAGCGACCTCGAGGACTACGGGCTCGAGTTGCCGGTCGACACCGACGCCTACAACTCCGTGGGTGGATTCGTGTTCGCGCAGCTTGGCCGGCTGCCCAAGCGCGGCGATACGATCGCCGCCAACGGTTACTCGATCCGTGTCGAGTCGGTGCGCCAGAACCGGATCGAGGCCGTGCGGATCAGGCAGCGCCGCGCGGCGGCGCCGGCGGCGTCAGAAACCTAACCACATCGGCTCCGCAAGACCTCGCGGCAGACGTTACATTTCACAGCCGCACGAGAACGCCGGAGCACCACGATGTAACGGCACCACCTTCCCGGTGGTTGAGAGGAGAGAGATGAAGCCGGTCCTCGGGCCGGCTTCGCTTACTGGCCCGGTCCGACGTCGCCGCGCGAGAAGGACCTTGCCGGCGACGGAAAGCGGCGGCTCACGCCCCGGCGCGCCACTCACGCCGTCGGGCGAGGCGCAGGCAAAAAGAGAGCCGGCCCGCTGGGGACGGGCCGGCTCTGTGCTTCTGGGGAGGAGGTGCTGCTATGAGGTACGTCGCGTGTCGAAGGATGCGCGGGCGACCTGAATGAGCGCTAAAGAAATCGCGCGAGTTTCGTCAGTCGTAGCGGTAGAAGCCGTGCTTGCCCTTGCGTCCGAGCGCTCCGGCCTGCACGAGCTCCGAAAGCTTCGCGGGCACGTTGATGCCCATCGTCTGGCCGATCGACTCCGAGACGTCGAGTCCGATCAGGTCGAGCAGCGCGAGCGGCCCCATCGGCGCTCCCGTTCCGAGCGACATGCAGGTATCGATGTCCTCCGGCGCCATTCCGGTCTCGGCGAGCAGCTCGACCGCATTGAACAGATACGGAAACAGCAGGCGGTTGACCACGAAGCCGGGGATGTCCGGCACCTCGACGGGCCTCTTCTCGAGCGCATGGCAGAGGGCGCGGGCCCGCTCACGGGTCTCCGGCGTTGCCTGCGCCGGGAACGCCAGCTCGACCAGCTGCATGCGCGGGACCGGGTTGAAGACATGCAGACCGACGAACCGCTCGGGTCGTCCGGTGGCCGCGGCCAGGTCGGCGATCGACAGCGAGGAAGTGGTGGTGGCGAGCACCGCGTCGGCACCGGCGTGGCCGCGGAGCTCGGCCAGGTCAGCCAGCACCGCGGCCTTGCTCCCGTGATGCTCGACGATCGCTTCGACCAGGAAGCTCGCTCCGGCGAGCGCATCGAGCTCGGTCACGACGTCGACGTTCGGCTCGAGCTCGCCGTCGCACAGCTTGGCAAAGGTTTTGTCCACCGACGTCCGGGCTCGGTCGGCGGAGGCATCCGAGCGTGCCCACAACATCACCTCGCAGCCGTGGTGCGCCGCGGTGGCCGCCAGCCCGCAGGCGATCGTTCCCGAACCGGCGATTCCAAGTGTCTCCTGCAACAGTGCTCCTGGGTCGGGCGGGCGTCTAACGGCTCCGGGCGCCCCGCTCGCTTGGGTACAGTACGGGACCGCTGATCGAAACGACGCCACCGTAGGGAGCGAGTCAATGTCGGCAGACCGTGGCCGTGAAGTAGTGATCGTCGAGGCCGTTCGCACCCCGATCGGGCGCGGGCACAGGGAAAAGGGCTACTACAAGGACACCCACCCCAATGAGCTTTTGGGCCGCTGTTACACCGAGCTGATCGAGCGGGCCGGGATCCCCGCCGAGCAGGTCGAGGACGTGGTCTGCGGGTGCGTGCAGCAGTACGGCGAGCAGATGTTCAACGTCGGGCGCAACGCGTGGCTGCAGGCGGGGCTGCCGATCGAGACGCCGGCGAGCACCGTGGACCGGCAGTGCGGCTCGGCGCAGCAGGCGGTCAACTTCGCCGCCGCGCTGATCGCTGCTGGGGTCCACGACGTGGCGATCGGCTCCGGCGTAGAGCACATGGGCCACATCCCGATGGGCGTCGGCTTCCACTGGGTCGACGAGGTCGGCACGCCATGGCCGCCGGAGCTGCTCGAGCGCTACGGCCTGATCCCGCAGGGCCTCTCGGCGGAGATGATCGCCGACCGGTGGGAGATCCCGCGCTCGGAGCTCGATGAGCTCGCGGTGCGCTCGCACCGGCTGGCGCACCGGGCCACCGAGGAGGGCCGGTTCGAGCGGGAGATCCTCCCGATGCCGGTCAACGGCCACACTTACGTGAGCGACCAGGGGATCCGCCCGGACACCAACCTGGAGACGCTGTCGGCGCTGAAGCCGGTGTTCAAGGAGGACGGCAAGATCACCGCCGGCAACAGCTCGCAGATCTCCGACGGAGCCGCGGCGGTGCTGTTGATGGCGCGCGAGAAGGCCGAGGCGCTCGGCCTCGAGCCCCGCGCCCGGGTTCTCGACCAGACCACCGTCGGCGTCGACCCGGTGATCATGCTGACCGGGCCGATCCCAGCCACGCGGAAACTGCTCGAGCGCAACGGGATGACGATCGGCGACATCGACCTGATCGAGATCAACGAGGCGTTCGCCCCCGTCGTTGCCGCCTGGGCGCGCGAGCTCGAGCCCGATCTCGATCGGGTCAACGTCAACGGAGGCGCCATGGCCCTCGGTCACCCGCTCGGGTCAACCGGCGCGCGGCTCATCACCACGCTGCTGCACGAGCTCGAGCGCTCAGGTCGGGAGATCGGGCTGGTGACGATGTGCTGCGGCGGCGGGCTCGGGACCGGGACCCTGATTCAGCGCGTGTAGCGACTGAGCTCGAACCGCCCGCCGGACAGGTCGTCGGCTCAGGGCACCCATCGGGACAGGTGGCTGGCTCAGGCCACCTGGCGGACAGGTGGGCCGGCTCAGGGCACCCAGCGCTCGCCCGCGGGGGTGACCACGAGCTCGTGGGTCAGCGCGCGGGCGCCCTGCTCGACCAGGAAGGCGACCGCTCCGGCCACCTGCCGCATGTCGGCGAGCCCGTCTGGTGGTGCGTCCCGGGTGAAGCCGGCCGTCTTCGGGGACTCGATCGTCGCGTCGATGGCGAGCAGTGCCGCATGAATGCCCTCGGTCCGGAGCTCCTGGGCGGCGGCCTGGACGAGGGCGCGGGTGGCGAACGCGCCGGCCGCCCACAGGCCCTTCCCGGGCATCGCCCGGCGGGACGAGCCGCCGGTGATCTGGATCAGCGCGCCCCCGCGCCCGCCGGCGCGCAGCGCGGCCGCCCCCGCCGAGAGGAACACAAACGCCTGCTCGGCCACCGCCACCGTCCAGCCGCGGAAGGCCGCGAGGTCCGCCTCGGCGAGCTCGCCGCCCCCGAACGGCCCGCCCGAGGGCCGACTGGCGCTGACCGCGTTGACCACGGCGTCGAGCGAGCCAAGCTCGGCCCGCGCCGAATCCAGAGCCCCGGCGAGCTCGCCTCGGTCGGCCGCGTCGGCGGGCAGGGCGAGCGCCCCCCGGTCGCGCACCGCCGCGAGCGTGTCCTCGCTGCGGGCGACGGCCGCGGCCCGCCAGCCCAGGCCGAGGAAGTGCTCGAGGATCGCGCCGCCGAGGTTGCGCGCCCCGAGGATGACGATCGTCTTCGCCATGGCGGCGGGCTAGTCGGCCTGCTCGCTCGGGCGGATCATCAGCTCGTTGACCGCCGCTCGGCGGGGACGGGTGACCATGAACGCGATCGCCTCGGCGATGTCCTCTGACTCGAGCCGCTCGATGTCAGCGAAGCGCTGGCGGATGCCATCCCGGATCTCGGGTCGGTTGTGCGACTGCAGCTCGGTGGCGGTGGCGCCCGGCTCGATCAGCGAGACCCGGACGTGGCGGCCGGCGAGTTCCTGGCGCAGCGACTCGCTGAACGCGCCCACCCCGAACTTGGTCAGGTTGTAGACGCCGCTGCCATTGCGCACCACGCGCCCGGCCACGGAGCTCAAGTTGACCATGTCGGCGACCCCGCGCGGACCGTCCTCGGCGGCGCGGATCAGGTGTGGAAGGGCGGCGTGAGCGCAGTACAGGAGCCCGTTGAGGTTGACGTCGAGCATCCGCTCCCACTCCTCGAGCGGGGCGTCCTGTACCGGGCCGAGCAGCATCACGCCGGCGTTGTTGATGAGGATGTCGAGCCGGCCGAGCTCCGAGACGGTGCGCGCGACCGCATCCCGCGCCTGTCCGGCGTCGGTGAGGTCCGCCTGGATCGGCACTGCCCGCGCGCCGTCGCCGTCGATCCTTCCGGCCAGCTGCTCGAGCCGGTCCTGACGCCGGGCGATCAGCGCCACCGCGGCGCCCCGCTCCGCCAGCGCCACCGCCGTGGCCTCGCCGATGCCGCTGGACGCGCCGGTGACGAGCGCTACCGTGCCTTCGAGGGGAGTTGTCGATGTCATGCGATCCATTATGTTGTGCGGGCTTCGGAGATGCCCGCGACTACCCGCGCAGCCCGCCTTCACGCACACGGCCGACCGCTCACGGTCGAGCCGGTCGAGCTCCGCACGCCCGGTGAGGGCGAGATCGCGGTCGAGCTCCGGTTCGCAGGCGTGAACCCTGTCGACGGGTACGTCGCCGAGGGACGGGTGGCGCCGGACGGTCCGCTCCCGCGAACGCTTGGCGGCGAGGCGGCGGGGACGGCGGACGGTCGCCCGGTCCTGGTGGCCGGCGAGGGGCTCGGCGCGGCGCGCGACGGCGTCTGGGCGCAGCGCGCGATCGTCCCGGAAGCGGCGGTCATCCCGCTGCCGGAGGACGTCGGCCCGCGCGAGGCGGCGGCGATGGGCGTCGCAGGCCTGACCGCGTGGAAGGTCGTGCACGAGGTGGGAGCGGTGACGGCCGAGGACCGGGTGCTGGTGCTCGGCGCGTCGGGAGGCGTCGGCACGATGATCGTCTCGCTCGCCGCCGCCTCCGGCGCCACGGTCTGGGGCCAGACCGGCTCTTCCGAGAAGAGCGAACTGGTCGAACGACAGGGCGCCGACCGGGCGATCGTCGCCGGGGCCGAGGACGTCGCCGAGGCGGTGGCCGAGCTCGAGCCGACGGTCGTCTTCGACCCGCTCGGCGACGGCTTCGTGGCCCCGATGCTCGACGCGCTGTCGCTCCGAGGCCGCCTCGTGTCATTCGGCACCTCGGCCGGTCCGGACGTGCAGCTGAACATGCAGACGCTCTACCGCAAGATGCTCTCGATCTGCGGCTACGCCGGGCTTCAGCTCGGGCGCGAGGAGCGGCGGGCCGGGCTCGAGACCGCGCTCGAAGCGCTCCGGGCCGGCGAGCTCAAGGTGGTGATCGACGAGGTGCTGCCGCTCGAGCACGTCAATGAGGCGTTCGAGCGGATTACCCGGCGGCAGGTGCAGGGCAAGCTGCTGCTGGGGATGGCCGAGTAGGGGCGTCCTTTCGCTAGGTCGTCGAGCCGGATGACGCGCGACCGGCCCGGCCGTGGCGAGGCCGGAGGCAGAGCGGGCCGTGCCCGCGCGGCCGGGAAGTCCGAGCTGGCGCGGGCCTGCCGTGGCGAAGAAGTCCGGCTATACCGACAAAATTCCACGACCCGGTCCAGGAGGTTGCCGCCCCAGTACAGGTACGTGTGCACCGCCCCCGTTACGGCTCGTGGCCGGGCTCAATCCCCTGGCCAGCGAAAGCCGACCGCACCGCCGGGCGCCGGCAGCGGGCTCACCGGGAGCCCGTCCGGCGGGTCGTTGACGTTGTAGCCCGGCGGCGCGAGGTCGTTGGGAGTGTCGGGATGAAACAGCGAGGCCAGGTACTGCGCCTGGCCGCGCCCCGGCCCGAGCTCGAACTGGCCCCCGCCGTAGGCGCCGATCCCCCGCGCGGCGCAGTAGTCGTAGGTGGCGAAGAGCTTCGGCAAACCGCCGATCCGCGACGGCTTCAGGTTCACCATCCGCGGCGGGAAGGGCAGCGCCTCGATGTCGTCGATCGAGTGGATCGCGGCGTCCCAGGTGATGCGGTCGTGCTCGTTCTCCAGCACGGTGGCGGTCGCCGGCGTGAGCACGTCGGGATCCTCGATCCAGGCGGATGGGAACGCGGTCACCACACGCTGGTAGAGGACCGGGTCGGGTGCCTGGTCGACCACCGTGCCGCGGTAGAGGCTCTTGAAATCGACCGCGTCGACCGCGCCGGTCGCCACCAGGCCGTCGATCAGCTCCGGGGTCCAGGAGCTGGTCGGGTCGAGCTTGAAACGCAGCGTGGGGTAGCGGGCCAGCCGGTGCTCGATCGGCGCGAGGCTCGGAGGCTCGCCGAGGCGCAGCGAGACCACGAAGGTCACCGGGCGGGGTGCGCGGCCGAGCGCCTCGTGCAGCGACCTGCCGGCCTGGCGGAGCGCGAGGTCGAGCCCGGCGCTGTGGAACGTCCACCGGCGGTACAACCGTGAGACCTCCCACTCGGGCGCCGTCGGGAAGAGGTCGAGCTCATCGACCCGGCGGCAGAACTCCGCCAGCGTGTAGTGGCCGGCGAGGTCGTGGACCGGGCCGGCGGCCTGCAGCGTGACGTGGTCCTCGGCCTGGTAGACGACGTCCTCGCCAACCCCCTCGAGCCCGCCGCCGTGGAGGTGGACGACCGTGGTCAGGCGCTCGAACCCGCTCGAGACCTCGGCTCGAAGGCCCTTTAGGGTGTAGCCGTCGACCTCGAGGGGGAGCTCGGCGACGAGAGCGAAGGTACTCATCGCCGGCCAGCCTCGAGCCGGGTCACCAGCTCCTCGAGGTGCAGCTCCTCGAGGTCTCGGCTGACCGCCTCGAGCTCGGAGGCGCAGTACTCGACGAGGTCCCGGCCCTCGTGAACGAGGTCGAGGGTCTCGCGCAGCCCGGCATCGCCCGAGTCGAGCCGCCGGATGATCTCCTCGACCCGCGCCACGGCCGATTCGTAGGACCGCTCGGCGGTCACGGCCGCTCCTGAACTCGAGCGGGAACGACGCCGTCGCGGAAGCGAAGATCGAGCTCGCCGGCGCGCCGAGCCTCCGCGGCGGAGGACAGCGGCCGGCCGGTGCGGTCCTGCGCGAGGGCATACCCTCGGGCGAGCGTCCGCTCCGGGTCATGCGCGGCCAGGGCCAGGGGCAGGCGCTCGAGCTCGCGGCGACGCGCCAGGGCGTCGGAGCCCCGGGCGCGCCCGGCGCCGCGGCGCAGCGCCAGCAGGTGCGCGGCGGTGCGGGTGCGGCCGTCCTCGCCGGCGCGCCTGGCGCTGGCTCGGAGCTCGCGGAGCAGCTGATGGAGATGCCGGCGCTGGCGGCCAACGTGCTGGGCCGGCGAGCGGGTGAGGTGGCCGAGCGCGCGGGCGCGCTCGAGGACCGCGCGGCGGCCATGGTGTTGCAGCCGCCTGCCGAAGGCGGCGATCTCCGTGCGTGCGGCCCGGCAGTCGACCGGGACGGCGGCTTCGGCGGCGTGCGTCGGGGTCGAGCAGCAGACCGCCGCGACGTCGTCGATCAGCGTCCGGTCGGTGTGGTGGCCGACCGAGGCGATCACCGGCACGCGGAGGAGGGCGACCGTGCGGCACAGCGTCTCGTCGCAGAACGCGAACAGATCGGCCAGCGAGCCGCCGCCGCGGGCGACGATCACCACGTCGATCTCCGACACCGCGGCCAGATCGCGCAGGGCGGCGACGATCCGCGGGGCCGCGTGGCGGTCCTGAACGGGCGCGAACGCCCACACCAGGCGCCCGGCCCAGCCGCGGCGGCGCAGGCCGGCGAGGACGTCGTCGCGCGCTTTGCCGCGCTCGCCGGTCACCACTCCGATGGTCCGCGGCAGCAGCGGACGGGGGAGGCGCTTCTGAGCGTCGAGCAGGCCGTCGGCGGCGAGCTGCCGGCGCAGGCGCGCGAGCTGGGCCAGCAGGTCGCCCTCGCCGGCGACGCGCAGCTCCGACACGGCAAAGCTGAACGACGGCGAGGCGCTGGCGCTGCCCGGGTAGTAGTCGCAGCCTCCGCCGGCCACCACGCGCAGACCGTCGGCCAGATTCAGCCCCAGGGCGTCGAAGTCGGTGCGCCACATCGAGCACGGCAGCGCGCCGCGGGCGTCCCGCAGCTCGAAGTAGACCCGGGCCCGGCCGAGGCGGATCCCCCACATCTCCCCGGTCACCTGCACGCGGGCGAACTCGTGCAGCCGCCGTCGCAGCTGGGCGGCGTAGGCGCCCACCGGGTACGGCCCGGGCAGCACGCTCGGCTCGGCGCCGGCGCGGGCGCCGCCGGCGGGGGCGACCGGGGGCGCGGCGGGGGCGACCGGGGTCGCGGCGGAGGCGACCGGGGTCGCGGCGGGGGCGGCGGCCACGGCGGTGAAGGCGGGAGGGTCGGCCATCGGGCGCCCGAGGCTAGCGACCGGGGCACTCGGAACCGCCGCGGCCGGTTTGCCCGGCGGCGAGGCGGGAAGCTTCGGAGGCGATGAGCGAGCGCATCCCGGGTGAGTCCGGCGCGGGCTGGGACAACCCCGAAGAAGACGACCGCGAGGCGCAGGGCGAGGATCCCACCTCGCCGGAGCGTGGCTTCGAGGATCTCGACGACCTCGAGAACTACGACGAAGAGTCAGAGGAGTAGGACGCCGGCGCGGCCGCCGCCTGGCCGCGCAGCCACGCCACGGTGTCGCCGATCCCCTCGCGTAGGTCGACCCGGGCCTCCCAACCCAGCCGGCGGCGGGCCTTCTCCACCGACGGCCAGCGGCGTTGGACGTCGACGTCAAAGCTCGGCCGATGCGTCAAGCGCAGCTTCTCGGGATCTCGACCGCAGGCCGCCCAGACCAGGCGCGCGATCTCCGCCACCGTCAGCTCCTCGGCGGCGGAGATGTTGAAGTCCTCGTTCTCGGCGGCGGGCGAAGCCATCGCGGTGACGATGCCGTCGGCGATGTCGTCGATATGGGTGAGCGTCCGCGTCTGCTCGCCGGAGCCGAAGATCTCGAGCGGGTCCTGCCCCGACAGCGTCTTGGCGATCAGGTCGGGCACCGCGTGCGCGATCCCGGGTTCGTCGGGGTCGGGAAGCTCGCCGGGGCCGTACGCGTTGAACGGGCGGCAGATCGTGTAGGGGAGCCCGTGCTGGTCGTGCGCGGCGCGCGTGTAGACCTCGCCGGCCAGCTTCGAGAAGCCGTAGGCCGAGCGCGGGGTCGGGCAGTCGAGCAGATGCGTCTCGGGGGTCGGGAACTCGGTCGCCCGCTCGAACACCATCGAGGAGGAAACGTAGAGGAGCCGCTCGACGCCCCGGTCGATGGCCGCGTGGACCACCGACCCGGTGAGCGCGTTGTTGACCTCGGTCAGCGTGTAGGGAAGTTTGTGGAAGTTGGCGATACCGCCGACGATCGCCGCCAGGTGGATCACGTGGGAGCATCCCGCGAGGGCGGCGCGGGCGTTCTCGAGGCTGCGCAGATCGGCGGTGTGGACCTCCGCCCCTTCCCGCATCCATCTCGGCGCCGGGCGGTGATCGGAGACCCGTATCTCCCAGTCCGGGTCGCGGAGCAGCCGCCGCACCACGGCCGAGCCGATCGTTCCGGCCGCGCCGGTCACGAGCACCCGGCTCATCAGCGCGCGGCGTCCGGGGCCGCCTCGCCGGCCCCGAGGATCGCTCCGACTTCGGCCGCGTAGGCGAACAACTGGCCGGTTCCAAGCACGTTCCACGGGTCGACCAGCAGGGCGTCGGAACTGCTGCCGGCGACGATCCGCGCGAGCGTCTGCGGCCCTTCGAACTCCGAGTGGTTGGTGGCCATGATCACCACGTCGGCGTCCTGCACGGCGTCGGCCAGCGACTGTGTCGGCGTGCGCGCGTGGGGGTCGGACACGGCAACGTCGGCCAGCTCCCGCTCGAGCAGCCGGATCAGCTTGGGCGAGAGCGAATCCCGCTCGTCGTCGGTGTCCCGCTTGAACGTGAGCCCGAGCACCGCGACCTTGCGACTGGCCAGCGAGCCGATGCGCCGCTTCATCCCCTCGATCAGGAAGAGCGGCACCGACTCGTTCACCCGGGAGACCGCGAGCAGCATGCCGGGAGCGTTCGAGCGCTCCTCGGAGAACGCGAAGTCCTTGCGCAGGCAGGTGCCCGCGGTCATCCCCGGCATCGCTATCCCGCCGCGGGGATAGTCGCGGTTGATCAGCTCGATCACCTCGAACACGTTGGCGCCGTAGCGCTCGCAGTCCATCATCAGCAGGTTGGGCAGCGCGAAGGTCGCGTAGCGGAGGATGTTGGTCCAGATCTTGGCCAGCTCCGCCTGCACCGGAGTCGTCTTCACGATCGGCGCGCCGAACACCGAGAAGGTGTCCGCGGCCCGGTCGGTCGAGGCCTCGCCGACCCCGCCGATGATGCACGGGAGGGTCGAGATCTCCTCCACGAAGCGACCCGCCGCGATCCGCTCGGGAGCGTGGGCGACGAACACGTCCTCGCCGACCTGCAACCCGCGCCGCTTCTCGACGTACCCCGCCACGAACTCCGTGGTACCGGGAGCGATCGTCGAGCGAAGGATCAGCGTGTGCCCGGGCCGCAGCAGCGGCAACAGGTCGTCGATCACGTCGCGAACCTGGCTCAGGTCGCTCTCCACGTGGGAGAACGAAGGCGTGCCGATCGTCAGCACGATGTCCTGCGCGCGCGCGGCGTCGGCGGCCCGTTCAGCCAGCTCGAGGCGCCCCGAGGCGGTGACGCGGTCGAGCAGGTCCTGGGTGCCGGGTTCCGCCCACGGCATGCGCCCGGCGGCGACCGACGCGAGGACGGCGGGGTCGTGGTCGATTCCGAGCACGCGGTGCCCCCGGTCGGCGAAGCACAGCGCCAGCGGCAGCCCGACCCGTCCCAGCCCGATGACCGCGATATGACGGGAGTCGGTCAAAGCGGCTCGTCGCGCTGGAAGCCCTCCGAGAGGCTCGGCAGCGGATCGAGGCCCGGCTCGGCCTCGTGGCCCCGGACCTCGCCGGCGAAGGCGATCCGGTTCAGGCGGGCGATCTCGCGCTCCCCCTCGACCCGTGCGGGATGTTCGGGCGGCAGGGCCTTGATCAGGGCGCGGATGCGCTCGCGGAGCTGAAGCGCGAAATGGGGGGTGGAGGCGCCCATCAGCTGGCGCACGTCCTCGACCGTGACCTCTCGTCCGGGCCGCAATCGTTCTGGATTCTCGGCTTGGCTCATCGCTGGGGGATCGCCTCGAGAAGGCTATCCACCTCCGCCTGGACCGGGATCGAGATCGCGCTCTGGTCGCCGATCACCCAGCCGTGGTTGTAGACCGCCGCGGTCGGGCCCTCCTGCGTATAGCCGGGCGTGGCGTAGTCGAGGAAGTAGTTGAGCACCGCCGGGGACAGCGTAGAGGCGTTGTCGATGACGAGCTCGGGGCCGAACGAGCCGCTCGCCGACAGCGGCGCGGCCGCGGCGGCGTCGAGCGGCCGCCGGGCGTCGATCAGGGTGTAGCCGTGGCCGGGGCTCCGGAGCGCCCAGCCGAAGCTACCCGGCACGTGCACGCAGGCCTGGCCGGAGACGCAGGGTGGGTCCCGGTAGGCGGCGAAGGCGACCGAGTTGGCGGCCGCACCCACGGCGCCGACCCGCTTGACCGGCCCGTACGCGGCCAGCTGCCCGAGCACCGCATTCGAGATCACGCTGGGTGGGCCGAGGGCATAGATGTGTGGGCGCTGGTGCGAGAGCAGCGCCTGCCGGGTGGCCGGCGGCACCCGCGACTTCGAGACGAACAGCACCGGATTTCCGCTCTCCGCCGCCCACCCGGCGGCGGGCATGGCGTAGGCGGGGTCGTCGGCCGAGGCGACCACCACGTCGGGGCTCGGCTGGCCCGCCGCGGCGCTGATGAACCGGTCGATCGCGGCCGCGAGGGCGAACGGCCCGGTGCCGGAGATGCTGGTGCTCTTCAGGCCGGCCGGCGCGGGAACGTCGCCGACGCGGAGCACCTGCGCGCCCGCGGTCGCGCCGGAGCCGGCCGGAGCCAGCACCTTGACTGCGTCGGCGGTGGCGGAGGGCAGCGCCTCGCTCCCCGAAAGGAGGATCGGCGCCCGCACGGGGGCCGCCATCAGGACCGAGGCGGCCAGCGCGCCCTGCCAGCTGTCGGTCGGCGCGAGCGTCACCGCGGCGGGATGCGTGCCGGCGCCGGAGGAGGGGTACACGGCGAGCGCGACGCCGGCGGCGTCGGCGACCGGGTCGGCGCCGCTCACCCGGGTGGTGTTCTTGGTCGCCACGGCCGGGAAGCCGAGCTTCTGGCCCGCCTGCGGGGTCTTGGCCTGCACCCCCGTGGTCGTCGGTTCGGGCACGCGGATCAGGCGAGTGGTGGTAGCGCCGCAGCCGGCCGCCAGCGCGGCGGCGAGCGCGGCCGCAGCGGCGCGAACCCCGAGGCGGAGGCGAGCCGGTCGCATTGCCCGGCGGACGTTAGCGAGGGCCGTACCGCTGCACGGATGCAACCAAGGTTTCGCGCTGCGAACCCCCGTGTGTATATTGCCGCGACGCCGAATCCGTGGGACCCAGAAATCCGCGGAGCGGGGGACCCAGTTCCTGGGGCGAGTCCCGTGCTGAAGCCACGGGAGGCGCCGGCTCTTTCAGCGCCAGCCCGACAGCTAACCCCGTAGGCCGACGAGAGAGGATGGTTTGCGGGCCCGACGCCGACTAATTCGTGCGCTGTCGCTTTCGGCGGTCCTGGCGGCGCTCACCGCGCCATTCAGCGGCGTGGCCGGCGCGAGCACGAAGCCGAGCAGCGCCTCCTCGGGCGGCGCGGGGCTCGGGGCGCCGTTGGCGGTCCGGGTCACCACGAGGCCCTCGGCGCGGGTCCCGGCGGTTCCGTCCGCGCGGACCGCGGCCAGCTCGGCGGAAACCCCGAGCACGCCGACGGCCCATCCGACCGTTCCGGGGCTGACGGCGAAGGTCCTCCACGGCGTCGCCTACGCCCCCGCCAACGCTCCGATCCAGGTGCAGGAGGCGATCTGGGCCGGCAACGCGATCCGGCTGAAGCCCTACGTGTACGGCGGCGGGCACAGGACCTGGAACGACGTCGGCTACGACTGCTCGGGCGCGGTCTCCTACGTGCTCCACACCGCCGGGCTGCTCAGCGTCTCGCACGACTCACGCGACTTCTTGACCTGGGCCGCGAGCGGCGCCGGGCAATGGCTCACCGTGTACGCGAATGCCGGGCACGCGTTCATCGAGATCGCCGGGATCCGGCTCGACACCTCCGCCGAGGGTGACCCGCACCCGGTCCCCGGCTCCGGGCCACGTTGGCGGCCGCCGCTGCGGGACACCAGAGGCTACGTCGCGCGCCATCCCGCGGGTTTCTGAAATTCCCGCAATTGCAGCCCTCGGGCGCGCCCGGTGGCCGACGTGCGCGGTGGCAAGCGGGCGCGCCTGACCGCTACGCTAGGAGGGCTCGTCCAGTAACCCGCCAAGGAGGATGCGATGCCGGGCCTTTCCGGGCGCATGTCGACCGTCGTCAAAGCCAAGATCTCGAAGCTCCTCGACCGCGCCGAGGATCCGAGCGAGACGCTCGAGTACAGCTACCAGAAGCAGATCGAGCTGCTCCAGAACGTCAAGAAGGGAATCGCCGACGTCGTCACGTCGAAGAAGCGCCTGCAGCTGCAGGAGGAGAAGCTCCAGCAGCAGGTGGTGAAGCTCGACACCCAGGCTCGCCAGGCGCTGGCCGCCGGCAACGAGGAGCTGGCCCGCACCGCGCTCGAGCGCAAGAACGTCGCCCAGACTGAGCTGCAGTCACTCGACAGCCAGGTCGCCCAGCTCGAGCAGCAGCAGGAGCAGATGACCGCCTCCGAGCAGAAGCTGCGCGCCAAGATCGAGCAGTTCCGCTCCAAGAAGGAGGTCATCAAGGCCCAGTACTCGGCCGCCGAGGCCCAGGTTCGCATCTCCGAGGCGGCGACCGGGGTGGGCGAGGAGATGGCCGACGTCGGCCTGGCCATGCAGCGCGCCCTCGACAAGACCGAGAACATGAAGGCGCGCGCCGACGCCGTTCAGGAGCTCGAGGCCGCCGGCACGTTCGACGACGTCACCGCGCTCGGTCCCGGCGAGGACGACATCGATCGTCAGCTCAAGCAGCTATCGAGCAGCAGCGAGGTCGACTCCGAGCTCGAGCGGTTGAAGGCCGAGCTGGGAACCGGATCCTCGGCCCCGGCCGGCCAGCTCGGGTCCGGCGGCGCCGGTCATCCCGCCGAAGGGGCGCAGTGATCGTCCGGATCGCCACGGAGGGCCAGTACGAGCTCCTCGAGAGCGACGCGGAGATCCTGAACGAGCTCGACGACCAGGCGGTGAAAGCGTGCGAGGCGGGTGACGAGCAACAGTTCCGTGAGGTCTACGCGCGCCTGCTGCAGTTCGTTCGCGAGAACGGCGCGTCCGTGGACGCGGGGCGACTGGCCCCTTCTGAGCTGATCCTCCCGCCGCCCGACGTGTCGCTCGCCGAGGCCGCGCGGGGGTTCAGCGGCGAGGGGCTGATCCCGGGCTGACCGTCCGCGGGCGCCCGGGGAACCACAACGTGGAAAACGGCCCGCCGGCCGTGGGCGGGCAAGCCGACTCCCCGGCCTGCGGCCGAAGGCCGCGGGCTCGAGGCGCCAGCCGGCGGCCCTACCCCGAGAGACCGAGCAACCCGCACGACCGCGCGTCCGGATGCGCGGCCCCACGGACGCCGGGCGAAGCCCGGCCCTCAGAAGCTCAGATCGGGATTCCCCACAGGGGGAACCAGCGGGTGAGCTCCGGCTCCACCGGCAGCTCGTTGCCGATCTGGGCCTTCAGCACGAGCTCGCGCTCGGAATCGCGCCGCTCGGCGCCGGCGGCCGGCACGAACGGGTAGAAGTAGCCGCGCTTGTAGTTGTAGATCCAGTAGAGCGGCCGTCGCCGCTGGTCCTCGAACGCGAAGACGGCGCACAGCACCCGCTCGCCGTAGCCGCCCGTCTCGAGCGCGGTACTGACCGCGTTGATGCCGACCACGAGGTCGTCGAACGCGCCGCCGCGGAGGATCAGCCACCGGAAGCCGTAGCTGTCGTCCGAGCTCTGCACGGTCGTTCCGCTGTCGGCCGCCGTGCCGCGCACGACCTCCTCCATGTCGCGGACGATCGCGTCGAAGTCCGCGGTGGAGAGCGGCTGGAAGACGATCGCCGACGCCCCGCGCGAGCTGATCGACAGAGAGGTCTCGAGCGTCACGTACGCCGTGCTCATCGCGAACAGCCGGTCCGCAGCGGGCTTGGCCAGCTTGCGCCGGCCGGTCAGCACGTCGAGAAAGCCCACTTACCGCCCGGTGCCCTGGAGCTGGGCCTCGAACCGCTGGAGCGCCGCTATCCGCGCTTCGAGCGTCGGGTGGGTCGAGAACAGGTTCACCACCGACGCCTTGGCCTTGGGCGGGAAGATGTAGAACGCGGCCAGCTCGCTCGAAGCCGACCGCAGGTCCCGCTGGGGGATCATCTGCATCGTGCCGCTGATCTTCATCAGCGCGCTGATCAGGGCGCTCGGCCGGCCGGTGATGATCGCCGAGCCGCGGTCGGCCGCGAACTCGCGGTAGCGCGAGAGCGCCTGCAAAAGCAGGAACGAGACCATGTAGACGACCGCCGAGACGAGGATCACCACGGCGAACCCGGGCCCGTTGTTGTTGTTGTCACGGCTGTCGAACGCGCCGCCGAACCAGAACCCCGACTGGACGATGAACGAGGCGATCGAGGCGAAGAAGCTCGCGATCGTCATGACCATCACGTCGCGGTTCTGCACGTGGGTGAGCTCGTGGCCGAGCACGGCCTCGAGCTCGGGCGGCTCGAGCAGGTCGAGCAGCCCGGTGGTCGCGCACACGGTGGCGTTCTTGGGCGAGCGGCCGACCGCGAACGCGTTCGGCATCGGAGTCTGGGCGACCGCGACGCGCGGCTTGGGCAGGTTGGCCTGGACGCAGAGGCGCTCGATGATCGCGTGCAGCCTCGGCGCCTCCGCCGGGGACACCTCGCGCGCGCCCATCGAGAACAGCGCGATCTTGTCCGAGGTGAAGAACTGCACGAGGAACAGCGCGGCGGCGATGAAGACGATCGTTAGCGCACCAGCGCCGGCGGCGACCAGCACCGCGACCAGCACCGCGTAGACGAGCCCGAGCAGGAACATGGTGAGCAGCATCCGAGCCTGCAGGCCCGGATCGCGGCCGAAGTTGTTGGAACGGCGTGCCATAGCAGGAATGATTGTAGGCAGGCTGACTTAGGCGTTCGGTAAGTAATTGCCGCGGCGGGTGCTCACGCCGCGCCCGTCACCCGCTCGATGAAGCTCAGGCTCGCCGCCTGCAGCTCCGGATCGTGCTGGACCGAGCGGTGGTGGCCTCCGGGCACGGTGATCAGCCGGCTCTCGGGCGAGGGCGCCAGACCGGCCAGCGCGCGGGAGTGCTCGACCGGTACCCGTTCGTCCCCCTCGGCGTGGAGCAGGAGGAGGGGCATCTCGAGCCTCCCCACGGCCTGCGCGAGGTCGTGCTCGGCAAAGAAAGCGTCGAGCGCCGGCTCGTCGGCGGTGAAGTGCAGGGCGCCGCCGCGCAGGCCCCGTCGCAGGCCGGCGGCTTCGGCGGGGCAGATCGCGACCACCGCCGCGGCACCCGCCCGCGAGGCGGCCAGGAGCGCCAGGTAGCCGCCCATGCTCGACCCGCGCAGGACGAGCGGCGCGCGCGGATCGGGCAGGCGGGAGCGAAGCAGCGCCGCCATCGCGGCGACGTCGCCGAGCGCGCGGCCGTCCAGCGGCCCGTCGCTCTCGCCATGGCCCCGCAGGTCGAACGCGATCGCCAAGTAGCCGGCCGAGCGCACGAGCCGGGCGAAGTCGTAATGGCTCTCCTTGGCCGAGCCGGCGCCGTGCAGGATGACCACGCCGCCCCGAACCGCGCGTCCGGCGTCGGGGTGCCACATCGCGTAGGCGAGCCCATCGTGAACCCCGGTCTCGGCCGGGCGGGCGACGGTGGCCGGGCGCGAGCGCGGCATCTGACGATCATCGCAGCCCGGAAGCGTCGCGCACCGGGTAACTGGCATGATCGACGCCCATGACGGCGACCGCCGCCAACCTCTCGCATGTGCTGCCGCTCGGCTCGCGGGTCAACGCCCGCGGCCGCCTCGAGGTCGGCGGCTGCGACCTGCTGGAGCTGGCGCGCGAGTTCGGGACGCCGGCCTACGTCGTCGCCGAGGACGATCTGCGGGCGCGGGCGCGCGCGTTCCTCGACGCGGTCAGCGCGCGGCACCGCGACTACGACGTGCTCTTCGCCTCGAAGGCGTTCCCGTGCACGGCGGTGTACCGGCTGCTGGCCGAGGAGGGGCTCGGCTGCGATGTCGCCTCGGGCGGGGAGCTGTTCCTGGCCCTGCGCGCCGGCTTCGACCCCGCCCGCATCTACTTGCACGGCAACGCGAAATCGGAGATCGAGCTGCACGAGGCGGTGGCGGCGGGCGTCGGGTACGTCGTGCTCGACTCCGCGAGCGAGATCGAGCGGCTCGAGCGCGTCGCCGCCGCGCAGCGCACCCGCCAGGCGGTGCTGGTCAGGGTCACTCCGGGGGTGGCGGGGGACACTCACCACGCGATCTCGACCGGTCAGGCCGACTCGAAGTTCGGCTTCTCGCCCCACGACGCGGAGGCGGCGATCGGCCGGGTGAGCGCGGCGGCGCACCTCGATTTGGTCGGTTTGCACTGCCACATCGGCTCGCAGCTGCTCGAGCTCGAGCCGTTCGTCGCCGCCGTCCGCACGATCGCCGCGCTCGGCGACTTCCCGGTCTACAACGTCGGAGGCGGTCTCGGCGTCGCCTACACGGACTCGCAGCAGCCGCCGGCGATCAGCGAGTACGTCGAGACGCTCGTCGCCGTCGTGCACCGCGAGCTCCGAACCGACGTACGCCTGCTGTTCGAGCCCGGACGCGCGCTGGTGGCCAACTCGACGGTGACGATCTACACGGTGCAGAGCGTCAAGGAGAACGTCTCCACCTGGGTGGCGGTGGACGGAGGCATGTCGGACAACCTCCGCCCGATGCTCTACGGCTCCACCTATGAGGCGCTGCTGGCCGGCCGGCCGCTGGCGCCGGCGAGCCGGCGCTGCCACGTGGCCGGCAAGCACTGCGAATCCGGCGACGTGCTGATCCGCGACGTGCCGCTCGCCGATCCCGCCCCGGGCGACGTGCTCGCCGTCCCGGTCACCGGCGCGTACGGATACTCGCTGGCCAACAACTACAACGGCGTGCTCCGGGCGCCGGTCATCTTCTGCCGCGAGGGCACGGCCCGCGCCGTCGTGCGCCGCGAGAGCTACGACGATCTCGCCGCCCGTGACCTCGAGTGAGCGAGTGTTCGGCGTCGGCCTGCTCGGCCACGGGACGGTGGGCTCGGCGTTCGCCTCGCTGCTGCCTCAGCACGCCGCGCGGATCGAGCGGGTGACCGGGCTGCGGCCGGAGCTCTCCGGGGTGCTCACACGCAGCCGTGGATCGTTCGAGGAGATCCTCGCGGGCTCCGATCTGATCGTCGAGCTGATCGGCGGCATCGAGCCGGCCCGCGGCTACCTGCTCCGTGCGCTCGCGGCCGGTCGTCACGTGGTCACCGCGAACAAGCAGCTGCTCTCCCAGTACGGGGAGGAGCTGTGGGACGCCGCGCGGGCAAACGGCGTCCAGCTCCGCTTCGAGGGGGCGGTGGCCGGGGTCGTCCCGGTCATCCGCGTGCTGCAGGAGGCGCTCGCCGGGGCGACCATCGACCGGGTGCACGGGATCGTCAACGGGACGACGAACTTCGTCCTCACGGAGATGGCCCGCACGGGGATGACGTTCGCGGAGGCGCTGAGGCAGGCGCAGTCGCTCGGCTATGCCGAGGCCGACCCCTCCGAGGATGTCGACGGGAGGGATGCGGCGGCGAAGATGGCGATCTTGGCCCGGCTGGCGTTCGACACCCCGGTTCACCTCGACCAGGTGCGCTACGAGGGCATCGAGCAGATCCAGACCGACGACCTCGAGTACGCGCGCGAGCTGGGACTGCACCTGAAGCTGATCGGCACCGCTGAGCGGATCGGCAAGGGGCTCTCGGTGCGGGTGCATCCGGCCTTCCTGTATCCGGGCCACCCGCTCGCCACGGTCACCGGCCCGTTCAACGCGGTCACCGTGGAATCGGAGGCGATCACCGAGGTGACGATGTCGGGCCCGGGCGCCGGCGGCCCCCAGACCGCCAGCGCCGTGCTCGGGGACGTGATCAGCGCGATGATCCCGCCCGCCTCGACCCCGCCGACCAGCGAGATGCTGGCGATCGTCGAGGACGTCGTCTCCGCCTTTTACCTGCACCTGGAAGTGGCCGACGAGCCCGGAGTGCTGGCGCAGGTCGCGCGGGTGCTCGCCGACCGGGGCGTCTCGGTCAAATCCGTGGTTCAGAAGGGCCTCGGCGACCAGGCTCGGCTGGTGATGGTCGTGCACCCCGTGCTCGAGTCGCAGTTCACCGCCGCGAGGGAGGACATCGCGGCGCTGGCGGTCCTGCGGGCCCCGCCCCGGGCGATCCGGGTGCTCGAGGAAGAGTTCGGCTAGGGCCGCCCCGGCCGGCTCTGCCATCCTGGCCCCGATGCACGGGATCATCGAGCGCTACCGCACTCGCCTGCCGTTCGCCCCGGAGGATCCGGTCGTGTCGCTGGGAGAGGGCGGGACGCCGCTGGTGCTCGCGCCCCGGCTCTCTGAGCGGGCGAACACGGAGGTGTGGCTGAAGCTCGAGGGCGCCAACCCGACCGGGTCGTTCAAGGACCGCGGCATGACCGCCGCGCTGTCGGCGGCCGTGCGCGAGGGAGCCAAGGCGGTGGTCTGCGCGTCGACCGGCAACACGGCGGCCTCGGCCGCGGCCTACAGCGCCCGCGCCGGCCTGACCTGCGCGGTGATCGTGCCGGAGGGGAAGATCGCCACCGGCAAGCTCGCCCAGGCGCTCGTCCACGGGGCGCGGGTGGTCGCCCTGCGGGGCAACTTCGACGAGGCGCTGAAGCTGGTCCGGGAGCTGGTCAACCGCCACCCGATCAGCCTGGTCAATTCGGTCAACGACTTCCGCATCGAGGGTCAGAAGACGGCCGCGTTCGAGATCACCGAGGCGCTGGACTCCGAGCTCGACGCACTCTGCATCCCGGTCGGCAACGCGGGCAACATCACCGCCTACTGGCGCGGATTCACCCAGTCCGGACGCCGGCCGCGGATGTTCGGCTTCCAGGCCGCCGGCGCGGCGCCGCTCGTCCACGGCGCCCCGGTGAAGAACCCCGAGACGGTGGCAAGCGCGATCCGCATCGGCAATCCGGCCCGCTGGGAGCAGGCGATGGACGCGATCACCTCCTCCGGAGGCGCGGTGGCGGCGGTCACCGACGCCCAGATCCTCGATGCCTACCGGTTCCTGGCCGCGACCGAGGGAATCTTCTGCGAGCCGGCGTCGGCCGCCGGCGTCGCCGGGCTGCTCGCCCATGGGGTGCAGGACGCGCGCAGGGTGGTGTGCGTGCTCACCGGCCACGGTCTCAAGGACGCGCAGACAGCGCTCGAGCAGGCCGGCGCCGTCCTCCCGTGCGATCCCGAAATCGACGCGATCGAGCGCGCGGTCCTGCGGTGACGCTGGCGCGGCGCCGCCTCGTCCGGGTTCCGGCCTCGTCAGCGAACCTGGGCCCCGGCTTCGACGTTCTCGCCGCCGCGCTGCAGCTGCACCTCGAGCTCGAGGTGGTCGAGACCGGCCACTTCGCCGTGGTGACCGAGCTCGAGATCCCGCGCGACCGGACGAACCTGGTCGTGCGGGCGTTCGAGCGACTGCACGACGCCGGCGCCTTCGAATTCCGGATCGACTCGCGGATCCCCCTCGAGGGCGGCCTCGGGTCGAGCGCGGCGGCGATCGTGGCCGGGCTGCTGGCGGCCGACCACCTGTTCGAGCTCGACGCGGACGTGCGCGCCCTCGCCACGGAGCTCGAAGGCCATCCGGACAACGTGGCCGCCGCGCTCGTGGGCGGCTTCGTGATCTGTCAGGCGACGGCCGTGCACCGACTGGAGCCTCCGCTCGGGCTCGAAGCGGTGCTCGTCGTACCGCACGATCCGGTGCGCACCCACGAGGCGCGCCGGGCCCTGCCGACGCACGTCGCCCTCGGCGACGCCGTCTTCAACGTCGCCGAGGCCGCGACGCTCACCCTCGGCCTGGCCACGGGCGACTGGGAGCTGATCGGCCAGGGACTCCACGACCGCCTGCACCAGCCGCACCGGGCCCACCTTTACCCCCGCGCTGCCGCGCTCCTGGACGACGCGCGCCGGCTGGGGGCACTCGGCGCCACGATCTCCGGCGCCGGGCCGACTGTTCTGTTCTGGTGCCGGTACGAGAACACCGGTGCGGTCGTGGCGGCGCTCGCCCGTCAGGCCGCCGGCTGGGCAGCGGTCATCAGGGCGCCGTTCGAATCCGAGGGCGCGGACGTGCGCGCGCTCGGTTAGCGACGCCCACTAGCGGCGCTCGCGACCGGCCGGGGTCCGCGCGGGCGCCTCTCGCGGCTCCGGGCCCGGTTTCCCGGCGCGCGGCAGGTGTCACGCGCGGGCGCGGGCCTTCTCGGTCTCGGAGCCCGATCCGCTGTCGGCGCCGGAGCCCGAAGTCGGCGGCTCCTCGTATGCGGCCAGCTTGGCCAGCTCGCCCCGCGGCGCGTGCATCCTCAGCCGTCGGAGGAGCTCGTCGGCGACGATCACGTAATCGGCAGCGAGATCGGGCCGGTAGTCGAGGATCGAGACCGCCCGCTCGGCCGACTCCGCGTAGGCAATCGACGCCCTGATCGTGGGGTCGATCAGCTTCTCGCCGAAGTGCTCACGCAGTGACGCGAACGCCTCCCGCGAATGCCGGGTGCGCATATCGGCGATGTTCAGCAGCACCCCAAGCCACTGCAGGTCGGGATTGAGGCTCTCACGCGCAAGGTCGATGACCTCGAGCGCCTGTTCGACCCCCTGCATGGCGAAATACTGCGCCTCGGCCGAGAGAAGCGCGTAGTCCGAGGCCACCAGCGCGTTGACCGTCAACAGCCCGAGCGAGGGCGGGCAGTCGATCAGCACCAGGTCGTAGTCGCCGCGCACGTCGCGGAGCGCCTTCTTCAGGATCAGCTCGCGCCCCATCTTTCCGCCCACCATCAGCTCGGCTTCGGCCAGCCCGAGGTTGGCCGGGATGATCCCGTCGTGAACCGCGGCGCGGGCCTTGGCTCGCCCGGCGAGCACGTCGCCGATCGTCGGCGCCGCGTCCGGGTCGACGTCGAGGTAGTCGGACAGGTTGCCCTGCGGGTCGAGGTCGACCGCCAGGACCGTCAGTCCCACCCGCCGGAACACGTCGGT
>JAFAXX010000130.1 GCA_019240655.1 Solirubrobacterales bacterium
CGCAGCAGCAGCGCCATCGCCCCGGCGAACTGCTGGCAGTAGCCGATCTTGTCCTCGAACAAAAAGCTCTCGAGCGGATACGCTCGCACCGGGGGGCTCTCGTCGTAGCTGTATCCACGGGCGAGGTACCGCTCGACGCTCATCACGAATCCGTACGGGGTGGATGTCCGCGCGGCGAGCCGGCGGGCGAGCGCGTAGGCCGGGGCATACGCGGAGGCGGCTACGACCGCCGCTCCCTCCCCCGCCGCGCTCACGATCGCCCTACCGGAGTGAAACGGCGGGAACACCACCGGGATCGGCGCGGAGGCGAAGCGGCGCGGGGCAAGATCGAGCGAGCGCA
This sequence comes from Solirubrobacterales bacterium, assembly GCA_019240655.1. GTDB lineage: Bacteria > Actinomycetota > Thermoleophilia > Solirubrobacterales > Solirubrobacteraceae > Palsa-465. The sequence continues at coordinate 341 of JAFAXX010000130.1, forward strand.
GCGCGGCGAAGCTGCGATCCGGGTAGCGCTCGCCGGCCGCGGCCAGCTCAGCCGGCGCGGGATGCGGGCTGTAGGTCGTGACGAGGTAGCTGTCGCCCGGCCCGAGCGGGGAGCTGGCTCTCCAGGTCCCCGGGCTCGCGCCCGGCAGCACGCCGGTGAGCTGCGTCGGATACTCCGCCGTGCCCGCGGCGATCACCGCGGAGGAGCTCATCGCGTCGAGCGTGACGTGGAGCGTCTGGGTCCAGCGTCGCTGGGAGGCGGCGCTGACCCCGGCCAGCGCGTCGGGCCCCGCGCCGGGCGCGGCGGTCCACGCGCGGCCGTCGAACCCGTCGAGGTCCTCGGTCTTCCAGTAGTCGGCGTGGGCGGCCTGGACCTCGAGCACGGCGCGGCCGGTCTGAGGCCAGTCGAGCGGCCCGTAGCGCTGGGACCAGTCGAACCGCTCGAGGTTGGCCGGTGTCAGCGCCGCGGCCAGGGCCTCGTAGTTGATCCACGGACGCTGCTGCTCGAGCGCGGGGCCGAGGAGCAGGCCGGCCACCGCGGCCACCGCGCCGGCGCCGAGCGCCCACGCGATCTCCGGGCGGCGCACTCGCTCGCCCCACATGAAGGCGACGATCAGCGCGAACAGCAACAGGCCCTGCAGGTAGGGGTGCCGCGGGCGCAGCAGCGTGTCGGGGACGACCGCGAGCGCGAGCAGCGGCAGCACCACGGCGGCCCGCCGCGCGTCGCCGAGTCCCGGCCGGGCGAAGGCGAGCAACAGGGCGGCGTCGAGCAGCAGCACGGCGGCGCCCATCGCGATCACCATCCGGACCCAGGCGCCGGCGCCCGAATACGGCAGATACGCGCCGGGCAGCTGGCTGAGGCCCTGTCCGATCGCCTGTGCGGTCACCGCCACCCGCACGTGCGCCACCCAGCCCAGCGGCACGCCGGAGAGCGGAAACGCCACCAGGACGGCGGCCACCGCCGCGATCACCAAGAGTCCGCGGCCGCCCCGGCGTAGCACCGGCGCCAGCGCCGGCACGATCACCGCCACGGCGAGCAGCGCCAGCAGGCGCCCGGCGGGCGGTTCGGTCATCAGCTTCATCCACTGCAGGACGCCGTAGAGCGCGAGCGCGGCGAAGGCGACGGCGCGTACGCCGGGCCGCTCACGCCCCGCCGCCGAGGCGGGACGAGCTCTCTCGGCAGGCCGCGTGATCGCGGCGGCGCCGACGCCGGCGGCCGGAACGCTCGCGCTCACGCCGCCCGCTCCCGGGCGGCCCGCCGGCGACCGAGGCCGAGGACGTAGCCGTAGCATCCGGCGACCTCGAAGGCCAGCTCGCCCCGGCCCGCCGCCCGCACGGCCTGCGGCAGCACCAGCACCGCGGCCGGCGCGCCGGCCTCGAGCAGCGCGTTGGGCAGCCGACGAGGCGTCTCGGCCGCCACGTAGAAGACGCGGCCGAGGCGCGCGCCCCGGGCGAGCGCGGGCAGGCGGCTGGCCGGGCCGCCGCCGACGAGCGCGAGGCGGGCGTGCACGGCCGGCCAGGCGCGGAGCTCCGGATCGAGCTCGGCCGCCCGCCGGTCGCCCGGCAACAGTAGGCCACACCCGCCACGGCGGGCCAGCTCGAGGGTGAGCGAGGCGGCTGCGCGGATCGCCGCGTCGAGCCGCTCGCCCGCCGACGCCTCGCAGCGGGCGTCGAGCACGACGAGCGGCCGCGTGTCGGCGTCGGCCGTCATCCGGCGCTCGAGCAGCCCCGCCCCGCGGGCGAGCGCCGCCCAGTGGATCCGCGAGGCCGGCGTGCCGACACGGTAAGGCCGCAGCCCGTCGAGCTCGGTGGCGGCCAGCGGCTCCGAGGCAAAGCGGCCGGCGGCGAGCTCCGCGCCGGCGTCGAGCTCGTGACCGATCCAGTGGACCGGCTCGGGGCGGGGCAGCACGAGCACCTCGAAGGCGCCGGCTCCGGCGCGCCTGACCCGGACGAGCTCGAGCGGGTCGCGGACGGTGACCGAGGGTGGCGGGATCGTGTGGCGCCCGCGGCGGTGAAACCGCGCCGCGACGCCGGCGCTGGCGTTCCGGGCGGCTCCGCGCAGCGACGGGGAGCCGCTCTGCCACACGGTCTCCCCACCGAGCGGATCGAACACCTCGAGGCCGGGCGGGCGCAGGACTCCGCGGCGGATCTCGAGGATCGCCTCCACCGGCTCGCCCTCGAGCACGCGATCGGCCGCGAGGCTCCGCCGTACCTCGATTCCGCCTGCGGCCAGCCAGACCCAGGCGGGGGTCAGGAGGCCGAGCGCCGCCAGGGCAACCCCGGGGACGAACAGCGGCGCGGCGTCGAACAGCAGCGCGACGAGCGTCAGCGCTGCGCCCGCCCCCGCGACGGCGAACGCCCGCCTCACCGCCGGCGCGCCCTTCTCACAGCGCCCTCACCGATGCGATCGCGTCGGAGATCACCTCCGCGGCGGTGCTGCGTGGCCATTCCGGGCCAAGCACGAGCCGGTGGGCGAGAACCGCCTGCGCCATCGCCTGGACGTCGTCGGGAAGCGTGTGGTCGCGACCGCCCATCATCGCGTGGGCCTTGGCCGCGCGCAGCAGCATGAGGCCGGCCCGCGGGCTCGGCCCGAGATCGACGCGGGCGTCGTCACGGGCGCGCCACAGCACCCGGACGACGTAGTCGCGCAACGCCTGGGAGGCGCGGATCCGCGTCGCCGCGTCCTGGGCGGCCAGCACCTCTCCGGCGCTGGCCACCGGCGCGAGCGAGAGCACCCGGTCGCCGGCCTCGTGGTCGGCCAGCATGCTCGCCTCGTCGCCCGGAGATGGGTAGCCGAGCGAGATCCGCACCATGAAGCGGTCGACCTGGGCCTCGGGCAGCGGGTAGGTCCCCTCGTACTCGATCGGGTTCTGCGTGGCCAGCACCAGGAACGGGCGGGCCAGCTCGTGGGTGTAGACGTCGACCGTCACGGAGCGCTCCTGCATGCATTCGAGCAGGCCCGACTGGGTCTTCGGGGAGGCCCGGTTGATCTCGTCGACGAGGACGATGTTGGCGAACACCGGCCCGGGACGGAACTCGAAGCGATGCTCCTGCTCGTCGTAGACATTGGTGCCGACCACGTCGGCGGGCAGCAGGTCCGAGGTGCACTGGATGCGGGCGAACTGGCAGTCGATCGAGCGGGCCAGCGCTCGGGCGAGGGCGGTCTTGCCGACCCCCGGGTTGTCCTCGATGAGCACGTGGCCCTCGGCCAGGAGCGCCACGATCACATGCTCGAGAGTGGCGCGGCGCACCTGCACCGCGCGCGCGACGTTGTCGGCCAGGCGCCGGGCGAGCGAGGCATGGGCCTCAGACTCCTGCGGTGCTGCGGGCGCCCATTCGGGCTCCATCCGCCTCCTCCCGTGGTTCCCGGCGCAGCCGCTCGACCTCGTCGAGCACGGCGCGGGCGACCTGTGCCTTGCTGCTCTGCTCCACCCGTCGCTCGGCTCCGGTCCGGCTGAGGATCGTGACCAGGTTCTCGTCGGCGTCGAAACCGATGCCCGGGCGCGAGATGTCGTTGACGACGATCGCGTCGAGGCGCTTGCGGGCCATCTTTCCGCGCCCGGACTCGACCGCGCCGGCGCCGTGCTCGGCGGCGAATCCGACCATTACCTGGTCGCGCCGCCGTCGCGCGACCAGAGCGCCGAGGACGTCGTCGGTCGGCTCGAGCTCGAGCACCGGCACGCCGTGCTCCTTCTTGAGCTTCGCCGCAGCCGGCTTGGCCGGGCGGAAGTCGGCCACCGCCGCGGCCATCAGCAGCACGTCGCAGCGCTCGAATTCGCGCTCGCAGGCCCGGGCCAGCTCGGCGGCGGTCTGGACCCGAACGAGGCGCGCCTGCGGCGGCGGCGTCCCCGTGGTGGCGGCCGCGACCACGGTCACCTCCGCCCCCCGGCGGGCCGCCTCGCGGGCCAGGGCGAAGGCCATCTTGCCCGAGGAGCGGTTGCCGATGTAGCGCACGGTGTCGATCGGCTCGCGAGTTCCCCCGGCGCTCACCAGCACCCTCAGGCCCGCCCACGTCGGCGGCCGCAGGAGCGCCTCGCAGGCCTCGAGCAGCTCCGCCGGCTCCGCCAGGCGCCCGATCCCGTACTCGCCGTGGGAGGCCAGGTCGCCCTCGCCGGGCGGAACGATCCGGACGCCGCGCTGCTCGAGCCGGGCCAGGTTGGCCTGGGTCGCCGGGTGACGGTACATCCGTTGGTTCATCGCCGGCGCGACGGCAACCGGACAGGGTGCGGCCAAGGCCGCCGCGGTGAGCAGGTTGTCGGCGAAGCCGTGGGCGAGCTTGGCCAGCGTGTTCGCGCTGGCCGGCGCGATCAGGTAGGCCTCGGCCCGCTCGACCAGGGCCAGGTGGCTGATCGGAGCGCGGTCGGGCACCGGCTCGCCCGGATACGCGCCGCGGGCGGGATCGGGCTCGAACTCTCCGCCCAGCACGGGGGCACCGGTGATCGCGGCGAACGACGCCCGCCCGACGAAACGCTCGCTGGTCGGAGTCTGGATCACGCGGACGGCGTGGCCGGTCTTGATCGCCAGCCGCACCGCCTCCAGCGTCTTGTAGGCCGCGATCCCGCCGCTCACGCCAACGAGCACCCGGGCCACGGCTTCCGCGCCCTTACCTGTAGTGGTACTTCAGCTTGCCCTGGGCGACCTCTTCGAGCGCGATCGTCAGGTAGTTCTTCGAGCGGGTGTCGACCATCGGCGGCGGGAACTCGTCGAACGTGCCCTCGCCGAGGTTGTGGTAGTACGAATTGATCTGGCGGGCGCGCTTGGCCGCGACCAGCACGCTCGCGTAGTCGGAGTCGACGTGCTCGAGCAGCTTGTCGATGCGGGGTGAGATCAAGGTTCAGTCCGTTTCGTCGGGGCCCCCAAGGTTAGCGGTATGTTGGCAAACCGCCGCCAGGGCGGGGCGCACGATCGCCGCCAGGCTCTCGGTCGCCTCGTCGAGCCGGTCGTTCACCACCACGTGGGCGAACTCGCCCTGGGCCTCGAGCTCGCGCTCCGCCGTGCGCATGCGCTCGTCCACCTCCGCGGGGTCGTCGGTTCCACGCCGCACCAGGCGGGCACGAAGCGCCTCGCGTGAAGGCGGCGCGATGAACACCGCCAGCGCCTCGGGCATCGCCCGGCGGACCTGCCGCGCGCCCTGGACCTCGATCTCGAGCACCACTCCGGCGCCGCGGGTGAGCCGGCGCTCGAGCTCACGGCGGAGCGTTCCGTAGCGATGGCCGCTGTAGCCCGCGTGTTCGACGAACTCGCCCGCCCGGGCGAGTTCGTCGAAGCGCTCGGGCGAGAGGAAGTGGTAATCGACGCCGTCGCGCTCGCCCCGGCGCGGCCGGCGCGTGGTCGCCGAGACGGACAGCTCGAGTCCCGGGACGCGCTCGCGGAGCCCCCGGATCAGCGTGCCTTTTCCGACCCCGGACGGGCCGGTGATCACCAACACCTTCGACACCGGTGGACTGGAGGCGGCGCTGAGCTCAGCGCCGCCGCATAAGCGCAACCAGCTCGCGTCGCTGCCGCTCTGAGAGCCCGCCGATCGTCTTGCTCGGAGAGATCCGGCACGACGAGAGGATCTTGTTCACCTTCACCCGACCGTACTTCGGGACGGCGAGCAGGAGATCGAACACCTTGGCGGTCTCGAGATACCCGGGTGGCTGCAGGAGCAGCTCGTGAATCGGTTGACGGCCGGCCTTGAGGTCGCGCTTCAGTTGCGCCCGGCGGCTCCGTACGTCGTTCGCCCGCTGAAGCGCCTCCATGCGTTGCAGGAGCGAGCGTTCCGGCGCGATCACGGGCTTCGAGGGTGATTCGCTGACCGGCGGCATGGGCGGCGACTATACATCGTGGCGCGGGCCGATCAAGGCAAATCGGGGCAATTCGGCTGAAGCTCAACCTGAGGTCGAATCATGTCGCGCCCGCCTCCGGTGATGGCGTCGGTTTGCAGGACGTTTTGCGAAGGCTGGGAAACCTCTGCGGGCCAACCACGACGGCGTCCGGCTGGGGGCCGCTCACGTGAGTTCGGGCGCACTGTTTCCGTGCAGAGCGGACAGCTCGGCGGTGATCCGCGACGCCGCGGCGGGGTCACGGAAGTTCTCGGTTCCGACCGCCACCAGGGTCGCGCCGGCGCGCAGCAGGTCGAGCGCGTCCTGACCCCGCTGCACCCCGCCCATACCGATCACCGGGATCTCGACCGCTTCGGCGACCGCGTAGACCTGCGCGAGGGCGACCGAGCGCACGGCCGGACCCGAGACGCCGCCGCCGCCCCCGCCAAGCCACGGAGCGCCCGAGCGCGGATGAAGCGCCATCCCCCGCAGCGTGTTGATCAGCGACACGGCGCTCGCCCCGGCCCGCTCCGCCGCTCTGGCGACCGCCGGGACGTCAGTCGCGTTGGGGGACAGCTTGACGATCAGCGGCTTGTCGGTGAGCGGCCGCACCCGTTCGAGCAGCGCGCTGAGCTCCCGGGGGTCGGCGCCCATCACGAGGCCGGTCTCCACATTGGGGCACGAGACGTTCAGCTCGAGCGCCGTCACCTCGGGGCGGTCGGCGAACGCACGGATGAGCTCGCCCACCTCCGCGGGGGTGAAGCCCATGACATTGACGATCAGCGGCACCGGGAGCTCCGCCAGCTCGGGGAGGTCCTCCCCCAGGTAGCCCTCGAGGCCCTTGGTCGGCAGCCCGATCGAGTTGATCAGACCCGAGCCGGTCTCCCACAGCCGCGGCGGCGGGTTGCCCTGGCGCGGCGCGAGGGTCACCGTCTTGGAGACGAACGCCGCGAACGGAAATCGCTCGATCAGCTCCGCTCCGAACACCCGGCGGGCGGCGATCGCGTCGAAGGTCCCGGACGCGTTGATCACCGGGTGCTCGAGGGCAATGCCGCAAAGCTCGACCGTCAATGGCCGGTCCCGGGGAGGAGCGCGCTCTCGAGCCGGTCGGCGTCGAGCACCGGGCCGTCCAGGCACAGGCGAACGAGGCCGGCGCGGGTCGGGACCACGCATCCGAAGCAGGCACCGAACCCGCAGGCCATCCCCGCCTCGAGCGCCAGCTGCGCCGGGATCGCGAGCTCGGCGCAGACCGCGCGCACCGCCTCGAGCATCGCCGGGGGGCCGCAGGCGTACACCTCGATCTCGCTCTCGCGGCCCGCGATCTCCTGCCGCATCAGGTCGGTGACGACGCCGTGGTGGCCGAACGACCCGTCGTCGGTGGCGACGCGGGCGCTGCTCACCAGCCCGGCCGCCGCCGCCCGAGCGCGGTCGCGAAAGCCGAGGAGCGGACGCGTGCTGTCCTCGAGCTGGTCCTGCCAGATGGCAAGCGGCGCAATGCCCACGCCGCCGCCGACGAGCAGCGCGCGGCGGCGCTCGCGGGGCGGCTCGAAGCCGTTGCCCAGCGGGCCGACCACGTGGAGCCGGTCGCCGGGCCGGAGCTCGTCCAGCCGGCGCGTCCCCGGACCGACGTCCTCGAGCAGGAAGTCGAGCCGGCGGTCCTCCGCGGGCGCCCGGAGGACGCTGAACGCCCGCGGCAGGAAGGGCCGCTCGCCGTCTCCGCCGCCCCAGCGCTCGGCCGCGCTCAGCATGTAGAACTGCCCCGCCCGGGGGCGGGGCCCGCCGGCGTCCTCGCAGCGGAGCAGGGTGTAGGCGCCATGCCGCTCGCGCGCGGTCACCGCCACCGCGCGGCGGCCGAACGGCGCCGGTGTGCGGACGGCGCTTGCCGCCGGGGCCGCGCTCGCCGCCGGGGCCGCGTGCGCCGTCGGGGCTGCGCGCGGCGCCGGGCCGGCGCTCGCCGCCGGGCCGGCGCTCAAGCGTGGATCTCCTGCAGCGAGAGCACCTCGGGATCGCCCCGCCGGTTGGCGGCGATCGCGCGCGCCGCCGCGATCGCGCCCGTCATCGTGGTGACGCAGGGAATCCCCCGGGCCACCGCGGCCGCCCGGATCTCGTAGCCGTCGGCGCGGGCCCCGGTGCCGACCGGGGTGTTGACGACGAGATCGACCTCGCCGCGCTCGATCCAGTCGACCACGTGCGGGGAGCCTTCGCCAAGCTTGTTGATCGGCTCGGCGGGGATGCCCATCCTTCGGATCGCCTGCGCGGTGCCGTGGGTGGCGATGATCCGGAAGCCGAGATTGTCGAGCACGGTGGCCACGCCGGTGGCGGCCGGCTTGTCGCGGTCAGCCACGGTGATGACCGCGGTGCCCCGGTCGGGCAACTTGGCGCCGGCCGCCGCCTGGGCCTTCGCGAACGCGGTCGGGAAGTCTGGAGCGACACCCATCACCTCGCCGGTGGAGCGCATCTCCGGTCCGAGCAGCGAGTCGGCACCGGCGAAGCGGTCGAACGGCAGCACGACCTCCTTGACGCAAACGTGGCCGTTCGCGGTGTGGGCCGGCACGCCGAGCTCGGCGATCCGCGTGCCGAGCATGACCCGGCAGGCCAGCTTGGCCAGCGGCAGCCCGATCGCCTTCGACACGAAGGGCACGGTACGAGACGCCCTCGGGTTGGCCTCGATCACGTACAGGTCCTCACCGTGGATGGCGAACTGCACGTTGATCAGGCCAACCACCCCGAGCGCCCTGGCGATGCCCGCGGTCTCGCGACGTAGCCGGGTCAGCATCTCCGCGCCCAGCGAGTGCGGGGGGAGCACGCAGGCGGAGTCGCCGGAATGGATCCCGGCCTCCTCGACGTGCTGCATGATCCCCGCCACCCACACCGCGTCGCCGTCGCAGAGCGCGTCGACGTCGACCTCGATCGAGTCCTCGAGGAAGCGGTCGAGGTAGATCGCGGCGCCCGGCTCGGTGCCCACACGCTCCAGGTAGTCGAGCAGTCCCTCGACGCTGTAGACGATCTCCATCGCCCGCCCGCCGAGCACGTAGCTCGGACGAACGAGGAGCGGGAAGCCGACCTTGGGCGCACATTGCAGCGCCTCCGCTTCGGACTTGGCGGTGGCGTAGGGGGGCGCCCGGTAGCCGCAGCGCTCGAGCAGGGCGCTGAAGCGCGAGCGGTCCTCGGCCAGGTCGATCGCCTCGATCCCCGTGCCGAGGATCGGGACGCCGGCGGCGTGCAGCCCGGCGGCCAGCTTCAGCGGCGTCTGGCCGCCGAACTGGACGATCACACCCTCGGGTTGCTCGAGCGCGCATACTCCCATCACGTCCTCGAGCGTCAGCGGCTCGAAGTACAGCCGATCGGACGTGTCGTAGTCGGTCGAGACGGTCTCCGGGTTGCAATTGATCATGACCGCGTCACGACCGAGCTCGCGCACGGTCTGCGCGGCGTGCACGCAGCAGTAGTCGAACTCGATCCCCTGGCCGATCCGGTTCGGTCCCGAACCGAGGATGATCACGCTGGGACGGCGGCCGCGGTCGACCTCGTGGGGCGTCCCGTTGCGGCCGGGGCGCTCCCAGGCCGAGTAGTAGTACGGCGTCTGCGCGGCGAACTCGGCCGCGCAGGTGTCGACCGACTTGAACGTGCGCTCCCCGGCGAACGGCGCGTCGGGGTCGCGGGCCAGGTCGGCGAGCTCGTGCAGGAACCAGGGATCGATGCTGGTCCGGCGGTGGACCTCGGCGGGATCGAGGCCACGGCGCAGCGCCTCGAGCACGTGGTCGAAGCGCTCGGCGCCGGGCCGGGCGAGCAGGTCCAGCAGCGTCTCGTCGTCGGCGGGCGAGCGGGGCCGGGCGTCGAGCTCCCGGGAGCGCAACGCCTTGGCGAACGCCTGCTTGAACGTGCGGCCGATCGCCATCGCCTCGCCCACCGACTTCATATGCGTGGTGAGGCCGGCCTCGGCGCCGGGGAACTTCTCGAACGCGAACCGCGGCCACTTGACGACGCAGTAATCGACCGCCGGCTCGAAGCTGGCCGGGGTGGCGCTGGTGATGTCGTTGGGTATCTCCTGCAGCGTGTAGCCGACGGCCAGGCGCGCGGCGATCTTGGCGATCGGGAAGCCGGTGGCCTTCGAGGCCAGCGCGCTCGAGCGGGACACGCGCGGGTTCATCTCGATCACCACGATCTCGTCGGTGGCCGGGTTTACCGCGAATTGGACGTTCGAGCCGCCGGTCTCGACGCCGACCGCGCGGATCACCGTGATCGCCTGGTCGCGCAGCGCCTGGAACTGCTTGTCGGTCAGCGTCTGCTGCGGGGCCACGCAGACGCTGTCGCCGGTGTGAACGCCCATCGGGTCGAGGTTCTCGATCGAGCAGACGACCACCACGTTGTCTGCGCGGTCGCGCATCACCTCGAGCTCGAACTCGCCCCACCCGAGCACCGACTCCTCGATCAGGACTTGACCGATAGGCGAGGCCGCGAGGCCGCGCTCCACCAGCCGGGCGAGGTCATGCTCGTCCCGGACCACGCCTCCCCCCGTGCCGCCGAGCGTGAAGGCGGGCCGGATGATGAACGGCAGCCCGACCTCGGCCACCGCCTCGCAGGCCTCGGCCACCGTGCGCACGATCGCGCTGCGCGGCACCCGGAGGCCGGCGTCGGTCATCGTTTGGCGAAAGCGCTCGCGATCCTCGGCGCGGTCGATCGCCTCGTAATCGGCGCCGATCAGCTCTACGCCGTGCCGGGCGAGGGTGCCGTCGTCGTGCAGGACCTTGGCCAGGTTGAGCGCGGTCTGGCCGCCGAGCGTCGGCAGCAGCGCGTCCGGGCGCTCACGCGCGATCACCTGGGCCACGGGACCGGGGAGCAGCGGCTCGATGTAGGTGGCGGTGGCGACCTCGGGGTCGGTCATGATCGTCGCCGGGTTCGAGTTCACCAGCACGACCTCGTAGCCCTCCTGCATCAGCACCCGGCAGGCCTGAGTGCCCGAGTAGTCGAACTCCGCCGCCTGGCCGATCACGATCGGTCCCGAGCCGATCAGGAGGATCTTGTGGAGGTCTTCGCGGCGGGGCATCAGTGGGAGGCGATCAGGAGGATCGTGTCGAGTCGTCGCGGGGCATCAGCGGGAGGCGATGTGGATCGTGTCGAGTCGTCGCGGTGCATCAGTGGGAGGCGACGGCGGAGATCTCGTGTAGGAACCGGTCGAACAGGTAGCGGGCGTCGTGCGGCCCCGGGCCGGCCTCCGGGTGGTACTGGACGGTGGCGCCCTGGACCTCACGCAGGGCCAGCCCCTCGACCGTGCGGTCGTAGAGGTTGATGTGGGTCAGCTCGGCGGCGCCGAAATCGGTCTCCCAGCGGACCGCCTCGTCACGGTCGATCGTCCGCGCGCCGTCGGGGCCGAGCACGGCGAAGCCGTGGTTCTGGCTGGTGATCTCGATCCGGCAAGTGGTCAGGTCCTTGACCGGGTGGTTGGCCCCGTGGTGTCCGAACGGCAGCTTGTAGGTCTCGAGGCCGACCGCGCGGCAGAGCAGCTGGTGGCCGAGGCAGATCCCGTAAACCGGCCGCCGGCCGACCAGCTCGCGGACGGTGTCGACGATGTAGTCGAGTGCGCCGGGATCACCGGGGCCGTTGGCCAGGAAGATCGCGTCCGGATCGCCCGCGAGCAGCTCGCCGGCGTCGGCGCTGCACGGATGCAGCTCGAGCGTCGCGCCGCGCTCGCGGAGATTCCGGACGATCGACAGCTTGACCCCCGTGTCGATGATCGCGATTCGCGGGCCGCCCGGAGGTCCCTCGAGGACGGTCCGCCGGGGCGGTGTTACGGCGCGCGCCAGGTCGCGCCCGCGCATCTCCGGCTCGGCGGCGATCAGCTCGCGCGCCTCGACCTCCGGGACGCTCGCCGGGAAGACGCCGCCCTTCATCGCCCCGGCGTCGCGGATGTGGCGGACCAGAGCGCGAGTGTCCACGTCGGTGATCGCCGCCACGCCGCCGTCGCTCAGCCAGTCGAGCCAGCCGCGCTCGGCGCCGGGGGCGTCTTCGCGATTGACCGCGGCGCGCATGATCGCGGCCCGGGCGTGGACCCGGTCGGACTCGCTGGCCTCGGCCGAGACGCCGTAGTTGCCGATCTGCGGGTAGGTGAAGGCGATCAGCTGGCCGGCGTAGCTCGGGTCGGTCATCGCCTCCTGATAGCCGGACATCGAGGTGGTGAAGACGACCTCGCCGACCGCGGGCCGGTCGGCGCCGCAGGCGATCCCGTCGAACCGGGCGCCGTCCGCGAGCAGCACGTACGCGGTGGCTTCGCTCACGTCAGCGCCCGCGCCTGGGAGAGCATCCCGGCCCGGAAGGCCACCGTCCCCGCCGCGAGGGTGAGGAGCACGCGCCCGTGCACGGTGCGCGCGTGGAAGCAGCTGTTTGACGAGCGGCTGGCGTACCCGTCGGCGCCGACCTGGTAGCGCGCCTCGAGGTCCACCAGGCACAGGTTCGCCGGCTGGCCGAGAGCGATCCGCGGCGTCGGCAGGTCGTAGAGCGCCGCGCCGGCGCTCATGCGCTCGATCAGCGTGCCGAGGTCGAGCTCGCCGGACATCACGAGCTCGGTGTAGAGCGCGGCAAACGCGGTCTCGAGACCGGTGGTGCCCATCGGCGCCTCCTCGAAGGGCACCTCCTTCTCGTGCGCGGCGTGGGGCGCGTGATCGGTGGCCACGCAGTCGATCACCCCCGAGCGCAGCGCGGCGACGAGCGCCCGGCGATCCTCCTCGGTGCCCAGCGGCGGGTTCATCTTGAAGCGGCTGTCGAGCGTGTGGACGACCTCGTCGGTCAGGGTCAGGTGGTGCGGGCAGACCTCCGCGCTCACTCGGGCGCCGCGGCGCTTGGCCTCGGCCAGCGCCTCCACCGACTCGATGCAGGAGAGATGCTGGAAGTGCACCCGGGCGTCCTCATAGCGCGCGAGCGCGGCGTCGCGGGCGACCATCGTCGACTCTGAGAGCGAGGGGATCCCGGCCAGCCCGAGCCGAGCCGAAACCTCGCCTTCGTGCATCACCCCGTCGCGGGAGAGCTCGGGGTCCTCCTCGTGCAAGGCGATCACCCCGCCGGCGAGCCGCTGGTACTGAAGCGCCTTGCGCAGCATGCCGGCGGAGACGAGCGGCCGCCCGTCGTCGGTGAACCCGAGCGCGCCGGCGTCGCGCAGCTCCGCCATCTCGGTCAGCTCCTCGCCCGCGAGCCGGCGGGTGATCGAGGCCAGGAACCCGACCGGGACGTGGGCGTGCCGCCTGGCGGCGGCGGTGAGCGAGCTGAGGATCGGTTCCGCGTCGACCACCGGGTCGGTGTTCGGCATCGCGATCACGGCGCAGAACCCGCCCGCCGCGGCGGCGAGGGTGCCGCTCTCGATGTCCTCCTTGTATTCCTCGCCCGGACTGCGCAGATGGACGTGGGGATCGACGAATCCGGGAAACGCGTGGCGGCCGGCCGCCTCGAGCACGTCGCCGCCGGCCGGGGCCGGGAGCGAGCCGGGGGCGCCGAGCTCGGCGAGCCGGCCGGCGTGGATCAGGATGTCGTGAGGTTCGTCGAGGTCGCCGCGGGGGTCGATCACGTGGGCGCCGCGGATCAGCAGCTCGACCGGCTGGGCCGGCCGGTGGTGCAGCCGCGGGCCGGAGGGCAGGTTCGGCACACGGGCCATCACGCCACCGCCGCCAGCGCCGGGGCACCGACCAGGAGCTCGTAGAGGACAGCCATCCGCACGGCCACGCCCGCCTTCACCTGCGCGCCGATCAGCGCCTGCGGCGAGTCGATCGCCTCGGCGGAGAGCTCCACGCCACGGTTCACCGGAC
>JAFAXX010000146.1 GCA_019240655.1 Solirubrobacterales bacterium
TGACACCCACAGCGTGGCGGTCCTGACAGAGACCGAGCGGCCGGACCATCCCCGCGGGATGACCGATCAACCATCACGTCGCGACCGCCACACCGGCGATCGACGGCCCAGATAAGCCCGGGCGCCCACGGAGCCAAACCCCAACCACCCACCCGCGCCACCGGAGGCCTTGACACCCCAACACCGTTCAGATAAGCAGAGCGCGTGAGGGCGGTCGAACACTGCTCCGCGTTCTCACGCACGAGGGTCGCGGCCCGGGGTGTCGCAGGCTTCGCGTGTAGCCGAACGCAGAACCGGATGTCCGGCCAGAAAGACGGTGGTGGCGAGCGAGCTCTTGGCCACCGCGTCCCATCGCCTCTTGGTTCATGATTGTGGCGATGGTCGATTGGGGCGCAGGTAACTACGAGAGGGTCGCGGCGGAGCTTGAGCCGGTCGCGCTGGCAGTCGCGGACAGAGCGGCGCTGCGGCGGGGCGACGAGGTGATCGACCTCGCGTGTGGGACGGGGAATGCTGCGCTCATTGCCGCGTCCCGTGGTGCGCGGGTTGTCGGGGTAGACGCTGCTCCACGGCTTCTTGATGTAGCGCGCGAGCGAGCGCGGGCAAGCCGGGCGGAGGTCGACTTCCGCGAGGGGGACCTGCTCGACCTACCGGTGGCTGACGGCGCTGCTGACGTCGTTCTATCTGTCTTCGGGGTGATCTTCGCCACGGACCCGGCCGGTGCCTTGCGTGAGGTTCGGCGCGTCGTGCGGTCCGGCGGGCGCGTGTTTCTCAGTGCCTGGGTGCCGTCGGGACCGATCGACGCGATGCTGGCAGCGTTGGGTCGCATCGTCCGACGCGTGGCCCAGACACAGCCACCTGAGCGGTTTCCGTGGTCCGACGAGGCCGCAGTCGATCGGCTGGCCAGCGAAGCGGGGCTTACTCTTGAGTCGACGGTCCCCGCCGAGCTCGCAATCCGCGACAGCTCCCCAGAGGCCTACGTCGCTGCCGGCCAGGAGCATCCCGTGGCGCTCGCTGTCCGCCCTGCGCTCCAGGCGGCCGGCGCCGAGATCGAAGTGCAAGAGGCCATGACCGCCGTCCTACGCGAGGCCAACGAGGACCCCGACGGCTTTCTGGTGCATAGTCCTTACGTGATCCACGAGCTCCACGCTCCCTGAACGCCCCACTGCGACGATTCGCACGCCGGCTCGTCACGCGAAGGTGTTCGTGGCCTAGGCAAAGCAGCGGGACGCTGAGTCCAGGCGCGAGATGCGACAGCCCGCGCGGGCGCCCGAAGACAACGAACGGAGGCGGCAGCGACGCTGCGCTGCCGCAAAAACGAGAAGCACTGGTGAATGCCGCGTGCTGCAGCAGAGGCGTCGTTCGCACCACCGACGGCGTTAGGCTTGCCGCTCGTGAGCACGTCGTCGCCCATCTGCCCGACCTGCGGCCAGCCCGCCACTCTCGCGCTCGCCGCGCCCCCTGAGCGATGGGAGTGCCGTAACGAGGCCTGTCCGGAGTTTGGACAAGTGCTCGACCCGCGCGTCGACCGTCCGGACATCGAGCAGCACGGTCGATTCTCCGACGTCGGTCGCGATTGACCGTAAGACGCTCGAGCATCCAGTGCTGGCGAGATCCTGCTGCCGCTTCGGATCCGCTCGCTCCTGAAGCAGAAATATCGCGGCCCTGGGTGCTGGGCCACAAGGCGGCACTCTCCGTTGCGATCCGGTGTCAGCCTCGTTCCGCGCGACGGAGGTCTGAGGGGGATCTGCGCCGAGAACGCGCGGCTTGGTCAAGATTGTTCAGCTGGCTTGGTACTTGATGTGTGTGACGCCGTGAGCGTCGACGGCCCTGATCTGATTTAGCGTGGGCGTCCCGGGGTCGAGCCCCTCGAATAGGCGGGCGCCCGCGCCGAGGATCAACGGTGCGACCGAGACGTCGATCTCGTCAACCAGCCGTGCGGCCAGGTACTGGTTGACCACCGAGGCGCCGCCGGCTAGCCAGACGTCGAGTCCCCGTGCGGCGACCTTGGCCTGGGCGAGCGCCGATTCGATCCCGTCGATGACGAAGTGGAACGTTGTGCCGCCCTCCATCTCAAGCGGCTCGCGCGGATGGTGGGTGAGCACGAATACCGGGTGGTGGTAGGGAGGATCCTCGCCCCACCAGCCCCGCCAGGACTCATCCGGCCACGGACCACGAATCGGCCCAAACATGTTGCGGCCCATGATCGTGGCCCCGATGTTTGCCCGGCGCTCCTCGACGACAGCAGAGCTGGCGTTGGTCTCGCCTCCCTCCTGGCCGTGCATCTCGCGGAACGCCTTGAGCGGGAAAACCCACTCGTGCAACTCCATCCCGCCGACGCCGAGTGGGTTCTCCTCGTTCTGGTCTGGGCCGGCGACGTAGCCGTCCAGCGACATCGTGATGCTGAGACTCAGCTTGCTCATCTCCGCTCCGTTCTGTCTCGCAATCCTGCTGTAGGAGACTGCCGGAGGAGGCCACACTCATCGGACCAGGGTTCTCAGCGACAGGAAGCAGACGTCAGCCCCGAACGCCGCGGTATCCGCGCGGCCCACGCGCGGGAATGCCGTGGTCGAAGGCTGTCGCTCGATGGGATCTCCGAGCTCGTCGGGTCGGAACCGGGTGATCGATGAGTTCGGGATGCGGCGCCGGTCATTGGGTTGCAAATGTGGAAAGGAGGCGTGCGATGGGGAAGCTGGTGGTGACGGAGTTTGTCTCGGTCGACGGGGTGTTCGAGGACCCCGGTGGAGCCGAGGACTACGAGCACGGCGGCTGGACCTTCGAGTACGACCGCGGCGAGGAGGGCAACAAGTTCAAGCTCGACGAGCTGATGGAAGCCGAGGTACAGCTGTTCGGTCGGGTTACCTACGACGGGTTTGCGGCCGCGTGGCCCTCGCGTGAGGGCGACTTCGCCGAGAAGATCAATCGCGCCCCGAAGTACGTCGTCTCAAACACGCTCAAGGATCCTAAGTGGCAGAACACCACTGTGATCGCAGGCGATGTTCTCGGAGCGATCGCAGAGCTAAAGGAGCAGACCCACGGTGCCATCCTGGTCGCCGGCAGCGGCACCCTGGTGGGCACGCTGCTGGGGACCGACTTGGTCGACGAGCTTCGGCTGATGGTCTTCCCAACCGTGCTCGGGCGCGGCAAGCGCCTCTTCCCCGATGGGATCGACCGGCTGAAGCTGAGGCTCACCGAATCTAGACAGGTCGGCTCCGACGGAGTCCAGGTCCAGGTCTACCAGCGAGCCGACTAGAGGAGGTGAGAGGGATGGATCAGCCCACCGCGGAGAAGGCGCTGAAGGAGATGGAGCCGTTGGTTGGACAGTGGGCCCTGGAGGCGATCCCGCCGGGAGGCGAGCCCTGGCCCGGGCAGGCGCGGGCCACGATCGAGTGGCATGACTCCGGTGCCCACCTGGTCGAGCGCGCGACGATAGAACTGCCCGAGGCGCCTGACGTAATCAAGATCATGGGATGTGACGCCGCGAACGGGACCTACTACCAGCTCTACTCGGACGATCGAGGGGTCTGCCGCGTCTACGAGATGAGCATCGGTAACGGCGAGTGGCGGCTATGGCGCACGGGCGAGCCTTTCCCGCAGCGCTTCACCGGCAGATTTGAGGATGACGGCAACACGATCGTCGGTCGTTGGGAGAAGGCCAAGGTCGGCGAGAACTACGAAACCGACTTCGACCTGATCTATCGAAAGGTCAAGTAAGGCACGACAGGGCCACTTGCGCTAAGCCCGCTGGACGGCGCCGCGCCGCTCAAAGCGTTCCGGCGCGCCGGAGTCCGCCCCGGCGTCCGCCGAGTTCGGTATCCGGCCGAGTCAGCGGAGATCGAGCTGCCCGCTGCCCCGGGGCGAGGACTTTGGCCCCGTGTCCGTCGAGCTGACCGTCTCGCTCGGTGACCACGTTCGCGAACTCCCGGACCAGGCCCGGACCCCGGGACCTGGAGCCGAGCCGCCGTGGCGCGGGTCGCCGCGTCTCGACGAGTCGTGGGACACTAGGTGGTCGCTGGCGCTCCGCGATGCGGGGTGGCCGAGGTGCCTCCCCGTCGGCTGAGGTCATCGTCGGGAACCTCGGTCTCGACGTTCCACGCCTGGATGAAGCCGACCATGGCGAAAAAGATCAGCAGCGCCTGCACGGGGACGAGCAACACGGTGAGAAATCCGAGGAGGCTGGGATTCAGCCCCCGACCACCGAAGATGGTCTCCGGCGCGCCGAAGCCGAAGTGGTTTCGGTCGAACCAGCTCGTCCCGGTCACGCCGAGCCCCGCCACGACCGCGACGACGAAGAGCAGCATGGCCAGCGCGGATGCGATCGGCAGAAGGCCGCGGGACCATCGCGCGAAGATGTAGAACGCCATCACGACATAGGCCAAGGACCAGACCAGGCTCACGCCCTTGAAGCCCTGCAGCTTCGACCACCCGCCGACGGTCACGAGCAGCAGCACTGCGGCGGACGCCAGGAGGGTCACCGCCACCGCGAGCCTCGTCAGCCTGCTGGCCGGTTTCTCGCGGTTGGGGTAGACCACCTTGTAGCCGGGCGTCACCGTCTTGGCCACGTTGCGGAACCTTACTGACTGCGCGCCCCCGCTGACGCGATTGAGCCGCGCGCCCAATCCCTAGAATCGCATCCGCGCGGGCGTGGCGGAATCGGTAGACGCGCCGGCTTTAGGTGCCGGTGGGCATCGCCCGTGGGGGTTCGAGTCCCTCCGCCCGCACTGGCGATGGCGCGCTCAGCGCGCCGGCTCCCGGTTGGCCGATACCATCGCCAGAGACCCCCAGGGGAGTGAGTTAATGGTTATGCGCGCGGTCTCCAAAACCGTGAATCCGGGTTCGAATCCCGGCTCCCCTGCTGCACCGTCTCAAAGCCGTGAATCCGGTTCCAACCCGGCTGCCCTGCTGATGCGCTCCCACACCGTCTACCGCACGTTTCAGACCGAGCGCCGCCGGGAGTTCGTCCGCATCACCGAGGACGTGGAGGAAGCTGTCCGCGCCGCGGCGATCTCCGAAGGCATGGCGCTCGTCTCGGCGATGCACATCACCGCCGGGGTGTGGGTCAACGACGATGAGCCGGGCATCCACGCCGACGCGCTGGAATGGCTCGATAAGCTGGCGCCCCCGACCTGGCAGCCGCCGGACGGTGACGTGGCGCGCGAGCTGCTCCCCGGCCCGGGGGACTACCGCCACCATCGCGGCGGAGAGGACAACGGCGACGCCCACCTCAAGAACCTCCTCGTCCACCACCAGGTCATCGTCCCGGTGACCGACGGTCGCCTCGACCTCGGCCCCTGGCAGCAGATCTTCTACTGCGAGTTCGACGGCCGGCGCGCGAAGCGACTCGTCATCAAGGTCATGGGGGAGTAGGCCCGGCGGATGGGCCTCGCGGGCTTCGACGACAGGCGCTCCCGGGCCACGCCGCGCTCGTGAACCGCTGGTCGGCCGCCCGCCGGCCACCGGCAGCTCGCGCGATGCGAGCTCGGCACTCGAGGACCGGGACGGAGCTCCGGCTATAGAAGAGCGGCGGACGGGAATCGAACCCGCATAATCGGCTTGGAAGGCCGAGGCTCTACCATTGAGCTACCACCGCAGGGTACGTCGCCAGCTGAGCACGGCCCGGCGACGATGACAGTTTGCCCCACCGTCGCCGCGTCTCGCAAGCTTCTCGGAACAGTCTGGCATGCCCGCGTCGACCACGGCCCGGCGGTTGGGCCTAGAATCCTCGGTACCACGGGGAGTGGCGCAGTCTGGTAGCGCACCCGGCTGGGGGCCGGGCGGTCGCAGGTTCAAATCCTGTCTCCCCGATATAGCGAACAGCCGCCGGGTTCTCAGGGAGCTTCCACCCGCGGCGCCGCGCTTGGCCTCCGTTGTCCGGACGGTGGGATCCTCCGCAACGGACGAGCGCGTCCGGTCCATGGCGTGTCGACCTCGGCCGCTGGGATTCCTGCCGGGAGTGAAGGGCCGAATCGCCTGGATCTCGGAATCCCAGGGCGGCGGATCCAGGATCGCGCCGCTGAGACGGAAAGGAGAGGAGATGGGAAAGGTCATCGTGATGAACTGGGTGTCGCTCGACGGCGTGATGCAGGGACCGGGCCGACCTGACGAGGACACGCGGGATGGGTTTGAGCACGGCGGCTGGGGCGTCGCGTACGGCGACGAGGCGACCGTCGCCAAGATGGGTGAGCGGATGGGAGGGGATCGGGCGTTTCTGTTCGGGCGGCACACCTACGAGCAGCTGCTGGCGTCCTGGAACGCTCGGGGCGGCCCGTTCAAGGACGCCCTCAACCAGGCCCGCAAGTACGTCGCCTCGAGCAACCCCGCGACGAGGCTCGAGTGGCCGCACTCAACTCTTCTGCACGGCGATGTTCCGGCCGCCGTCGCGGATCTCAAGGAGACCGCGGACACGAATCTGGTGATCATGGGTAGCGGAGTGCTGATCGGCTCCCTGATGGCCGCCGACGTGATCGACGAGTATCTGCTGATGATCGCCCCTGTCGTGCTGGGCACCGGCCGGCGGCTGCTCGCCGGTGGCACGCGGGCATCCCTCCGCCTGCTCGACAGCAGCACCACGAGCAAGGGGGTGCTGATCGCCACGTATGGACGTGCTTGTGGGTAGGGAGACGAGGCCCGAGGCGGCGATGGCGCAACGCCGTGCGCGCAAAGGCCGAACACCGAATGCCGCGCTGCGCCGATGACCCCCCAGGTGGGGGGCGCTCGGGCGGTTCGCTTGACGCTCGGTCCGCCGCGATTTTCACTAGCAGCACTCGCAAAAAGAGAACCCGGCCACGCTAAGTGGCGTCTCTGGTGCCGGGGAACGGGGGCCGATTGCGTTTCGCAATGTCAACGGCAATGCCCGGGCCGCCGGTACTGACTGAATAGTTGCGTGGCGAGGCTGCCGCGGGTCGGCTCGTCACGCGCAACGATTGGAGGGCATACCGTGCCAACGAAGAGTGAGACACGCATTCGCCAGGACCAGGATCGCTTCGCCGAGCTGCAGGATCGCTATCAGGAGCAGGCACAGGAGCAGGCCGACGAAGTCAAGCGGCAGCTTCAGCAGGCCAACGAGACCAGCCGCGAGGCGGTCGGGCAGTACATCCGCGCGGTGAGCCGTGGCTATCAGGCGTTCATTCCTCAGGCGGTGATCGATCCGCGTCAGGCGATCGACTTGGCCTCGGACGTCGCGGTGCAGAGCTTTGAGCTGCAGCGCAGCGTGCTGCACGAGCTGGTCAGCGCCGGACAGGTCAACGCGCGGGCGGCGAGTCGGGCGGCCGAGGACCTCACCAACAACCACTAGGCGGCGACAGCGGAGCGAGCGGCGGCAGACTCTCCTGCCGCCGCTCACCGCCAAGTCGCTTACGAGAAAAGTCCGCCCGCCAGACGGTGAGATGGATTTGGACGGCCGACCGCGTCGATGCCGTTCGTCGCCGCCCTTCGCGGCGTGCCATCTTCGCCGGACGCGGCGGTGTTCTCCAGCGCGTCTCGATCGTGACGGGTTCGGATGGCTGAGCGCGTTGTGGCTTCGTGCGCTACTCCGCGTCTCTTCGGGGCGTGAAGCCTTCGCCGGCCGCTCGCCGTGGCTCGCAGGGAGAGGCCCGTACAATCAACGCCAGCGACGCGGCCCAGCGCACCGCGCAGAGCGCAATACAACGGGAGTGCGGCTGAAATGACGCGGGTGGCGATCATCGGCGGCGGCATAGGCGGTCTGGCCGCGGCGCGCGCGCTGCACCGGCGCGGTGTGGAGCTCGCCGTGTATGAGGCGGCGCCGGAGCTGCGGGAGATCGGCGCCGGGGTGGCGCTCGGGCCCAACGCGATGAAGGTGCTGCGGGCGCTCGAGCTCGAGAAGGCGGTGCGGGGGGTCGCCGGCCGCTGCGAGTGGCTGGTCTCGCACAACTGGCGCACCGGCCGGGTGATCTCGCGCACGAGCCAGCGTGAGCAGGCCGCGCTGTACGGCTGCGCGAGTGCGACCGTGCACCGGGCCGACCTGCTCGACGTCCTCGCCGGTTCGCTACCGGCTCGAGTGGTGACGCTGGGGGCACGCTGCACCGGCGTCGAGTCCGACGACGATGTCGCCAGCGCCCGGTTCCAGGACGGCAGCGCGATCGAGGCCGATGTCATCGTCGGCGCCGACGGAATTCACTCGGCGGTGCGGGCATCGCTGTTCGGCGCCGACGCGCCGCGGTTCACCGGCAAGATCTGCTATCGCAGCGTCGTCCCCGTGGCGGCGGTCCCGGGGCCTCCGCCGGCCAGCGACAACGCGCAATGGTTCGGTCCGCACGGCACGGTGGTGCTTTACCCCGTGCGGCGCGACGAGCTCGTCAACGTCGTCTGCCACTACGATGACGAGGGCTATCGGCACGAGTCGTGGGTGACCGAGTGCGACCGCGACGAGGTGCTCGAGCGCTACGCCGGCTGGCACGAGTCGCTGCTGCGAATCTTCTCGGCGGGCGACGTCTGGTACAAGTGGGCGCTGTATGACCGGGACCCGATCCCGCACTGGACGCGGGGCCGTGTCACCGTCCTGGGCGACGCCGCGCATCCGATGCTGCCCTACCTGGGGCAGGGCGCCTGCCAAGCGATCGAGGACGGATCTGTGCTGGCGTTGGCGCTCGCCGCCGAGACCGACGATCCGGTGCGGGCGCTGGCACGGTACGAGCGCTCGCGGCGCCCGCGGGCCAGCCAGGTCGTCCTGACCTCGCGGGCGCGCGGCACGAGCAATCACCTCGCCTCGCCGCTCTCCGCCTGGCGGCGGGACATCGCGATCGCCCTGCGACGGCGCCTGCGGGGCGACCTGGAAGGTCGCGGCGCGGCCTGGATCCCGGCATACGACGCCAGCTCGCCGGAGGCCCTCGCCGCCTGAGCGCCTCGTCCGCCGGCCGGCGTCCGGGGCTCCGTGGCCGAGACCCGCCAGCGCCGTGGCCGCCCGCGCGAGCTCCGCTATGGCGGGCGCCCCCTCAGCGCCTGCGAGCCGTCGGTGCCTTGGCGGTCCGTGCGCGCTGATTTACGACCCCGGCCGCGGGTAAGATCCGCCGCGCATGAGCCGGCCTGGCTCCCGCCCGTCTTCATTTGAGCGCCTTCGCCGGCTGCCTCTGTTAGGCCGCGCGGCGGACTGGGGACTCGGACCAAGCGCCGCGTCGAAGCCCACGCGCGAAGCGGGAGCGCGGGTGGCCGGGCTCCGGGTGACCGAGTCCGTGTGTCCATACTGCGCCGTCGGCTGTGGGCAGCTCGTGTACACCCGCGGCGGGGAGCTCGTCGACATCGAAGGCAACCCACGCTCGCCGATAAACCAGGGCACGCTCTGCCCCAAGGGCTCGGCCTCGCGCCAGCTGGTCCAGCAGCCCGACCGCGTGACCACGGTCAAGTACCGGGCGCCGGGCGGCGCCGAATGGCAGGAGCTCGAGCTCGACCGCGCGATGGACATGATCGCCGAGCGAGTCATCGCGGCCCGAGAGCGGGGATGGCAGGACGTCGACCATCGGGGACGGCGCGTGAACCGGACGCTGGGTTTCGCTCACCTCGGCGGCGCCACGCTCGACAACGAGGAGAACTATCTGATCAAGAAGTTCTTCACGGCGATGGGAGCGGTCCAGATCGAGAACCAGGCCCGGATATGACACTCGTCCACGGTGCCCGGTCTGGGCGCTTCGTTCGGCCGCGGAGGCGCGACCGATTTCCTCCAGGCGGCTCAGTTCGCCGATTGCATTCTGCTCGAGGGCTCGTCGATGGCGGAGTCGCACCCGGTCGGCTTCCGCTGGGTGATGAAGGCCAAGGAGCGCGGGGCGCGGATCATTCACGTCGACCCCCGCTTCTCCCGCACCAGTCGGTTCGCCGACCGCCACGTGCCGATCCGAGCCGGAACCGACATAGCGTTCCTCGGGGGCCTGATCCGGCACGTGCTGGAGTCCGGCGCCTACTTCCACGAGTACGTGCTCAACTACACGAACGCCGCGACGATCGTCGACGAGCGCTTTGAGGACACCGAGGACCTCGGCGGACACTTCTCGGGGTTCGACCCGGAGACCGGCGTCTACGACCTCGCCACGTGGGGCTACAAGGGCGGTCAGGTGCCGGCGGCGGCGGGGGTCCGCGAGCACTCGACGATGGCCTTCGAGGACCACACGGGGGCGGGCATGTTGGTCGGGGAGGCCGAGCGCGACGAGACGCTGCAGGACCCACGGTGCGTCTTTCAGATCCTGCGCCGGCACTTCAGCCGCTACACGCCCGAGATGGTGCAGCGCATCTGCGGCATCTCACCGGAGGACTTCCGCTACGTAGCCGACGCGATCGTGGAGAACTCCGGGCGGGAGCGGACGACGCTTCTCTGTTACGCGGTCGGATGGACCCAGCACACCGCCGGCGTGCAGATGATCCGCGCCGCGTCGATCCTTCAGCTACTGCTCGGCAACGTCGGCCGCGCCGGGGGCGGGATCATGGCGCTGCGCGGCCACGCGTCGATCCAGGGCTCGACCGACATCCCGACTCTGTATGACCTCCTGCCGGGGTATCTGCCGATGCCACACGCCGACGAAGAGGAGGTGACGCTGGAGCGCTACATCGAGCGGGGCGGGTCTGACCGCGGCTGGTGGTCGTTCTACGACGTCTACATCGTCTCGCTGCTGAAGGCTTGGTTTGGTCCGGCGGCCAGCGCCGAGAACGAGTTCGGATTTCGGTCCCTGCCCCAGATCTCGGCCAACCACAGTCACTTCGCCACGATGATGCGCGCGCTCGACGGCGGCGTCGAGGGACTGTTCGTGATGGGCCAGAATCCGGCGGTCGGCTCGCAGCACGCGGGCCTCCAGCGTCGCGCGCTGGCGAGTCTCGAGTGGCTCGTCGTCAGGGACCTCGCCGAGATCGAAACGGCCACGTTCTGGCGGGACTCCCCCGAGGTCCGCGGCGGAGAGCTGCGCACGGAGGAGATCAAGACCGAAGTGTTCCTGATGCCGGCTGCTACGCACATCGAGAAGGAAGGTTCCTTCACCAACACCCACCGGCTCGTGCAGTGGAGGGACAAGGCGCTCGAGCCGCCGGGCGACGCCCGCTCCGAGCTCTGGTTCATGCATCATCTCGCCAAGCGGGTGCTCGCGCGCTACGCGGACTCAACGCGCGAGCGGGACTGGTCGATCCGGAACCTGAGCTGGGAGTACCCCGAGCACGGGGAGATCGGCGAGCCCGACGTCGAAGCGGTGCTGAAGGAGATCAACGGCTTCGACGTGAGAACCGGCGAGCCGCTCCCTCTGTTCACCTCGCTGAAGTCGGACGGTTCGACGGCCTGCGGGTGCTGGATCTACTCCGGCATCTACGCCGACGGCGTCAACCAGGCCCGGCGGCGCATCCCGGGCGACATCGCCGACCCGCGCGGCGGGTGGGTTTCGCCTGAGTGGGCGTGGGCATGGCCGGCCAACCGGCGTGTGCTCTACAACCGGGCGTCCGCCGACCCGGAGGGGAGGCCGTGGTCGGAGCGCAAGCGCTACATCTGGTGGGACGCGGAGCAGGGAAGGTGGACCGGCTACGACGTTCCCGACTTCCCGGTCGACAAGCCGCCGCACTATCGGGCGCCCAAGGACGCAAAGGGCATGGATGCGATCTCCGGCAACGATCCATTCATCATGATGGCCGACGGCCGCGGCTGGCTGTTCGCCCCGAGCGGCCTCCACGACGGGCCGATGCCGACCCATTACGAGCCGATCGAGTCGCCGCTGCACAACCTCCTCTATCCCGACCTCGAGTCGAACCCGGTCGCGCTTCGGTGGAGGCGTCCCGAGAACCCGTACAACCCCGTCGCCGATCCGCGCTATCCACTCGTGGCCACGACGTTCAGGCTGACCGAGCACCACACCGCCGGGGGAATGAGCCGTAAGGTGCCTTGGCTGGCCGAGCTCCAGCCGGAGATGTTCGCCGAGATCGACCCGGTGCTGGCCGCCTCGCGCGGGATTGAGGATGGCGGCTGGATGACCGTCTTCACCGAGCGAGCGGAGATCGAGGCCCGCGCGATCGTCACCGATCGGATCCGGCCGCTGCGCATCGACGGCCAGCTCGTTCATCAGGTCGCGCTGCCGTGGCACTGGGGCTACAGCGACCCGTATCCCGGCGACTCGACGAACGATCTCGGCGTGCTCTCCGGCGATCCCAACGCCCTGATCCAGGAGTCGAAGGCGTTCTCCTGCGACATCCGTGCCGGACGGCGGATCCGGTCCAGCACCGAACAGCTCGCCGGTCGCCGCGCCGATCACCGCGTCCAGCCAAACGACGACGACGTCCTGGCCGAGTACCCGATGCAGACGCCGCCATGACCGAGTCGACCCGCGCCAGTCAGAGCGAAATCGCGATCCATCGCGCGGGCGCGCAGCGCATGGGTTTCTTCACCGACACCACGGTGTGCATCGGCTGCAAGGCATGTGAGGTCGCGTGCAAGCAGTGGAACGACCTCCCGGCCGACGGCTCCCGGTTCGTGGCCGGCGGCTCCTACGACCATACCGGCGAGCTGTCGGCCTCGACCTGGCGCCACGTGCGCTTCATCGAGATGCTCGAGCCCTCGCCCGAGCTGCGCGCCGAGGCCGAGCTGGCCGTGCGCGCGAACGGCGGCGGCTCCATTCCGGACATCCCCGCGGCCGGCGGCGGGAACGCCGGCCCCGGCCAGCCGCTCGACGTCGTGCAAGTGGGCGAGCCAGCGGCCGCGAGCGGCAACGGTGCGCCCACGTTGCCGGGGGTGGGCGAGTGGATCTTCATGTCCGATGTGTGCAAGCACTGCACCAACGCTGGTTGCCTGGATGCCTGCCCGACCGGGGCGCTGATCCGCACCGAGTTCGAGACCGTCGTGCTGCAGCCCGACGTCTGCAACGGGTGCGGCTACTGCGTGCCGTCGTGTCCGTTCGGCGTCGTCGATCGTGACCACATCGACGGGCGCGCCGGCAAATGCACGCTGTGCTACGACCGGCTCGAGGATGGACTCGAGCCGGCGTGCGCGAAGGCGTGTCCAACCGACTCGATCATCTTCGGGCCCCATGAGGAGCTGGTCGAGCTCGCCGCCCGGCGGGTCGCCGAACTACACCACCGCGGGCTCACCGGTGCGTACCTGTACGGGGCCGGGGACGATCCCGGCGACGAGCTGGCCGGTGGCCTGGGGGCGTTCTTCCTGCTCACCGAGCCGCCGGAGCGCTACGGGCTTCCTGCCCACGCCGACTCCCCGATCCAGGAGAACACGGTTCCGGCGACGGCGGCGGCGCTGAGTGCCGGACTGCTGGCCGCGGCCGGCGCCGCGCTGGCGTTCGTGACCGCCCAGCGGAGCTCCCGGCGGGGCGCGCGCACCGCGATCGCCAGGCGGCGCTCGTGAGCGACGAGCGAGGACCCGTGCCGGTGCCCGAGGGACCGCTGACCTCTATGCCTACACCTCCGAGCGCGGCGCCGTCCGAGGAGCCGCCGGCCGAAAGCGCGGAGCGCGAGCGGGTGTGGGCGGCGGGTCGCGGCGGTGGGGCGCGGGACATGCGCCCCGCCGTCGGCACGCGCGGAGCACCCGGCTCCTGGCGGCGCGCCGGCGCTGGCGTGGCGCTTGCCCGACCCGGGTGGGCAGACGCCGTGTGGAGCTTCCTCTACAAGCACGATACGCGCTACGGCGCCGAGGAGGTCGACTCCGAGCTGGTCGCCGAGGCGAACCGCAAGATGCGCGATGCACCGTGCCCGCGGCCGCATGGGCCGTTCATAAAGCCGCCGGTGTGGACGTGGGAGGTGCCGCTGTACTTCTGGTTCGGCGGCGCGGCGTCAGGCGCGGCCTTCGCGGCCCTCGCCTGCGATCTGGTTGGCGATCGCCGCTCCGCTCGGATCGCGCGCGCCGTCTCGCTCGGCCTCGTCGCCCCGGCTCCGCTGCTGTTGGTCGCGGACCTCGGACGCCCCGGGCGCTTCTTGAACATGCTGCGCGTGTTCAAGCCGCGGTCGCCGATGAACCTTGGGGCGTGGTGCCTGATGGCGTTCAGCGCCAGCGATGCCGGCGCGGTAGGGGCCGATCTTCTCGATTGCGGGCGCGCAGCTCGCGCGCTTGGTGCCGGCAGCGCGCTCCTGGGCTCGTACCTCGGTTCCTACACCGGGGTACTGCTCGCCTCCACCGCGGTTCCGGTGTGGTCACGCAGCCGGCTATTCCTCGGTCCGATCTTCGTCGCCACCGCGACAGGAACCGGTGCCGCGGCGACCCGTCTCACCCTCGTGGCCAGCGGCTTGCCGGACGGCCACCCGACGCGCGAGGCGCTGAGCACGATCGAGACCGCGGCGATGCTCGTCGAGCTGGCGTTGTCGCGCATGAACGAGCACCGTCTCGGCCGGACGGGTGACGCGCTGCGCGGAGGCCGGCCCCGGCGGCTGTTCGCCGCCGCCCAGTGGTCCGTGCGTGCCGGGCTGGCGTCTCGACTCGCCGGCCGCCGCCTGGGCCCCCCGGCGCAGTACCTGGCGAGCGTTCTCTACCTGGCCGCTGGGCTCGCATTCCGGTTCGCGTGGGTCGAGGCGGGCAAGGCCTCGGCGCGCGATCACGAGGCGGTCGCGCGCGCTGGACGCCGCGGGGCAACCGGCGAGGCCGGCGTGTACCCGCCTCAGCCGGCGCGCCGTCTGCGCTCCACGGCGCGTCCCGCCGGCGGCCCGGCGCAGGCGCGGCTCCTCTCGGCGTGGACCGAAACCGTTCGCCGCGTGAGCCTAATCGTCGAGGGTGGGCTCCATCGGCTGACCCGCGTCGACGGTTGACCTGCGGGCGACCCCCGGCCGCGGTGGCGAACCAATCGCGACCGTCGCGGGGTCGCAACTCGCCCGCCGGCGGGGCGGACCAGACTCGCGCCGGCCCGCACCCGCCGCTCGGCGATCAGCCGACCTGATAGACGAGACGATCGTTATTGAGGAAAGCCATCGCGTCCACGATCTGCTCGCCGCAGGCGAGGGTGAACGTGGCGGTGACTCTATGAGTGCCCCAGGTGGTGTTCTCGTAAGCCCGATTCAGCCCCCAGACACGGGCGTTGTTCAGTGCGATGATTGCCGTCTCCGAGCGACCGGAGACCGTGCGCGTGAACACGTGACGGGTCTTGTATCCGAAGATCCGGATCGTCATCGAGGTGACCGATTTAGGTCCGCGCGCCGACAGGGTCGTCGAGCCGGTGGCATGGCCCTGGTTCGTCATGGTCAGGTGAAACTGCCCGCGGGTCACCACTGGACAGCTCGGACCGGTGGAGCGCTTGACCGTTACGGTCGTTTTCCCCGGAGGCCCCTGCGGGCCGGCTGGCCCGGACGGTCCCTGGACCCCGGCAGGGCCTTGGCCGCCGCCGGGGCCTTGGCCGCCGGTAGGACCCTGGGAACCGGCGGGACCCTGTGGACCGGCGGGACCCCGTGCGCCCGCCGGGCCCTGGGGGCCCGCTGGGCTTGAGCAGTAGACGATCGCGGAATCGGTGAACGATCCGCCGCCGTCGTAGCTCCACGTCCCGGTGACGCCGAGCGTGTCGCCCTGATCGGCGGATACATCCGGCGGGGAGACGGTGATCGTGTTACTGGCTCCGTTGGTGTAGACCGTCTGAGTCCGGATCGTGGTTCCGTCGAGCGTCCAGGTCAGCTCGATCGGCTCACGAGCGCCCGCGTCGAAGCCGGTATAGCCGATGTCGAGCTGATTGCAGCTCAGCGACGAACTGGTGATCGAGTGCGCCGCCGCCACCGACGGGAGCGCGAGCACAGAGAATACGGCCGCGATGCCGCAGCCTAACAACCTACGCATGAAAGAGCCCCCTATGGAGATGGATGTGGTCCCTGCCTTGAGACCGTGTACTCCTTTAACGCTCAGCGCGGGTGAAACTTGTTGTCAGAAGGAGGCGCGGCCGGGTAGGTCGGCCCCCGAGGATCACTAAGCGGAAATCGGGCCGGGCTCTAGCCAGCGCTTTCGCGGCAGACCGCCTGCACGCCGGCCGGAACGGAGACGTTCCACGGCACCGAGCTGCGGTCGCGTGGAATCACCAGCCTGTAGACGCGCCGGGGCGGGAGCACGCCGACGTTCGCGGTCGGCACCGAGCCGAAGCGTCCCACGGTCACGGCGCCGCCCGCGGCCGAGCGCAGCACCGCCCCGGGGGGTCGCACGGTGAACCGGTGCAGGCCTCGCGCGCCGGGTGCGATCACGACGCACCGCGCGGTGGGGTTGAATCTCGGCGCCGGCTGCAGATGAATCCGCAGTGCCCCGGCGAGCGTCGAGTCGGCCAGCTCGCGGTTGCCTTCCGACTGCCGGCGGAGCTCCGCGACGGAGAAGGCAAACGACCCGTTGCGCTTGACCGCCTCGAGATAGGGGTCGACACCGCCTGCCCACGTGAACAGCAGGGCGGGATATGGGGCGGAGGGGAGGAAGCTCGGCGCGACGCGGCCACGCGCCAGCTCGACCGCGGTCAGGACGCTGCGCACCTGTGCCGATGAGGCGCGCCGGATCGAACCGTCGACGCGCAGCTGGGCTGCGTTGCCGGTCACCGCAACCGCGCTCGCGCACAGCAGGCCCGCCAGCGCGCCGCCGCTGAGACGCAGTCGGCGTAGCGCCTCCGCGGTGAGGAGCAGGGCGGCGACCGCCGCTCCGTAGATGTAGCGGTCCGAGTTGGGATAGCGGTTTGGCTCGATCGTCATCACGATCGAGAGCCAGAAGACCAGGGGGATGGCCAGGTAGCTCCAGAACCACGGGTTGAGACCGCCTCGGCGCACGCGCCAGACCAGCGCGACGGCGGCCGCGGCAGCCAGGGGGATCCCCCAGGTGTAGTAGGTCACCACCTGCGCCGGGCCGGTCTGCCAGAAGTCATAGCTCAGCCCGGTCACCGCGGCGGCCAGGGCCGCGGCCGCGTTGGCGATGAAGCTCGGGATGAGCAGCAGGTTGGTCAGCTGCACCGACGTCGTGCCGAGATAGCCGGGGCCGCTGTACTTCGGTGCTGCGATCAACCAGAGCACGTAGAGCGCGAGCGGGACAAGGAAGATCCAGGCCCGGCGCCGGCGGTCCTCGCGCAGCAGCACGCTGACTCCCGCTCCGGCGATGAAGGCGAAGGCGATCGAGAACGTCGCCACGCCGATCGTCAGCAGCGCGCAGGCGAGCACATCGCCGCGGCGGGAGTCGGCCTCGAGCGCGATCAGAGCGCCGAGGCAGGCGATCAGACAGAGGAGGTGCTGCACCCCGATGGTGTTGATGGCGACGTCGGCGGACGAGCCGAGGAACAGCAACGGCAGCGTCAGCGCGAGGGCCGCCACGGGCCCGACGCGCCGGCGCACCAGCACGTAGAAGAGCCCGGCCGTGGCGGCGATCTCGAGCGCGAGAAGGATGCGGAAGAAGGCATAGTCGGGCCCGGCGACCTTGAACACCGCGGCGTAGAGCAGTCGGATGACGGCGCTGAGATTGCCGTTGTGGGGGCTGAGCACGGTCTTGACATCGAAGCCACGATTGACGACGAAGTAGAGGAACTCGTCGGTGCTGAAAGTGGCCCCGTTGGTCTCGTTGAGTACGACGGCGATCGACACCACCATCGCGACCGCGAGCACGACCAGGCAGGTGCGCCCGCGGTCGGCCGACTCGAGCCATTGCCGCCAGGATCCGGCGCGCGCGCGGGGCCCGCCGACGGGGGAATGCGAGTGAGGTGGCCTCTGAGCCGCAGATCTATGGGGCGGCGCTAGCGACATCTCGGTTCGGCTTCACGCCCGCGGGCGGGGACGACCGGGGCGGCGGTGATTCGGTGCACCGGTGCGCGGGCGCTCATGGGGTGCGGGAAACGGCCGCCGGCCCCGGGGACAGTTCCCCGCGCTGAGAGGGATCGGCCGCCACGGCCTCCTGCGTGGCTCGTCCGGCAGGCAGGCGGGTCACCGCGATCAGGAACGCGATAGCCATCGCGACCGCCATTCCGTAGACCACTGTGCGGGTCGCCAGGGCGAAGTCGAGCTGCACGGCCTGCGTTACACGGTGCGGCGCCCGGGCCGCGGCCGCGCTGCCCCCGGCGCCGCCGCTCGCGCCCGAGATGGTATGGGCGATGCCGGTGGCGGCGGCCCGCGGAACCCCGAACCCGGTCAACGTCGTGACGACCCGAGACGTGGTCTCGGTGATGAGGACCGAGCCGAGCACGGCGAGACCGAGGCTGCCGCCGAAGTTACGGACGGTCTGGGTCACCCCGGTCACCGCACCGTAGGCGGTCCGGGAGGAGCGGTTCAGTGCGTCGGCACTGACCGGCCCGAGCACCAAGCCCATGCCGGCGCCGGCGACGGCGAGATAGAACCACTGCTTGCTGAACGACAGCGTATCGAGCTTCGAGCCCCACAGATAGAAGCCCACGGCGGCCACGGCGCAACCGAGCACCACGGTCGGCCTGGCGCCGCGAGCATCGAGGATCCGGCCTCCCCACTGCGCCGCGATCGTGAACCCGAGAAAGAACACCAAGAGGAAGACCCCGGCGTTCGACGCCGTCTTCCCCAGCGCGATCTGGGCATAGAGGCTGGCGAAGAAGAACAGCGGGACGAAGCAGATCGAAATCATGAACAGCACGGCGTTGTCGACGGCGAAGCCCCGGTCGGCGAACAGCCGGACGGGGACGAGCGGATCCGAGACCCTCAGCTCGAGTCGCACGAACGCCGCGATCAGCGCCAGGCCCGCCGCGAGGCAGGCCCACGTAGCGACGCTCGTCCACCCCCAGGCGCTCGCCTGTTGAAGACCGAGCACCGCGAGCCCCATACCGGCGCTGATAAGCACCGCGCCCTTCACGTCGAGGGGAGTGTGCTGGGGTCGCTGCGCGGGCTTCGAGGCGTAGATCAGGACGAGCGCAACGATCGCCACGGGCACGTTGATCCAGAAAATCGACCGCCACGTCCATTGCGTCAAGTAACCACCCGCGATCGGTCCGATGGCGGTCAGGCCGCCGGTAATCGAGAAGAACAGGGCCAGGGCCCGGCCGCGTTCGGCCACCGCGAACGTGTCGACCACGATGGCCAGGGCAGCCGGGAAGAGGAACGCCGCCGATGCGCCCTGAACGACCCTGAACAGGATGAGCCACGCCGCTGCGACCGAGCCCTTGGGCGTCGCGCCGCACAGCGCCGAGGACACAGCAAACGCGACCACCCCGATCACCACCATCCGTCGGTGGCCGAGCAAGTCGGCAACGCGCCCTCCGAGGGCGAAGAAGGCGGACAGGGCGAGCAGGTAGCCGTTGATGATCCACTGTGATTCCGTGGGCGACACGTGCACGTCATGCTGCAGCCGGGGAACTGCCAGCGCGACGATCGTCTGGTCGATGAACAGCATGGCGACGGCGAAGACCATCGCCGCCAGGACCAGTTTTTTGTTCGGTGCCTGCATCGCCTCCTCCTAACCGGCCGCCTTCGCGCGCACCGCCGCAGGATGTCGGAAACCAACCTCTGCGCCCTCACGCCGGCCGCCGCGCCGCCCAGTAGAGCAGCACCGGGCGTCCGCGGTCTCCCGCACAGGGTACCCGGCGCCGATTACGTTCGGCTCGGGCACCCCCCGAGCTGCCGGAGTCGGCGGCGATAGACCTGCATATCGGCGCGAACCCAGTCTCCGTGAGTCTGGTAGCGCAGCGAGGGCACGAGCTCGTGGTGATAAGGGCTGGTGAGACTCTCGTTGTGGCCGATGACGTTGGCGATCGTTATGTGAACGCGACAGCGCAGCCAGTGCACCAGCCGCAGGCTCGCGGCCAGCTCGCGCGGGTCGGCGAGAACCTGCTGATCGCTGTAGCCGACGTGTTCGATCCCGATCGCCGTCCAGTTGAGGCCGACGGTGTGGCGACACATGATCCCGAGCGGGACGAGCTGGTGGATCACGCCGGCGGTGTCGACCACAAAGTGCGCGCACGTTCCCGGGAGCTCGTGCAGCTCGCTGTCCGGTACGTCGGCGGCGAAGATGTCAAAGGCGGATAGGAAGCTGGGCCCGTCGGTGTAGTGGATGACGATCACGTGCGGGTTGATCAGCCGGTAGGTGTCCAGGCCGTAATGTCGCTCGGCGTAGGCGACCGTCTCCGCCTTGCGCTGGGCGCCGAAGGGGATCGGGTCCCACGCAATCGGAGGCTCGATCACCGGACGAGGCACGATCACCGGACGAGGCTTGATGGCCGGGCGAGGCTTGATGGCCGGGCGAGGCTTGATGACCGGGCGAGGCTTGACCGCCGGACGGGCGGAAGCTCGCACTACGGCCGGTGCGATGGCCGGCGTCGGGGTCGTCGACAAGCGGGCGGTCGCGTTCGCCGGCGGGGCAGGTGGCGCCTGTGCGGTGGCCTTCGGCTTCGTCATGCCACAGCCTGCGGGCAAGCAGAGCAGCGCCACGAACAGCGCCGCCGGAGCTGAGGGCAGACCGCGTCGGCGCCGTCGGCGCGAGTCCTGACCTAGCGCCATCGGCCGATCTTACGCTTGCCACTCCCGTGGGCACGGGCGGCCGGAAGCGGTCGCGGCGACGACCGGGTGATGAGCGGCCTCGACCGCGCGCCGCTAGCCTTGCGCCCGTGCCCGCCCGGAGTGGTGCCGTGGCGGCGGCTGTGCTGCCCGTGGTGCTCGCCTACGTGATGCTCGCGGGGTCGGCGGCTGCCCGGCGAATCGTGATCGGCCGCTCGGTGCAGGGGCGGCCAATCGTCGCGTGGTCGGTCGGTCCCGACACGGCGAACCGGAAGGTCCTGGTGGTGGGCTGCATCCACGGCAACGAGTGCGCCGGGGTCGCGATCACGTCGGCGCTCAGGCGGACGCGCCCACCCGACGGTGTGCAGCTGTGGCTGGTCCCGGAGATGAATCCCGACGGGGCTGCGGCTGACCGCCGCCAGAACGCGCACGGGGTGGACCTCAACCGCAACTTCCCGTACCGCTGGCGGCCGATCAGCGATCCGACCTACCGCTCCGGGCCATACGCCGCCTCTGAGCCGGAAACGCAGGCGGCGATGCGGCTCGTGCGGTGGATCAGACCCGCGGTGACGATCTGGTACCACCAGCACATGGACCTCGTCGACCTGTCCGGCGGGGATCGGGGCGTGCCGCGGCGCTACGCCCAGCTGTCGGGACTGAGGGCGACGTGCCTGACCTTCCTGAGCGGCGAGGAGACAGCATGGTCCAATCACGGCTTCCCGGGCACGACGGCGTTCGTCGTCGAGCTTCCGGCCAGACCGGTGGGGGACGACGCGCTGGCACGGCACCTACGCGCGGTCCGAGCGATCGAACTCGGTCAGCGCTCGGGGTCGCCCACCCGGTGTGACTCGATCACGCCCGCGTCCTAGCCTTTCGCACCCGTCACCGTCGACCGCGCTCGCGACCCGCAAGCGCCCGATCAGTCGATCGGACCGAGATGTTTCGGCCGACGCCCGCTCGCCTAGTTGAGGCGAGCCTCGAGAGCTCGAAGCTCGGCCTCGATGGCGATCTTCCGCGAGGTTTCGGCCGGAAGGCGAAGCCGCATCCGCGCGGCGTGGATCGCGGCGGTCAGGTTGGCGCGCCGATGGTACGCGGCGATGAGGTTGTTGAGCATCCGCATCGCGATCTCGTGCGAACGCCAGGGCCGCAGTGGCTCGGCGGCGACGTCTGCGCTGAGGAGCTGACCGCCGTTGAAGGGATCAAGCAGTAACGGTCGGCCGGCCTCGCAGTGCGCCACCACGAAATGCCCCGGCAAGCCGATCCCGCCGAGCGGGACCCCGGCGCGCCGGCCCACCTCGATGTAGACCACGGAAAGCAGGATCGGCAGG
Source organism: Solirubrobacterales bacterium (assembly GCA_019240655.1). Classification (GTDB taxonomy): domain Bacteria; phylum Actinomycetota; class Thermoleophilia; order Solirubrobacterales; family Solirubrobacteraceae; genus Palsa-465. Next base: position 21,681 of record JAFAXX010000146.1, read on the forward strand.
CCCCGACGCCTCGAAAGCACCAAATCGAGCATCGAGTTGTCCGGATCGTCGTAGTTCTCGGACCGGCCGCGGAAACCGTGGCGCACGCCCAGCAGCTGGCCGCAGCAACGCGCCACGGCGTCGGGCTCGCCGGTGGTCTGGGCCGCGGCGTGGGCCAACTCCGCGCCCAGATCGTCCAGCGTCTCCAGCGCCGAGTCCCCGTCGACGTCGCGAAATTCCTGGGCGATCGCCAGCGCCAGGAGGTCAAGCCGGGCGTCCGGAGCGACCGCTAGCTCGCCAAACGATCGCAGCTCCGACATGCGTGAATTGTCGCGGACGGGGGCGGCGGTCGACTGCTGCGAACGTGGTCGCCAGCACGTGCGACCGCCGGGGCCGGCCATTTGACGTGCGAGCCGCCGGCCGTTTGCGGAGCCTTGCCCCGGGTACCTCGCCGGCCATGGACGTCAACCCCATAGAGGTACAGAAGCATCTGAAGGGCATCAGCTACCCCGCCTCCCGCGAGGAGCTCGTCGAGACGGCGGAACGCAACGACGCGCCCGAGGAGATCGTCGAGGAGTTGCGCTCGCTCGGCGCCGAGCGGTTCGACGGCCCGGACAACGTACAGGCCGCGCTCTCCTGAGTGCTGCTCGGCGCTATCCGGCGCCCTCTTCGAGCAGCGAGATCCACTGCTCGACGATCGCGGGGCACCGCCGGCGCCGGCTGATGACCCATCCGGCGCCGCCCGCGGCCTCGGCGATTCCGCGCAGGGTGACTGTGTCGAGCGGGCTGCCGCGGAGCTCCCGGACCGTCGCCCGCACGGCCCCGGCGGGCGAGCGCCGCAGCCAGTTGGTCCACAGCTCGTTGCGGAGCGTCTGGGCGCGCCGGCGCGGGCGGCCATCGTGCCCGGGCGGGCAATGGCGAGCAACGAGCTCGGGTACATATGAAAGCTGCCAGCCCGCGGCGGCGAGATCCCAACCCAGGAGCTTCTCCTCCGCGCCGGTCTGAAAGCGCTCGCAAAAGCCGCCCACCTGCAGAGCGGCGTCGCGCCGGACGACCACCGCGCAGGCGATGAAGCTGAGCAGCGGATGGCCCGGCTGCTGCGGCGCCGCGGGCAACGGGCTGCGCGCCATCTCCTCGCACACCGGGTCGACTTGGCGGTCGGAGCCGACCAGGATGCGGGGATTGACCACGGCGAGCCGCGGCTGCCCGTCGAGCAGCGCCGCCGCGCGCCCGAGCGAACCGGGCTCAAACCACGCGTCGTCGTCGCAGAAGGCGACGTAGGGCTCTGCGACGGAGCGCAGGCCGACGTTGCGGGCCACGGCGCCGCGCGGCACGGGAAGGGTGATCACTTCGACCGCCGGAAAGCGCCGCCGCACCGCTTCGGGGGTGCCATCGGTCGAAGCGTCGTCGACCAGCACGACGCGCGGCTGCGCCGGGTCGTCGAGATGCCGGGGAAGCGTCTGGCACAGTTGCGCCAACCGGTTGCGGCTGACGACGACGACCGCGATCGAGCCGCTCATGCCGGCCGGGCGCGAGCCTTCGAGTAGCGGCGGGCCCGCGACCGTCGCTTGGACTCGTCGAGCCGCGCCATGTCAAGCTCGACTTCCCCGGGCAGCGGCCGCCGGCGACGCAGCACCCGTGGCGCTCCGCACACGGCCATCGCCAGCCCCGCGATCGTGTCCACGCGTAGCCCGGACTGGCGCAGCACGTGAACGCTCCAGCGCACGGCGGGCCGCGGCGGCCGCCGGCCCCACGCAAACCAGAGCGTGTTGCGAACCCCCACGCGGCGCACCCAGCCCGGCGGCTCGGCGTGGTCCGGGTGGTGGTGAGCCACCACCTCGGGCGTGTAGCGCAGCTTCCAGCCCGCGCTCAACAGGTCCGCCGCGAGGTGCTCCTCGACGCCGCCGGCGAACAGGCGGGGGTCGAAGCCGCCGACCGCCAGGTACGCCTCCCGGCGCAGGATCGACGTGCCCTCGAGGAATGAGAGGATCGGGTACCCCGGCAGCCCCGGCGCGTCGGTCACCGCGGTTCCCACCATGTCTTCGTGCAGCGGGTCGGGGCGCTCCTCCGGCCCGACGAGAACATGCGCCTGGACGAGGGCGACATCTGGATGCGCGTCGAGCAGGTCCGCGGCCCGGGCCAGCGATCCCGGCGCGTACCAGCTGTCGTCCTCCGCGAATGCGACGTATGGCGTATCGACTGCCCGCACGCCGAGCGTGCGTCCGGCGGCGGCGAGGTTTGCGCCGGCCGCCACCACCGTCACCTCCGGGAAGCGGCGGCGGACGGTATCCGCGGTCCCGTCGGTCGAGCCGTTGTCCACGACCACGATCGGCGGCCGCTCGGGGAGAGCCGTCAGGTGCCGCAGCGCCGCGGCGAGACGCTGCCCGCCGTTACGGGTGATGAGGACGACGGCGACACGGCGGTCCCCGGCTTGTCGGGTCAACTCATGACATCTTCCCGAGCGGTCATCGCCGGCGGCCCTACCCGAAACCGGGAGGCGACTCACACCGGAATCTCCGTGCCGCTCGCGTGCCGGAGGCCGCTCGCGCCGGCTCAGGAACCCGAGTCGCCCTCGGCGAAGCGCCGCGCTAGCTCGCGGATCTCGTCGACGCCGATGAACTCGAGGAACTCATCGAACGCCGGCAGTGAGGAGAGCAGGTTGACCGGCGTGCCGTCGGCCTTGATCCGGGTCAGCGCCGACCGGATCGCCGCCGTCGCGGCGAGCAGCATGCTGAGCGGGAAGATGACCAGCCTGAACCCAAGGCTCCGCAGGAACTCGTAGGTCACGGGCGGCGTCTTGCCGCCCTCGGCGTAGTTGAACAGGAGCGGAACGTCGGGGAAGCGACGGGCGATCGCCTCGATCTCACCGGTCGACTGGGGCGCCTCCACGAACAGCGCATCGGCGCCCACCTCGCGGTACAGCGCCGCTCGCTCGAGCGCCGGCTCGAGCCCCTCGACCGCCCGCGCGTCGGTGCGGGCGATGACGAGGAAGTCCGGCGAGCGGCGGGCGGCTACGGCAGCCGCGACCTTAGAGGCCATCTCGCCGGCGGCTACGACCTGCTTGCCGTCGAAGTGACTGCACTTCTTCGGCATGATCTGATCCTCGAGGTGGATCGCTGCCACTCCCGCATCTTCGTATTCGCGCACGGTCCGCATCACATTGATCGCATTGCCGTAGCCGGTGTCGGCGTCCGCGAGCACCGGGATCTCGACTGCGTGGGCGATTCGGCGCGCGTTGTCCACCATCTCGGAGAGCGTCATCAGGCCGACGTCCGGGCTTGCGAGCCGAGCGGCGGAGCTTCCGAACCCGGTCATGTACGCCGCCGGGAAGCCCGCCTCCTCCACGAGCCGCGCGCCGAGGGCGTCGTAGCAGCCCGGAGCCAGGATCATCTCACCGGCGTCGAACAGCGCTCGGAAGGTCGCGCGGCCGCCGGCGTTCTTTCGCAGCAGTTCGCTCATCGGTCGAGCCTCGAGGCCTCGGCGGTCTGTATCACCACCGAGGTCACCTTACGCCAGCGGCGCGCGTGGGGCGGCGCGCAACGCGCGTGGGGCGGCGCGCGGCGCGCGTGAGGCGAGGCGCGGCTGGCTACTGCGCGCAATCGCGGTCCGGTGGTGTCCGCGCGCCGACGTCGGCCCGCGTACCCGACGGGGAGGAGAACTCCCCCAGCGCGTCGCTCGCGTTACCGTAGTGCCATGAAGAAAATCATCGAGCTGCTGCTCTGCATCCTCCATCCGGTGGCCGTCGTCCTGATCTGGATCAACCTGCTGTTCCGGACCGACATCGGCCTCCTGGCCAAGCTGACCTGGGCGGTCGCCTCGATCGTCCCGTTCGTGCCGTTCGTCTACGTCCTGACCGGCAACGACTTCATCTGACCAGTCGCGCCTCGTCCCTGTCGGCTACGGCGTCGGCGCTGCGGCGCTGACGCCCAGCGCCTCCTCGATCGTCGCGGCGACGGCGCCCGCTCCGGCGCGGCCGAGCGCGATCGTGAAGTGGTTGACGTCCGGCACCGGCAGCATCCGCCGCTGGTTGGGCGCCTCTGCCGCCCATGCCTGGACCAACTCGACGGGCTGCATCGGGTTGGGGTCGTCGAGCAGGCCCCGGGGTGCGCACACCAGCGTCGCCGGGACGGCGAGCCGGTGCGCCGGCTCGCCCATCGTGAACAGCTCCGCGGCATCGCCCCGAACCGCCTCCTCGGACACCGATGAGCGCAGCGCCGGAGGTTTGCCGACGACGTCGTGATCGGCGTAGGCCACGATGTCGGCGTCGTCGATGTCTCCCGCCGCAAACGCGGGATGCCGGCGCCACCAGGTGCGGTAGTCCTCCCGGCTGCCGAAGGTCATTTGCAGGCGGGCCAAGCTCGGCCCCAGAAACGACTCGATGAACCGCTGCGGGTCGGCGCCCCGGCTGCTCGGGATCGGCAGGCCCCCGTCGACGAGGACCACCGCAGCGACGCGGTCGGGATGCTCGGCGGCCGCCCGAGCGATGATGTACGCACCCAGGGAATGGCCGACGAGCACCGCGCGCTCGAGCCCCAGGTGGTCGAGCACTGCGAGCATGTCGCGCGCGTGAGCGGCCATGCCGTATGGGCCCGGCAGCCCGTTGCTGCGCCCGCGCCCGCGGAGATCGGGCGCAACGACCGAGACGCGGCCGGAGAGCGCCCGCGTTACCGCTCGCCAGCCCTGGCTGCTCGCGGTCATCCCGTGCACGGCGAGCACCGTGGGCAGCCCCCGCCTCGGGCCTTCGAATCGGAACGTGGCCAGCGAGCCGCCCGCCACCGGCACGTCAATCCTCGTGGTCTCGGGCGAATCGAAGCTCATCGCTGCGGGCGAGCGTAGCCGAGCCGGGGCGCTCGCGCAGCCCACTACCGAGGCCGAACGCGGGCCCTCAGCTGCTCGCAAGCTCGAGGAGTTCCCACGGCGGATCTCCGACGAGCAGCCAGGTGTCGTCCACGAGGCGCACCAGACCTCGCCGTGAGAGATCCGAGAGCGCGCTGGTCACTGTCGGACGGCGGGCGGCGACGAGATCGGCGAGCACGGTGTGCGTGAGGCGCAGCGGCAGCGCGGTGCCGTCGCTGCGCACCCGGCCCCAGCGCGCGGCCAGGTGCCACAGCAGCATGTGGAGCCGCACATCGACGCGCGCCTGATGGACGATGGCGATGTTCACCACCAGGTTTCGAGCGCGCTGGAGCGCGCGCCCCACCAGGCATCCGGCCACCTCCGGGTAGCGGCCGAGAAACGCAACGAAGTCGTCGTCGAGCAGAGCGATCCGGGCCCGATCGACGATCGACCAGCCGGTGGTGACCTTCAGCGGTGTCAGCGACTCGGGCTCCCGCTGCCACGGGCGCAGGACATCACCCTGCCCGAGCAGCTCGGCGCCGTGGCGACCCTCGATTCCGACTCGGCGGATGATCAACCCGCCGAGTACGAGCAAGCCGACCCCCTCGGTTGCCGCCGGCGGCTGCCAGCCGCCGGTCGGCAGGGAACGCACGGGAGCAAGGCATTCCTCGATCGCCCGCTGGCGGCGCTCGGCCGGGATCGCGTCGGCCAGCTCGGGATCCTCCCGCAGGACGTGGCAGAGCGCGTGCGAGCCTGGATCAACGCTCACGCTGTCACTTTGTCAAAGCCGCGGCGCGGCCTCGGCGCCGGCGGCCACGGGTTGCCGGGGCGCTGCCCGTTCGCCGGCGCGCGGGAGCACGGCCACGGTCATCACCGGGCGCCGGAGGGCGGCCCGTTCGCCGGCGCGCCGGAGCGCAGCCACCGGTCGCCGGGGCGCCGGAGGCTTCACCAGCTCGAGGTTCGCGAAGTGGAAGAAGTCCGCGGGCGCCGAGTCAGCATAGGATTTGTCGATGCGATTCGGCGTGCTCACCGGTGGCGGGGACTGCCCCGGCCTCAACGCGGTCATCCGCGCCGTGGTGCGCAACGCGATCGACGGGCACGGAGACCACGTGATCGGCTTCCGGGACGGCTGGCGTGGGGTCCTCGAGGACCTCGCCGACGAGCTCACGATGGAGTCCACGCGCGGGATCCTGCCGCGCGGCGGCACGATCCTCGGTAGCTCCCGCACGAACGTCTACAAGCGCGAGGACGGAGTCCAGCGGGTGCGCGAGACGTTCGCTCGCCACCGGCTCGACGGGCTCATCGCGATCGGCGGCGAGGACACGTTGGGAGCCGCCCACCGCCTGCACCAGGACGGGCTCAACGTGATCGGCGTGCCGAAGACGATCGACAACGACCTCGGCGCCACCGACGTGACGTTCGGCTTCGACACGGCGTTGCAGGTCGCCACCGAGGCGATCGACCGGCTCCACACGACGGCAGAGAGCCACAACAGGATCCTCGTAGTCGAGGTGATGGGACGCCACGCCGGGTGGATCGCGCTGCACAGCGGGCTCGCCGGCGGCGCCGACGTGATCCTGATTCCGGAGCTCCCATTCGACATCGAAGAGGTCTGCCGGCTGATCGACCACCGTCACGCCCGCGGCCGGTACTTCTCGATCGTGGTGGTGGCCGAGGGGGCGGCCCCGAAGGAGGGGACGATGACGGTCGCGGCCGGGCAGCTGGATGAGTTCGGCCACCCACGGCTCGGCGGCATTGGGCACCAGCTCGAGCGCGAGATCGAACAGCGAACGGGCTTCGAGACCCGGGCCACCGTGCTCGGCCACGTGCAGCGCGGCGGAAGCCCCACCGCCTACGACCGGGTGCTGGCCACGCGGTTGGGCCTGGCGGCGGTCGAATCCGCCCATCAACACGCATGGGGCATGATGACCGCGCTGCGAGGCACCCAGATCGAGCTCGTGCCCCTGGGCGATGCCGTCACGCGGCTGCGCACGGTCCCGGTGGACGAATATCGGCGCTACGGAGTCCTGTTCGGATGAGTCCGGTGACGCGGGGGCGATGGTTTATCGCCGGGGTTTGGGCGTATTCTGACCGGACGAGCTGCAGACAGTGGCCCCGAGCGGTCAAGCGCGGGCAACAGAAAGAGAGATGACACGATGCAGATCGGTTTCATCGGGTTCCGCCGGGGCGGCTACGCGGTGAGGGCGGTGCCGAGATGAGCGCGGTCGTCTCCCAGCTGCGCGAGGGCGAGAATCCGCTCGTCGAAGGCCTCGAGCGGCTTCCGGTTCGTCCCACTTCGCTCGTCATCTTCGGCGCGACGGGCGACCTCGCTCACCGCAAACTCCTGCCGGCGCTGTACAACCTGGCCCACGAGGGCGCGCTGCCGGAGCGCTTCGAGCTGATCGGAGTCTCGCGCTCGGACCAGCCTCACGAGGACTTCCGCGAGATGGCGCGCGAATCGATCGAGCGCTTCTCCCGGCGCAAGCCGAACGACGAGGTGCTGAGCGGTCTGCTCTCGGACATGCGTTACGTGCCCGGGGTGTTCGACGACGACAGCGTCTACAGCGAGCTCGAACGCACCCTGCACGAGTTCGACGACCAGGCCGGCCGAGTGCTGAACCGCGTGTTCTACCTCTCCACCGCGCCGTCGTTCTTCCCGGTGATCGCCGGGAAGCTCGCGGGGGCTGGGCTCCAGCGGTGCGAGAAAGCAGAGACCAGGCTGGTGATCGAGAAGCCGTTTGGCTACGACCTCGAGTCGGCGCGGAACCTGAACGCCGAACTGCTCGACGTGCTCGACGAGTCGCAGATATTCCGGATCGACCACTACCTCGGCAAGGAAACGGTCCAGAACCTCATGGCGCTGCGCTTCGCCAACGCGCTGTTCGAGCCGGTGTGGAATCGCAACTACGTGGACAACGTGCAGATCACCGCGGCCGAGGATCTTGGGATCGGCGGCCGCGCCGGCTACTACGAGCGGGCCGGTGCCCTGCGCGACCTCGTCCAGAACCACATGATGCAGCTGCTGGCGCTGCTCACCATGGAGCCGCCGACCTCGTTCGAGGCCAACCGAGTCCGCGACGAGAAGGTCAAGGTGCTCGAGGCGATCGTGCCGCCTTCGGTCGACCAGGTTCGCACGATGGCCCTGCGGGCGCAGTACACGGCCGGCACGGTCGGTGGAGTCGACGTGCCCGGCTACCGGGAGGAGGAGGGCGTGGCGCCGGACTCCCGTACCGAGACCTATGCCGCGCTGCGCGTGCAGGTCTCCAACTGGCGCTGGGCCGGGGTGCCGTTCTACCTCCGCACCGGCAAGCGGCTGGGGCGTAAGCTGACCGAGATCGCGGTCACGCTGAAGCCCGTCCCGCATCTGGCCTTCCAGAGCACCGGCTCCGTGGGAGTCCAGGCCAATCAAATCATCCTCACTGTGCAGCCCGACGAAGGCGTGTCGGTCTCGCTGGGGGCCAAGATCCCGGGCACGCGAATGCGCATCCGGCCGGTCAACATGGAGTTCCACTACGGCACCTCGTTCCTCTCGGAGTCGCCCGAGGCCTACGAGCGGCTGATCCTCGATGCGATGCGCGGCGACGCGACGCTGTTCACCCGCAACGACGAAATCGAAGCACTGTGGGGCATCATCGATCCGGTCCTCACCGCCTGGCGTGAGGACACCGAATCGCCGATCCTCGAGTATCCGGCCGGCTCGCCCGGCCCACGGGAGGCCGACGAGCTCTTGCACAACGAGAACCGCTGGAGGCGGCTGTGAGCGACGAGACCGGGTGCGCGACTGCGACGGATGACCTGATCTGGAGCGCGCGCAACACCGATCCCGACCACATCGAAGCGGCGCTCCGTGAGCTCCTACGTGAGCGCCATGCCAGTTGCGAGGACCTCGCGCCGGCGCGCGTACTCAACCTCGTGGTGGTGGTTGATCGCGCGTGGAAGGGCGAGATCGCCAACCGGCTTGCCCAGGTCGGCCGCTACCACGCCTCCCGCACCGTCCTGTGCGCGGTCGAGCAGGGCCGGCGAGAGCTCGACGCGCTGGCGGTGATGTCGTTCGACCAGCGCACCGCTGGCGGCATCGGGGTCATGTACGAGCGGATCGAGATCGAAATGGGGCCCTCCCATCTCGCCCACCTCGATACGGTCATCGACCCGGTGGTGGTGTCCGAGATGCCGACGGTGCTGTGGTGCCCGCACGGCCACCGCGAAGCTCTCGACGCTCTGCTCGGCATGATCGACGTCATGTTGCTCGACTCCGACGACCTGCTCGAGCCCGCTGAGGCGCTCGTCCGGATCGAGGATCTGCTCCAGTCGGCGTATGTGGTCGATCTCGCCTGGCTCCGGAGCACTCCATGGCGTGAGCGTCTGGCGGCCAGCTTCGATCCGCCCGATCGCGCGGAGCGGCTGGACACACTCGAGAAATTCACCGTCCGCCACAAGCCCAGCTCGGCCGTAAGCGCCCTGCTGATCGCCGGCTGGCTCGTCTCCCGCCTCGGGTGGGAGGCCACGCCGCTGGCGTCGGAGGACGGCGCCGGGCTGCGCGGCTCGGCGGCCCGAGCCGGGCGCGAGATCGCGATCGCCCTGGAACCGTCCGAGCAGGACGTGCCCGGGCTCGTCGGAGTGACCGTCTCCTCGGCGAACGGCTACTCGCTTTCGCTCGACCGCGGCCGGGGCGGACTTGCCGCTCGCGAGTGCTCGGACGGGCGCGAGCGTGCCTGGCAGATCCTCGGCGCCTCGCGCGGCGAGGGCGGCATCCTCGGCGAAGGGGTGAGGCAGGCGCTCCTGCGCGATCGCACCTATGGGGCCGCCCTGCACGCCGCCCGGAACTTCCTCCCGTGAGCGTCGAGATCCAGGTGGTCGAGGATCCCGCGAGCGTCTGCTGCGCCATGCTCGTCGATACGGCAGCGCGCGGAGGGCACATCGTGCTGTCGGGAGGTTCGACCCCGCAAGCCGCCTACGAGCAGTTTGCCGACGCCATCCGTTCCGCGGATCTCGACGTGTCGAAGACCACGTTCTGGTTCGGTGATGAGCGCTGCGTGCCACCGGACGACGAGCGGTCCAACTACGCGATGGTCAAGCGGTCGCTGCTCGATCCGCTGTCGGACCGTCCGCTTCCCGCGGTGCATCGAATGAAGGGCGAGCTCGGGCCGGACGAGGCCGCCGCGGCGTACGAGCGCGAGCTGGACGCCGCCGGCCCGCCGGACTTCGATCTTGTGCTGCTCGGGGTCGGCCCGGACGGGCACACCGAGTCGCTGTTTCCCGACCAGCCCTCGCTGCAGGAGCGTTCACGGCTGGTCCTCGGCGTCCAACAGGCCGGCTTCGAGCCGTTCGTCTCCCGGGTCACGCTCACCCTCCCCGCGCTGGCGCGCGGGCGGCGGCTCGTCTTCCTGGCCGCGGGCGAATCAAAGGCCCGTCCGGTCGCCGCCGCCTTCGCAGCCGGCGCGAAGCCTGACCCGCACGTTCCCTCCTCGCTGGTGCCGCCGCTGGGACGCGAGGTTCTCGTCCTGCTCGATTCATCGGCGGCCCACGAGCTCCCGCTCGGCGAGGAGGCCGGGTGAGCTCGGTCATCGGCGTCGACCTCGGTGGCACCAAGGTGGCTGCCGCTTCTCTACGGGGATCGGAGCTCGGCGAGTCGGCGCTGCAGCCCACCGAACGCTCGAGCGGGAACGCGCTGATCGACCAGCTGGTCGAGCTCGTGCAGAGCGTCAGGCGCGAGGAGCTCGACGCCGTCGGCATCGGCGTCCCCTCGGTGGTCGAGTTCGAGACCGGAAGAGTGGTCTCCTCGGTCAACGTACCGCTGGCCGACGTGCCCCTCCGGCAGGTGCTGGGCGAGCGGCTCGGGGTGCCCGTGTTCGTCGACAACGACGCGACCGTCGCTGCGCTCGCGGAGGCTCACGACGAAAGCCTGCGCCTGGTGGCGCCCAACCTCGTGATGATCACCGTCGGCACCGGCGTCGGCGGCGGCATCGTGCTCGGCGGTCGGATCTATCGCGGCGCGACCGGCGGGGCGGGGGAGCTCGGGCACATGCTGGTCGGCGCCGATCTGCGCGGGTCCGTGCCGCCGCCGGAGGGCTTCCCTCAGCGCGGCTCGCTCGAGTACCTCGCCGCGGGCCACGCACTGGACCGTGAGGCCGAGGCGTACGCCGAGGCGCACCCCGACTCCGTCCTCGGCCGTCTGCGCGGCCAGGGCGCTCCGGTCCGCGGCGCCGAAGCCGTGAAGGCGGCCGAGGACGGCGACCCCTCAGCCACGCGGATCGTCGAGCTGTGGGGCGAGCGGCTTGGGATCGGCATCGCCAACGTGATCAACATCTTCGATCCCGAGGAGGTGGTGATCGGAGGCGGCGGCGCGCGCGCCGGCGATCTCCTGCTCGAGCCGGCGCGGCGCATCTCCCGCAGGTACGTCGTGCCCGGGCTTGGGAGCACGACCAGGATCCGTCTCGCCTGGCACGGCGTACGCGCCGGAGTGCTCGGGGCGGCGCTGCTGGCGGCGCACGAGCTCGAGGCGCCGTGGTTCGCGGCGCCAGCCGTCGAGGTCGCGCAATGAGGGTGGCGTGCGGCTTCGATCACGCCGGCTTCCCCCTCCGGGCCCGGCTGCTCGCGGTGATCGCCGAGGCCGGGCACGAGATCCTCGATCTCGGGACCGACCGGCCGGAGCCGGTCGACTATCCCGAGAAGGCGCTCGAGGTCGGACGCGCGGTCCTCGCCGGCGAGGCCGAGCGGGGAATCATCGTATGCGGGTCGGGCGCCGGCGTGTCGGTGGCGGCATGCAAGATCCGCGGCATCCGGGCGGCGACGATCCACGACACCTACACCGCCCATCAGGCGGTCGAGCACGACGGCCTCAACGTCCTGTGCCTCGGAGGGCGGGTCGTCGGCGCGGAGCTCGCGGCCGAGATCACCCGAGCGTTCCTGGGTGCCGAGATCAGCGACGAGGAGCGCCACGTCCGCCGCCGGGCCGAGGTGGGCGAAATCGAACGGACCGGCGGCGCCTGAGTGCGCCGGAGAGGACCGGAGTCCGGGACGCCTCCGCGGCAGCAGATCGTCGTCGTGCGCCACGGCCAGACCGAGTGGAGCAAGTCCGGCCAGCACACCAGCCGGACCGACCTCCCCTTGATCGACGAGGGACGCGACCGCGCGCAGGCGCTCGCCCCCAAGCTTGCCGGCTGGTCGTTTTCGCTCGTGCTCTCGAGCCCCCTCGAGCGCGCTCGCGAGACAGCCGAGCTGGCCGGGTTCGGCGGCCGGCTGGAGCTCGAGGAGAACCTGCGCGAATGGGACTACGGTGACTATGAAGGCCTGACCACGCCGGAGATACGAAGTGAGAACGGCGGCTGGGACCTGTGGCGCGACGGGTGCCCCGGCGGGGAGCTGCCTGGCGAGGTGGCGGCCCGCGCCGATCGGGCGCTCGCGCGCCTTCGCGCCGCCGGCGGCGACGCGCTGGTGTTCGCCCATGGCCACATTCTCCGTGTGCTCACGGCGCGATGGCTGGCGATGGGACCCGAGGCCGGCGCGCGCTTCCAGCTCGAGGCGGGCGCGCTTTGCGTGCTCGGCTACGAGCGGGAGACCGAGGTCGTGCAGCGCTGGAACGCCTGACGGGGACGACCGCGCAGCGGGCCAGCCGTAGCCAAGCGAGAACCACGTGAACGGCCCACGCACGAGCCAGGCTCCGGCCGGAGCGATCTCGGCGGGGCAGCTCGAGGAGCTCGCCAGCGTACTGCCGCGGCGGGTGTCTGGCCTGGCGAGGATGCTCTACGGGTCCACCGGCAGCACGATTCCGCGCGGCATGCGGAGCGTCCTCTTCGCGCTTTCGGCCGAGCCTCTACAGATCACGCAGATCGCGAGGGAGGAAGGGATCGGCCAGCCCGCTGCCACGCGAATGGTCGCGCGGCTGGAGGCGCTCGGGCTCGTTTATCGCCGGCGCAGCGACGCCGACCGTCGTGTCGTGATGGTCAGTGTCACGGATCGCGGGCGGACTGAGCTCGAATACATGCGCGGGAGTCGCGCCGGGTGATGCGAGACGTAGGTGGAGAAACCGCACCGTTGGGTGCTGCATCCAAACGTCAACGATCACGTTCCCTGGCTTGGCAGCGGCCAGCGGCTCCTGCAACGGCACGCCGACGAGCAGTTGCATGCGACTGAATGCCGTCGTTCGAGCGCCCCGGCGACTGCTCGCGCCCTCAAGTCCCCTTCAGAAGCTCTGGTTGGAGCTTCGAGCGAGAAGCAATACCGTCGCCAGGCTCAGCACGATCGCGACGATCGGGACCGGGCACCACCAATGCTCCCAGAACGCGCTCAAACCGTGAGTGCTCTCGCGTCCGGCCCAGAAAATGCCGGCGACCGCAACGAGCGCGGCGAGCGAGTACGCAACGGGGCGCATACAACGATTCTAGGAGTGGGCGGAGGCCAGTCAAGGGTGGCGGAACTACGCTCGTGCTGCTCTGCTTTCTCAACCCTGACGCCCGGCTGGCGCCGGTCACGGAGGTCAACCTGAGCCTCGGCGGTGATCCTCCGGTTCAATGAGACGGCACGATGTCGCACGTATTTGACGTTGTCGTTCGAGAGGTACCCGGGATCCGCGGGACCGAGCTCGCTCCGGAGATCGTCGAGCGCCTTCCGGTGAGCGCGCCGCCCGCGCCGTGGCGGCTGCGCGCCAGCGGTTGTCTGTGGGTTGCACCGGCACCTCGATGCGCGGGGGCGGCGCTCCAGAAGGGGATCGCGGGCAGGCCGCTGGCGGTCGGGGGGATGTTCGTCGCTTACGAGGAGACGCCGGTCGGCCCCTACAACGAGATCATCGGGTTCGTGGCGCTGCGGCGGAGGTGGAGCGTGGCCGGGCACATCCCGTTTATCGCCGTCGACTCGGCCGCCTCCGTGGTGGGCGGACGCGTGAACTGGTTGCTGCCGAAGACGGTGGCCACGTTCTCTGGGCACGCCGTGCGCGAGCGGGCGGTGCGCGCGCGCCACGACGAGTGGGAGGTGAGCGCGCAGGCGCGGGCGCTGGGCCCGCTGCTGGTCGCGCGCTCTAGCTTGACCCTCGTGCAGGCCGGAGCGGACGGCCGCGAGGGGCGCGCTCGCGGTCGAGTGCGGGTGCGCCTGCGTCCGGCGCTCGTGCGAGTGCGTACGGGCGGCGTGCCGGAGCTGACCGGGTGGCTTCGGTCCGGCCGCTACCCCGGTTTGGTCATCGAGCGCTTCGAGGGCGAGCTGGGGCCACGAATCGGCTGACCGTTGCTTCACCGCGGCCGCGGGTCATCGAGGTCGCCGCCGGCAACCAGAACTCCCGGCGGCTCCTCGCAGCCGATGACCACCTATCGCGAGGCTCCGCTCCGTTGGAGCAACGCCGCGCGGTCGGAGTGAAAAGTCCGTCGGGTTCGGGCCGGCGTTGCGATGCGGTGGGATTAACCGACCATGAGCACCAGGCTTGCGCGTCGGCTCGGTGAGCCGGGCTCGTTTCACTGGTGGCGGCACTCCCCGGGTAGGCGTTCGGTGGTCGATCAGACGGTAGGAGGACTCGTGGGCGCGATCCTGCGAGGAGCGCCGCTAATCGAGGGTCGGTCGAGCTCGATCGCGTCCTTCGTGTACAGGCACGTGTCGCACCACAGAGTCCGCAGCCGCTCGTAGTAGCTGGGACCGGAGGGTGCGCGCCGCACCGGCGAGGAACCGGCCCACCTGGTAGGGAATGGCACCGCCGCCGTGGGAAATCACGCGCTTGAGGCCGGGGAAGTCGCGGAAGACGTCCGACGCCAGCAGGCTCGGGATAGCGATCGTCTCCTCGACGATCAAGTGGAGGCTGTAGGTCTCACTCGCGGGCGGCCGGCAGCGGGAGAGGTGGCCGTTTAGGCGCGCGCAGGCACGCGACGGGGGCGCCCCTGACGACTCTCATCAGCCGGCGGCCGCGAAGCTCGCCCGCGCATGGGCGACGAAGCTGTCACCGATGGATCGTCCGAGTTGCGGTGCCGCCGGTGATCGCGTCACATGAGCGTTACTGCCCGCAACACACGAGCTAGCCGAGGCACAACCCGATCCCGTACTACCGCACGTGCTGGACCGAAGCTATAGGCAAGAAGGGGGTGCTTGTGCCTCCCGTTCCGGGGCGCTGGGGCCGGGAACGGGAGGCTGGGGTTACGCCAGGCTCCTAGGGGACTTCGGCCCCGAGGTTGATGTCCTCGAGGCTTGAGTCGCCGCGGTGCTGATCGGGGTCGACGCTGGTTTCGGGTGTCGGGTCGGGCAGGAAGGCGTCGCGGTTGAGCTCGACCAGGGTGGGGGGGAGGATCGGGCGGATGAACTCCCACACGGCAGCACGGAGCGGGTTCTCGCCGCCGGGCAGGGCGTCTTGGAGTTTGCGGGCCATGCGCTCGCCGCCCAGCGCTTTGGTGCGGGTCACGCCCTTCGGGCGGCTCGAGCACGAACGCGGCCGCCCAGTGGCCCACGAAGCTGGGCGATCCCTCTCAGCGCGTCGGGATCGTCGAGCGCTCGCTGCAGCTCGGCGTCGAGGATCGCCTCGGTGTGGCGGGGCTCGTAGCGGTCGGTATCGCCGACCGGCTGCTGGCGCGCTCCCCGGTCGGTCCAACAGGCGCATTCGGGCCGGCCAGCGGACTCGCCGTGATCGTCCCGGCCGGCGCCGCCGCAACCGGGCCGTGGGCGTGTTCGCGGCCATGAGGGACTCGGCAGCGGGCTCGGGCTGCCGCTCGGCGGGGTTGCTCGTCCAGCCCGTCTCCTGGCGTTGGTGTTCTTCGTCAACGTCCCCGTCGCCGCGCTCGTCGCTGCACTCCTTCCCGGCTACATCCCTCGTCGGCCCGTATCGCCCGTCGGTTCGACCTGGTGGGCGGCCCCTTCCCCGCTCGCGCCGACGGACATGCTCTCAGGCGAGTCCGTACAGTCGCCCGTAGACGCATACGTGTAGTTGGTAAAGACTGCAGCAAACGCCCTACCGCACCTGCCGGTGCGACGACCGGCCGAGCCCCGCAGCGAGCGAGCAGTGCGTTTAGGCGCCCGATCCTTCTAAAGGGAATCCGGAGCCTTGCCGGAATGCCTGTCCGCAGCGTCGACCCGAATCATCCCCCGAGCGCCCCGTGTGCGCTTCGCGCCGCCAACCTCGCCGGTCTGACGCGCCAGTGGGAGGTCGCCGTCACCGCCCTTCCGCACTTCCGTTCAAGTGTCGCTGACCACGCACTGTTCACGTGCGCCCACAGCTGGTACGTGTTGGCGCCAAACGCTCCAGCCGTCTCCGCCGCGATCCTGCAAAACGCGCGGAAGCCTGAGCAAGCCGCGTCCCCACTTCCCGATCTCCACCCCACCGCGACTGCAGGCGTGTTCACTGAAGACGGCGGCTCGTCCGGAGACATCACCGCCCGACGCATGGGGCGAGCATGGCTCGTCGTACAAGGGCGGAACTCCGCGTACGCGAGCCAAGCTGCTCCAGAACCTCACATGGACAGCGGTTGAGATCCGGTGACCACACGCTTACCCAACCGCGGCCGAGCGCGCACTGTCTTCTTGAATCGATAAGGGAGGGACACCGCTGACCCGTCCGCTGAGCAGGACGCCCTCGTTCGCGCCTAACGGAGTTCCTCGAGTCTCCGTTCGGGCAAAGACGCGGACGACACGGACGACACGCTACAGATAACGTGCCGGATGGAGGCACCGGACCTTGCCAACGACGTCGACGACAGCGGTAAGCGACCCGAGATAGGTATATGGGCATGCAATCGCGGGACTGGCCCGTGGCCAAGCCGACGAGCGGCAGCGGAGGTGTGCTGTGGGAGAGCTGACGATCGGAATCGGGATGTCACATGGGCCGATGGTGGTGTGCGAGGCGCCGACCTGGCTTCGGATCGGAGAGCTCGATCACTCCTCGAAGCTGCTGGTCGACACGTCGGGCCGCCCGGTGACGTTCGAGGAGCTGGCGAGGGCCAACGGCGAGCGCTATGCCGAGCACGCCACGCTGGAGCAGCTCGAACGCCAGTGCCGGCAGGTCAAGCACTCGTTGGCGCGGCTCAAGGACGAGTTCGCAGCGGCAGCCCCCGACGTGGTTGTGGTGATCGGCGACGATCAGTTCGAGCTGTTCGACCACGAGAACATGCCGGCCGTCGCGATTTACTACGGCGAGGAGCTCGTCAGCTGCACGCAGACCCGGCGCGGGCGCTACGGAGCCAGGGTGGGTGGACTCGACGACGTCCACCGCGGCTATGGCATGGACGAGCACCGGCGCTGGCCCGGCCATGAGCAGCTAGGGCTGCATCTGATCTCCTCACTCATCGATCGGCACTTCGACGTCAGCGCGGTGAAGGGGGTCGCTGATCCCGCTCGCGGGGGGATCGGCCACGCCTTCGGGGTAGTCGAGATGCAGCTCATGGACGAGCCGAAGATCCCACTCGTGCCGGTGTTCGTGAACACGTACTGGTCACCCAATCAGCTACCCCCCGCGCGCTGCTATCAGCTTGGTTCGGCCCTCCGAGAGGCGATCGTGGCGTACCCCGATGACGTGCGGGTGGCGCTCGTCGCATCCGGTGGTCTCAGCCACTTCGTCACCGACGAGGAGCTCGATCGGCAGACGCTCGCGGCACTCCGTGCGGGCGATGCGCACGCGCTTTGTGACTTGCCGGCGCATCTGCTGAACTCCGGCAACTCGGAGGTCCGCAACTGGATCGTGGTGGCGGCGGCCTGCCAGGCCATGCAACTGGCATGGGATGACTACATCCCGGTCTACCGGACGGCCGC
Organism: Solirubrobacterales bacterium; assembly: GCA_019240655.1. Taxonomy (GTDB): domain Bacteria; phylum Actinomycetota; class Thermoleophilia; order Solirubrobacterales; family Solirubrobacteraceae; genus Palsa-465. The sequence goes on from JAFAXX010000146.1 coordinate 39,204, forward strand.
GGGCACGGGTTGCGGCCTGACGTTCGCCCGCTGGGCAGCGGCATGAGCAAGGGCGGTTAGCGATGAGCACCAACGGACCGCGAGCTGAGGTGGTCGGCAGCCTGCTGCGGCCGGACTATCTGAAGGACGCGGTCGCGCGCCACCACGCGGGCGACTTGAACGAGGCCGGCCTGCGCGCCGTCGAGGACCGCGCGGTTCGGGAGCGGATCGCGCTCCAGGAAGAATGCGGGATCGAGGTGGTGACCGACGGCGAGATGCGGCGCACGGCATGGACCGATCCACTCACCGCCGGACTCGGGGGTTTCGGTCGCAGCGAGCAGATCGGACTGTTCTCGCAGAGCGGTCCCCGTCGCTCGATGCTGCCCGCTCTGACCGGGACCGTGACGCTCGAGCGGAACCTGCCGCTCCAGGAGGCGATCTTCGCCCGGGAGTGCACCAGCCGGCCGGTCAAGCCGACGATGCCGAGCCCCTCGTACGCAAGCCACCTGTATGTGCCCGGCGTCTCCGAGGAGGCGTATGCGTCCCGGGAGGACTGCCTGGCCGCGCTCATTCCGTTGTTGGCGGAGCTGGTCCGAGGCGTGGTCGATGCCGGCTTCGACTACATCCAGCTCGACTGCCCGCGCTACAGCGCGCTGGTCATGACCGAGACGCGCGAGCGCATGCGAGAGCTGGGAATGAGTCCCGACAGCTGGCTCGGAACGATGATCTCGTTCGACAATCAGCTGATCGACGAGTTCCCCGAGGTCACCTGGGGAATGCACGTGTGCCGTGGCAATCATCAGAGCACCTGGTATGCCGAGGGTGGCTATGACTTGATCGCCGAGCAGCTCTTCAGCGAGCTCCACGTCGACCGCCTGTTTCTCGAATACGACACGCCGCGGTCCGGAACGTTCGAACCGCTTCGATTCGTGGCCAGCGACAAGACCGTGGTGCTCGGCCTGCTGAGCACCAAATTCCCCGAGCTCGAGCCTGACGACGTGGTGATAGCGAGGATCGAAGAGGCGTCTGAGCATGTCCCGCTCGAGCGCCTCGCGCTGAGCCCGCAGTGCGGGTTCGCGTCGACCTTCCCGGGAAACCTGGTCGACGAGGAGGCGCAGCGGCGTAAGCTCCAGACCGTGGCACGTGTGGCACGGACGGTGTGGGGCTGAGGCGCCCCGGCATGCCCGACGCCCTGCGATCGGCTTGCCGCGCTCGACACATGCGTCGTCTCGGATGCCCTCGACCGGCTCGGGCTGCGGGGGAGCGCGCAGGGGATCGCACGGTGGGGCGGCCTGCTCTCGCGCGCCTCGCGCCGCCGCGGCATTCGCGGCGTGGTCGTCGACGGCGCCTGTCCCGCCGTCGACGAGGCTCAGGAGCTGGGGTCGCGCTGTACGCCCGCGCCGCCGTGCCGACCACCGCGCGTGGGAGAGCGGTCGAGCTCGCCACCAACGTCCCCGTCTAGATCGAAGGCCTGATCGTTGCACCCGAGGATCTCGCGCTCGCCGACGGCAGCGGCGTGGTGTTCGGAGCAACTCGCAGCGCGCGAGGCCAAGCTCGCAGAACGCAGTCCCGGGGGATCCGAGGCCGCAGCACCGCGGTCCCCGCCATGGCCGATCTTGACGTCCGCTTCCGGCAGCCGAGGAACTCGGCGCCGACTACCACCAGATCATCAGCATCCCGGCGCCCCCAGCCGAGGACTTGGGATTTCCCGAGGTCTCACGCGAGTTCGCGCGCGTCGGCAACGAGGCACTGGCGGAGCTGGTCGCCGGCCATCCCGACCACTTCGCCGGCTTCGTCGGCTGCATGCCGATGAACGACGCCGACGCGGTCCTCGCCGAGATCGATCATGCCTGCGGCGAGTTGGGGGCGCTCGGCATCCAGATCTATACGCACGTCAACGGCTATGCCCTGACGGCGAGCGCTTCGAGCCGATCTGGGCGAAGATGGCCGAGCTCGACCGCGCGATCTGGGTGCATCCTTCCCGCAGCTCCGCGTGGGCGGACTACCCGACTGCGCAGCGCTCGAAGTACGAGCGGTGGTGGGTGTTCGGCTGGGAGTACGACACGGCCATCTTCATGGGGCGGATGGTCCTTTCGGGCGTGCTCGAGCGACACCCGCAGATCAAGTTCCTGATCCACCACGGCGGCAGCATGGTGCCGCACTTCGCCGGGCTCATTGGCCCGGGCCTCGACCAGCTCGGGGCGCGCACGCCGGAGGACCAGAAGGAGGACGTCACCACCTATCCCCTATCCAAGCGGCCGTTCGACTACTTCAAGCAGTTTCGACACCGCGCTGTTCGGGGCGGCGCATGCGATGCGTTGTTCGCTCGACTTCTTCGGCGCGAACCATCTCCTGTTCGCGTCGGACTCGCCGTTCGACCCGGAGAAGGGTCCGGGATACATCCGTGCCACGATCGCGAACCTGGAGTCGCTCGAGCTGAGCGAGGCGGATCGACAGGCGATTTACGCTGGCAATGCCCGCCGCGTGTTGGGGGTGCGGATGTCGGGCCAGTAGGGTCAAGCGCTCCGCTGGCACGTGGTGGCGCCAGGAGTCGACACCACCCGGCGTCTCTGGAAGAACGCGTGGGGGACGCCGTTCAGCTCCACGGTCCGAGGATCCCACGCCACAAGCCTCCTCACTGTCATATCGGAGTAACCGTCCCCTCGCTGCATAGCCAGGGTTTCGACGATGCGTCACCAAGCCGGAAGCGGTCGAAGCGAGATCGTGCAAGCCTGAAGCTAAGCTGGCGCGGGTGCCCGATCTGATCGCCAGCGCCGCGGCCGCCTACGCCGAGGAGCGCACCACCCCGTTCGCCGGTTCCCTCGCCCATGCCGCCGCATGGACCGAGACCCACACGGGCGCCGCCGACATGGCCAGCGGCCTGGTCGAGGCACGGCTGCTCGAGGCGCTGATCGTCGCGGGCGGCGCGCGACGGGTAGTCGAGATCGGGACCTTCACCGGCGTCGGCGTGCTGGCCATGGCCGCCGCCCTGCCTCCCGACGGCCGCGTGATAACGCTCGAGAACGACCCAGCGAGCGCCGCCGTGGCCCGTCGCCACATCGACGGGAGCCCGTACGGCGACCGCGTCGAGTTGATCATCGGAGATGCGCGTCAGACGCTCGCCCGCCTGGACGGGCCCTTCGATCTCGTCTACATCGACGCTTGGAAGGCCGACTATCCGGCCTACTACGACGCCGTGCTGCCAAAGCTCTCGGGGCGCGGGGTGATCGTGGCCGACAACCTGTTTCGCCACGGCCTCGCGTTGAACCGGCGGTCCGACGACCCCGGGACGCGCGGGATCCACGAGTTTGGCCGGCGGGTTCAGGACGACGAGCGCGTGCACAACGCTCTCCTGACCGTCGGTGACGGCGTCATGCTGGTCTGGCGCCGCCCGCCGGACGCCGGTTAGCCTCACCGGTCGATGGCCGGAGGGTTCACCTCGGGGGCGGACGGGGATAGCGGTACGCGATGCCCACCATCGAGCTGATCGTCGCGCTGGTGCTGGCCGCGGCTACGCTGGCCGGCCTCGCGCGCCTGGTCAACCTCCACTACGCGATCCTGCTCGTCCTCGGCGGCCTCGTCCTCGGGTTCGTGCCGGGAGTGAAGGCTCCGGCGATCCGACCGGACATCATCCTCTTCGTGTTTCTGCCGCCGCTGATCTATGCGGCGGCCTACCGCTCCTCGACCCGGGATCTCCGCGCCAACGCGGGACCGGTGGCGCGGCTCGCCATCGGGCTCGTCCTGTTCACGATGGGAGCGGTGGCGGTGGTGGCGCACGCCGTGGCGCCGATCGGCTGGGGGCCGGCGGTGGTGCTCGGGGCGATCCTCGGACCGACCGATCCGGTGGCCGCCACCGCGCTGCTGCGGCGCGTCGGCGCCCCCGACCGCATCGCGACGATCCTCGAGGGCGAGTCGCTGGTCAACGACGGCACCGGGCTGACGGTGTACAAGCTCGCAGTGGCGGCCGTCGTGTCGGGAGCGTTCTCGATCGCATCGGGTTTCGTCGGCCTGCTGGTCGCGCTCTGCGGCATCGGCATCGGCTTGCTCGCCGGCGTGGTGTCGGCCGAGGTGCGCCGGCGGATCGACGAGCCGCCGATCGAGGTAAGCATCTCGCTGCTCACCGCCTATCTCGCCTACATCCCGGCCGACCGGATCGGCAGCTCCGGGATCCTGGCCGCCGTAGCCGCCGGCCTGTACACCGGCCGGCGATCCGCCACGATCCTGACCGCGCAGTCGCGGTTGCAGATGCTCGCGTTCTGGAACGTGATGACGTTCCTGCTCGAGTCCGTGCTCTTCCTCCTCGTCGGCTTGCAGCTGAGGACGATCGTCGATGGCCTGCACGGCGGGATCATCGTGCCGCTGCTCGAGTCGGCCGCGGTCGTGCTCACCGTAATCGTCGCCCGGCTGGGCTGGATGTTCGTGGTGCCGGTCGTGCTCAGGCTGATCCGCGTGAACGTCCGCCGACCCGCCGCCTCGCGGCGCCGCCCCGAGCACGCCGACGCCCGCAGCGGCGAGCTGCTCGTGCTCGGCTGGAGCGGGATGCGGGGAGCGGTTTCACTGGCCGCCGCGCTGGCCATCCCGCTGACCGCGGACGGCCATCCGTTTCCCGGCCGCGACGTGATCATCTTCATCACATATATGACGATCGTCGGCACGCTGGTGATCGGCGGGCTGACCCTGCCGATCCTGGTCAGTGCGCTCGGGGTAGCCGAGGGCGAGGAGCTGGCGCGGGCCGAAGCCAAAGCCCGGATGCAGCTCGCCTACGCCGCGCTGCAGCGGATCGACGAAGCGGCCGAACGCGGCGAGTTGCCCGACGCGGCGCTCGATCAGCTGCGCTCGGTGTACGAGTCGCGCCTGCATCGCCTCGCCCCGCGGGTCGACGGTGCCCGAGAGATCGGCGGCGAGAGCGAGGTGGCCTGGCAGGTCAGGGAGCTTCAGCGGGAGCTGGTCAGCACCGAGCGCGCGCGCCTGCGAGAGATACGCCGTGAGGGCCAGATCACGCTCCACGCGGCGCGGCGAATCCAACGCGACCTGGACCTGGAGGAGTCGCGGATCGCGGCCTGAGCGGCGGAGAGGGCGCGGGTCCGAACTGGTCTAGCCGCTCGTCCCCGCGCCCACTGCGTCCAGCGCTGGCAAACTCGGGTACCGCAGAGAGCCGGCCCCTACTCATATCCGCTCGCGGCGCCCGCAAACCCGATTGCCGTCCGGGATCGAGCAGCGAGAAGGTGCGGCTGAGAGGACTTGAACCTCCACGCCCCGAAGGGCACAGGCACCTGAAGCCTGCGCGTCTACCGATTCCGCCACAGCCGCGGCCGCGATCAACTTAGCAGGACGGAGGGCCGCCGGCGGCCCCTCGGGCGCTCCGTGTACCGGTGTCGGGCGCCGCCGCCGGCGGCCGCTCGGGCGCTCGCGTCGCCGGGGCCGGGCACGGCCGGGGCCGGGCACGGCCGGGGCCGGTCGACTCCGCTACCCTCACCACCGGACCCCGCCGCTATCGTCTAGGGGACTAGGACGCCGCCCTCTCACGGCGGAAACCCGGGTTCGAATCCCGGTAGCGGTACTTCGGGAACCGTGGACACCCGGGCATCCGAGGTTCTCTCCTCGTCAGCCTTCCTCGCCGAACGGCGACTCCTCGGGATCGACGACGCAGTCGGCCAGCGCCGAGCCGTCGTGGCCCAGCAGCTAGCGCAAGGGTGGGCTCAGTCGGCGAACGAGCGCGCGGCGTGCGATCGAAGGGCACGCCCGTGTCCGAACAGGGCGGCGGTGAAGCCGGCGTCGCGCAGGCGCCGGAAGCTGGCCAGCGCCTCCGTGGGGTTCTCGGCGGCGGGATGCGGGCCAACGCGGGTGATGTTCGCCGCGGCGTCCCCGGTGAAGAGAACCCCGCGCTCCTCCCACAACAGCGCCACGTGCCCGATCTGGTGGCCGGGCGTGTCGATGACCCGAAACGGCCCCACGGCAGCCCCGTCGGCGAGCGTCGGCCGGGCGTCAACCGGCGCCACCCGCCACGGCAGCGCCAGCGTGACGTAGGGCACCATGGCTCGGCCCAGCGGCGTCGCAGCGCGCGGAAGCGCCTGCTTGTGGCCATCGCGTACGTAAGGCGCCGCGGCGGGCGAGACATGGACCTCGGCGCCCGTGCGCTGTGCGAGCTCGGCGGCGTTGCCGGCGTGATCGGCGTGCGGGTGGGTGACGAGGATGCGCCGGATGTCATCGACGCCGAGCCCGGCGGCGTTGGCGGCGGCTTCGATCCTCGCCACATCACCCGGCGTACCGGTGTCAACGAGCGTCGGGACGTCGGCGCGCACGACAAACGCGTGCACGAGCGCCTTCGGGAACAGCGCCTCGAAGACGTCGGGGAGGACTTCGCGGGCCATCGCCGTCCTCCTACCTCCGACCGTCGTGGGTAAACCACCGCTTCCGGCCGACCGCCATGCGTAGCCCACCGCTCCGGCGAACGCGGCCCGGCGCCGGACACGATCGACGTGTCGCCGCGCCAGATCAAGGATGATGTCTGACTTCGACTGCCAACCCAGCCGCGGGGAAGGGGCGTGCCCGAGCACGCCCTTCCCACGCGGCCCGAGCTCACCGGAGGAGAGAAACATGCAGACGCAGGCAGCAGTGCTGTGGGATTACGGCCGCGACTGGGAGATCGAAGAGCTCACGCTGGACAACCCGCGAGAGGGCGAGGTGCTGGTCCGCCTCACCGCCTCCGGCCTGTGTCATTCCGACGAGCACGTGAGGGTCGGCGACTTGCCGATGGACGCGCTGCCCGCGATCGGCGGGCACGAGGGAGCCGGGATCGTCGAGCGGGTCGGACCCGAGGTGCGGTCGGTGGCCGAGGGCGACCACGTGGTGCTGAGCTTCGTCCCGGCCTGCGGGCGCTGCCACTGGTGCGCGATCGGCCGCGAGAACCTCTGCGACCAGGGTGCGGGCCTGCAGATCGGGCTCCAGCAGGACGGCACGAGCCGCCATCACGTTCGCGGCCAGGACGCGCGCCTGATGTGCATGCTCGGCACCTTCTCGACCCACACGGTGGTCAACGAGGACTCGGTCGTCAAGATCGACGAGGACATCCCGCTCGACAAGGCCGCGCTCGTCGGCTGCGGCGTCACCACCGGATTCGGCACCGCTGTCTACGGTGCCGAGGTCGGCGCCGGAGACACCGTCGTCGTGCTCGGGATCGGAGGCGTCGGCGCCAACGCGGTGCAGGGAGCGCGCCTGGCCGGCGCGACGCGAATCATCGCGATCGACCCGGCCGAGTTCAACCGCGAGCAGGCCCGAAAGTTCGGGGCCACCGAAACGTTCGCCTCAGCGGAGGAGGCGCTCGAGCCGCTGACGGAGATGACCCGCGGCGCGCTGGCCAACGCGGCGCTCGTGACCGTCGACGTCACGACGGCGAATGTCGTGGCCCAGGCGATCTCGCTGGTCGGCAAGGGGGGCAAGGTCGTGCTCACCGCGCTGGCGCCGGTGACGGCCAACCAGGCCGAGGTGCCGTTGTTCGAGGTCATCGCCTGGGAGAAGCGGATCATCGGCTGCCTCTTCGGCCATGCCAGCCCTCGCTCGGACATCCCGAAGCTCCTGGGGCTCTACCGGGACGGCGCGCTGCTGCTGGACGAACTCGTCACCCGCAGCTACACCCTCGAGCAGGTCAACGACGGCTACGAGGACATGCGCAGCCACCGCAACATACGTGGTCTGATCCGCTATGAGTGACCGACGCCGGCCGGTCAGCGGGGCCGCTGACCGACGCCGGCCGGTCAGCGGCCCCGCGCCGTAGCCGTAGCCGTAGCCGCCAAGCGAGCGCCGAGGCGACGGTCGGGACGCTCACACGCCGTGCAGCGCACCTCCGTCGACCGCCAGCGCCGTCCCGGTGATGTACGCCGCTCGTTCCGAGCAGAGGAACGCCGCGGCCCATGCCATCTCCTCGGGACGGCCGATACGGCCGGCGGGCACGGTGGTGGCGGCCTGCGCTTCGGCGGCGGCCATGGATCCGGCCAGCGACGCGGCGCGCTCGGTGGCGATCGACCCGGTCAGCAGCGTGTTGATCGTGACGCCGTCGCGCGCCACCTCGCGGGCCAAGGTCTTGTAGGCCGCCAGGCCGGCCGACCGCTCGGCGTTTGAGAGGATCAGCGGCTGGATCGGCTCACGGACCGTGGTCGAGGCGATCCCGACCACGCGGCCCCAGCGCCGCCGGCGCATCCCCGGTAGTACCGCGGAAAGCAGCGCGATCGGCGCGAGGACCAGCGTACGGTGGGCCTGCTCCCACTCCTCGGTGGACAGGGCGAGCGGATCGGGGTTGGCGGGCGGGCCGCCGGTGTTGGTGATGAGGATGTCCACCGGGCCGACCTCCGCGGCGATCCGCGCGAGCAGTCCGGGCACTGCGTCGAGATCACGGCTGTCCCACGCCAGTCCGGCCGCCGCGCCGATCTCGGCGGCCGCCTGGGCGGTCCGGTCGGCGTCGCGGGCGGTGATCACCACCCGCGCGCCCTCAGCCACCAGCGCCTCGGCCACCGCCCGGCCGATGCCGCGACTGGCGCCACCGACGAGCGCCACCCGTCCCGTGATTCCGAGATCCACGGTTTCAGTCGGTCACGAGCCGGCGCTCCGGCGAGACCGGCGCGATATGGACGTCGGTGGGCGAGATGTCTGCCTCCACGGGGCGGTTAGCGGATCTGCGCACCCTACCGGTGCCGACTCGGCGAGTCCAAGGGCTCAGCTGGAGCGCGGCGGCCAGGGCATGATTTGCTTCGGTCGCGATAAGCGCGTCACCCAGAGAGAGGAGCCTCGGATGATCGAGCCGTACCAGGCGGTGGGCCTGATCCAGTCGATGCGCGGCATCCGCCGTCGGGAGGAGATCGAGTGGAACCTCGAGCACATCTCCCACATGGTCAAGGCCGCGTCGTGGCTCTCGAGCATGGACCTTCCGGTAAGGCTGATCTGCATACCGGAGGGCGGCCTGCAGGGCTTCACCGACGAGGTGTTCGACCTCGATCACGAAGCGTACGCACGCGAGTGCGCGATCGACGTCCCCGGCCCCGAGACCGAGTATCTCGGAAGGCTGGCGCAGCAGTGGAACGCGTACGTGATCGCCCAGGCCAAGGCACGCCATCCGGAGTTCCCGGGACGCTTCTTCAACGTCGGGTTCGTGATCGAGCCTGAGGACGGGTCGGTCATCCTCAAGCATCACAAGCTCGTGCCACTGCTCCCGGTCGAGCACTCGCTGACGCCGCACAACGTCTGGGATCGCTGGACCGAGCTCTACGGCCGGCGCCTCGACGCCTTCTACCCCGTGGCCGATACGGAGATCGGGCGGATCGGGATCATGATGGCCAACGAGGCGTCGTACCCCGAGAACGCCCGCGGGCTCGCGATGAACGGATGCGAGATCGCGTATCGCGGTCCGTATCCGGCTCCCGGCGTGATGAGCGGGATGTTCTCGGTCCAGAACCGGGCTCGCGCCCTGGACAACAACATGTACGTGATCGGCATGAACCTCGGCACCTACTTCCTGGACAAGGACGCGACGATCCCGATCGACACGTTCTCAGGCGGCTCGCAGATCGTCGATTACCGGGGTCAGATCGTGACCGAGGTGCCCTACGGCGCCGGCTCGACCTGGATTGCCGGCACGATCGACATCGAGGCCCTGCGGCACTTCCGCGAGACGGCGCAGTGGGACAACTGGATGAAGGACCTGACCACCGAGCAGTACCAGCTCGTCTACGAACAGCCGATCTATCCGAAGAACCTCTACCTCGAGCGCCCGCCATACCGGCACGCCGAATACCGTGCGCACGTGGCTCAGAGGCAGGTGAGGCTGCTGCAGGACCGCGGTGTCTGGGCCCGCCCGGCCGGGACGGTGCGGACGCCGGAAGTCGAAACCGCCGACCGCCGGGGACAGCGCGACGACGCGCCCGCCGAGCCGCGGCTATCGTAAGCCCGCCGCGAGCAGAGAGGAGATTCGCATGTCGGAGATCGTGGTGGTCGGCTCGTTCACCGCCCGGCCGGGAAAGGAAGCCGAGGCGGCCGAGGCGTTTCGCGCCTTGATGGAGCCGACCCACGCCGAGGAGGGTTGCATCCTGTACGCGCTCCATCAGGGCGCCGACGACCCGCGACGGCTGGCGTTCGTCGAGCGGTGGGCTTCACGGCAGTCGCTCGACGCCCATCTGGCCAGCGCGCACGTCCAGCAGGTGCTTGCCCGAGCCGACGAGCTGTTCTCGGATAGCGGCGACATCGTCGTCTATGACGCGCTCCCGGGCGGCGAGCGTCGCAAGGGCTCGCTCGCGGCACACGCCGGCGAGTCGGCGTAGCTCGTCCGAGCCTGGAGCGCTCAGGGCGCGCGCCGCGGCCGGCGGCGAGCCGTCACTCGGGTTGGGTGATGATCGTCGAGCTCAGCTTCTGGCGGGCGCGCTGGATGGTTTGGTCGGCGGCCTCGCCGGGTTGGGTGGTGGCGAGGGCGATGGTGACGGGCGGCCCGAGGGCGTATTCGATGTGCAGTTCGTGCGCGAGGTCGGGGGTGTGGTGGTCGCCCTGGGGGGTTTGGAGGATCGCGATGCGGCGGCCGCTGTCGCGGTAGGTTTGGGCGCCGGTGCGCTGGGCGGCACGTTGAGCGTTGCGAGCGGCGCGAAGGATGATTTGGTCGCCGCCGTTGTAGCCGTGGCGGGTGTTCTCCTCGTGCAGGCCTTCGATCTGGATGAGGGCGACCGTGATCGGTTGGTGTTGGCTGACTTGGTGGGCGGCTTCGCGAAAGGCGCGATGGCCGGGGAGCAGGGTGAGGGGGTCGGTGGTGGTGAGCTGATGGCGGGGCGGCGGTTGGTGCGCTGGCGGCGGGATGCTCGGGGTGCCGGCCCGCAGCTCTTCGAGGAACAGTTGCGTAAGTTCGGGGTCGAGGTGGCTGCCGGCGGCGGCCGTGAGCTCGGCGAGGGCGTCTTCGGGTGAGTGGGCGGCTCGGTAGGGCCGCTCGTGCGTCAAGGCGGTGTAGGCGTCGGCGATCGCGAGGATGCGGGCGGCCAGCGGGATGTTGGTGCCGGCGAGTTGGGTGGGGTAGCCGGTGCCGTCGTAGCGTTCGTGGTGGTAGAGAACGGCTTGGGCGATGTCGTCGAGCGCGCTGGTGTGGGCGATCACGCGGGCGCCGGTGCGGGGATGTAGCTCGATGATCGAGCGCTCCTCGGGCGTGAGCGGCCCCGGTTTGAGGAGGATTCGCTCGGGGGTGGTGATTTGCGCCACGTCGCGTAGCCGCGCGGCGGCGGCGATGGTCTCTTGTTCGGCGGTGGGGACGTTCATGCGGCGGGCGAGCATGCGGGTGAGCACGGCGGCCTCCTCGCCCTCGCGGTGGGCGAGCGGGTCGTAGGCTTCGATCAACGCGGCGAGGGTCTCGAGCGTGGAGCGGTGGGCGTGCGTGAGCTGGTTCTCCAGCCGCTGGGTGTGCAGCGCGGCGCCGGCGTGATCTCCGAGCGCGAGCAGCACGTCGTCCTCGAGCTCCTTGAAGCCGCCGGGGCGGTTGGCGCACACGATCACCCCGCTGAAGCGCTCGCGCAGGTACAGCGGGATCGCGACCAGGTTGTCAATCTCGCCGTCCGCGTCGCGTTGGCTGCGAGCGGGGGAGTCCTCGCGCACGATCCGGTCGCGCTCGATCACCTCGCGCGCGAACCGTTGTGCGAGCTCGCTGTGGCCCGCCGCGGCCGAGAAGCCGAGCGCGCAGACGAGATCGAGCTCCCCGTCGCCGTTCTCATCCGAACGGGAGAGCAACAGACCCTTTTCGGCCTCGACCAGCTCGATCGCGGCGCGCAGCACCAGCTCCCGGACATCGGCGTCCTCGCCGAGCGCCCCGCGGGTCACCTGCGTGCGCTCGAGCTGGGCGCGCAGCTCGCGGTTCCACTCCCGTTCGGCCTGCCGCGAGCGCTGCAAACGCTCGATCAACCGGCCGCGCTCGACCAGCGCGCCCTCCCGGCGGGCCATCACCGCCCGCAGGCGATCCCGCTCGACCACCGCCCGCGCCTGCCCCTCCCGAGCGCGGGCAAGGCCGACCCGCGCCGAGCCCACCCGCGCCCGCGCGCCGCCGACCAACATGATCCCCCAGGCCAGGCAGAGCCCATCCACCACCGCCCGCGACCCCCTGAAAGCACGCACCCGCCAAGGTTTGCACATATTCGAGCGCCGTGCAGCGGCCAAACCTCTTCGCGCTCGTCGCCCGCGAGCCGCGATCGGGACGGCGCAAACCGATGACTCCCGTAAATCGAGGACCGAACCGGACCGCAATCGCCGGTAGCGTCCGTCGCGTAGACCGATCTCATCCGACAAGGAGTGTGAGCATGGAATGGAAACTCGAGTTGGTGGCGCTTCCGGTCTCCGACGTGGACCGGGCCAAGGCGTTCTACACCGATCGCGTGGGATTCGACCTCGATCACGACCATACGGTCAGCGACGACATCCGCTTCGTGCAGCTGACGCCGCCCGGCTCGGCTTGCTCGATCGCGATCGGCAAGGGGATCGTCGACGCGGAGCCGGGCAGCGCGGCCGGGCTGCAGCTGGTCGTGTCGAGTGCCGAGGCGGCTCGCCGGGAGCTGCTCGACCGAGGCGTCGAAGTCGGCGAGGTCCAGCGGTTCCCGTGGGGCTCGTTCGTCTTCTTCCGCGACCCCGACGGCAACCGCTGGTCGGTGCAGGAGCTGCCGCCGCGTGAGCAAGCGCCCGCGCGGGCTTGACCGCCGCCCGCCAAGGCGACCGTGGACAGCGGCGGCTCACAGCCGGCGCCGGCCGGCCGAGGCGACCGTGGACAGCCGCGCTCGCGACCGTGCCGCAGCCGTCATGGCTCCCTGGCCGGCATCCGGCCGGGCCTGCCCGAAAATCGTTTTTGCGCCTCGGGCCCCGGGTAATACGATGATGGGTAGGTGCGCCGTTGACATCCAGTCGCTCCGATACGCAGCAGCAACGAGTTCTCGAGCGGCTGCGGCGGGCGGATGGCCGGCCGGTGAGCTTCGATGAGCTGGGGAAGGGAGGGATCGACTTCCCGGCCGCGGTCGTCAGCGAGCTCGAGCTGGCCGGTTTTGCCATCGATCGGGTCTACGAGCACGGCCGGCACGTCGGGGTGCGGCTGCTGGAGCCTGAGCGCCTCGACCTCGCGGCGACCCACCAGCGACGGCGATGGCCGTGGCCGCGCCGGCACCAGCCGCCGGCCTAGCCGAGGCTCCGCCGCCTCAGTCGGGTACTGAACGCCGACCTCAGTCGGGCACCGAGCGCCGGCCTCAGTCCGGCACCGAGCGCCGGAGCTCGTCGAGCCACGCCGCCCCCGAGCTGTCGCTGGGGGCGCGCCAGTCGCCGCGAGGCGAGAGCGAGCCGCCGGAGCCGACCTTCGGTGCGTTGGGCAGCGCCGAGCGCTTGAACTGGCTGGTGCGGAAGAAGCGGTCGAGGAATACCTCGAGCCAGTGCCGGATCTCCTCGAGCGAGTACTCGTTGCGGCGATCCAGCGGGATGAGGTCGGGCCAGCTGCCTCGCTCGCGGTCGCGCCACACGCTGCGGGCGAGAAACGCCAGCTTGCTGGGCCGGTAGCCGAAGCGCAGCACGTAATAGAGGAAGAAGTCCTGGAGCTCGTACGGGCCGACGACCTTCTCGCTGCCCTGCAGCTGATCGCCGTGATCTCCGCTGCCGGGCACGAGCTCGGGCGAGATCTCGGTGTCGAGCACCGCCTGCAGCACGCGGCTGGCATCGTCGCTGAACTGCCGCGTCTCGATCGCCCAGCGCAGGATGAACTGGATCAGGGTCTTGGGCACCGAGGCGTTGACGTTGTAGTGCGACATCTGATCGCCGACGCCGTATGTCGACCACCCGAGCGCGAGCTCCGAGAGGTCGCCCGTGCCGACCACCAACCCGCTGTGGTAGTTGGCGAGGCGAAACAGGTGGGAAGTGCGCTCACCCGCCTGTACGTTCTCGTAGGTCACGTCGTACACCGCCGCGCCGTCGGCGGCGGGGTGCCCGAGGTCTTGGAGCATCTGCTTCGCCGACGGGCGGATGTCGATCTCCCCGGCGCTGACGCCGAGCGAGCGCATCAGCTCGCGCGCGTTGTGCAGCGTCTTGGCGCCGGTGGCGAACCCGGGCATCGTGTAGGCCAGAATCTGCGACCGGGGGAGCCCGATCCGGTCGAAGGCGCGCGCGCACACGATCAGGGCATGCGTCGAGTCGAGGCCGCCCGAGATGCCGATCACCACACGATCGATGCCGGTCGCGCGCAGGCGGGTCTCCAGGCCGCGCACCTGGATGTTGTAGACCTCCTCGCAGCGCTCGGCGCGGCTGGCCGGATCGGCCGGGACGAACGGGAAGCGCTCGATCTCGCGCGCCAGCGGCACGGCCTCCCGCGGGGGCGAGAGCTCGAAGGAGACCCGCCGCAGCGTCGCCAGGCGCTCGCGGTAGTCGTGGATCGAGTCGCCGAAGTTGCTCGTGGTGGCGCGGTCGGCGACCATGCGGTCGAGGTCGAGGTCGGCGAAGACCAGTTGCTCCTCGACCGCGAAGCGCTCGGCCTCGGCCAGCAGCTCGGCGCGCTCGAAGATCATCGCCTGGCCGTCCCAGGCCAGGTCGGTGGTCGACTCGCCGCTCCCGGCGGCCGTGAACACGTAGCCGGCGATCAGCTTCATCGACTGCGCCGCGCACAGCTGCCGGCGGTATTCGGCCTTCCCGACCGTGATGTTGCTGGCCGAGAGGTTGGCCAGCACGGTCGCGCCGGCGAGCGCGCCGAACGTGCTCGGCGGGATCGGCGACCAGAAGTCTTCGCAGATCTCCACGAACAGCTGGAAGCCCGGCACGTCGTGGCAGTCGAACACGAGGTCCTCTCCGAACGGCACCGTCGTGCCGAGCAGCTCGATCTCGCCGCCGATCAGGTCGCGGGCGGCGCGGAACTGCCGCTTCTCGTAGTACTCCCGGTACTCGGGCAGGTAGCTCTTCGGAACCGCGCCGAGGATCCGCCCCCGGTGGACCACCACGGCGGCGTTGAAGAGCCCGCCCTCCGCCCGTACGGGGGCGCCGACCACCAGCACGGGGAAGAGCTCGGTGCTCGCGGCGACGATCTGCGTCAGCGCTTCGATCACCGCGTCGGCGAGGGCCTGCTGGTGAAGCAGGTCCTCGATCGCGTAGGCGGAGAGGCCGAGCTCCGGGAAGATCACCAGCGCGGCGTGGTGCTCGGCGGCGCGCCGGGCCAGGGCCAGCGTGCGCTCGGTGTTGAACTCGGGCTCCGCCGGCCGCACGTGCGGCACCGCCGCCGCCACCCGCACGAATCCATGGCGGTAGAGGGAGTCGAAGGAGGGCAAGTCGAGGGCGCGGCGGCTCATGCGTGTGCGGATACTGTCCAGCTCGGGTATGAGGAAATCATGGCGGGTGACGCGACCCCCTCATCGACCCCTGATCCGGTGCGCGAGCTGCTCGACGAGCTGACCGCGCGGATCGAGACGGGCCCCGACGCCTGCCTGTCCCTGTCGGAGCTGAGCGAGGTGGTCCAGCAGGCCGATCTCGACGACGACGAGGCTCAGGCGCTGCACGATCTCCTCGAGGCCCGCGGGGTGGAGTTCCGCGACGACTGCGGCCGCAGCGACATCGAGCAGACGACCTACCGCAACGGCGATCTGGCCCAGCGGACGACCGACGCGATGTCCCTGTTCCTGCAGGAGGTCCGGCGGTTTCCGCTGTTGACGCGCGAGGAGGAGGTCGCGCTGGCTCAGCGGCTCGAGCGTGGCGACCTGGCCGCCAAGGAGCGGCTGGTCAACTCGAACCTGCGGCTCGTCATCTCCAACGCGCGCAAGTACCAGGGCCACGAGCTGCCGCTGCTCGACCTCATCCAGGAGGGCATCCTCGGACTGATCCGCGCCGCGGAGAAGTTCGACTGGCGCAAGGGCTACAAGTTCTCCACCTACGCCACCTTCTGGATCCGCCAGGCGATCCAGCGCGCGCTCGACAACCGGGCGAGGACGATCCGGATCCCCGTGCATCTCGGCCAGCGCGAGCGCAAGATCGCCCGCGCCCAGGCCGAGCTGGTCGCCCGGCTCGGGCGAGACCCGAGCGACGACGAGATCGCCCAAGCGGCCGAGCTCAGGGTCGACGAGGTGCAGGAGGCGCGGGAGGCGGCCCGGGTCGTGACGAGCCTCGACCGGCCCGTGGGCGAGGCAGAGGAAACCTCGTTCGGGTCGCTGCTGCCCAGCGGCGAGCGCGGGCCCGACGAAGAGGTCGACATCGCGCTGCGCGAAGATGCGATCCGGCGCGCGCTCGAGCGGCTCCCGGATCGTGAGCGGGAGGTCGTAATGCTCCGCTACGGGATGGGCGGGGACGCTCCCACCGCCCTCAGCGAGACCGGTCGCCGGCTCGGTCTCTCGAGCGACGCCGTACGCAAGCTGGAGCGAAAGGCGCTCACCGAGCTTGCCGCGAGCCGCGAGCTCGAGGGCCTGCGCCCCGCGGCGTAGCGGTCGACCGCGACGGCGCCCTCATCCGCGAAAACCGCATCTCAGCCGACGTCAGCGACGGCCACCCGGCCGCTCTCGGGCAGCGGCTCCATCGTAAAGACGATGGCGGCCACGTTCGCGGTGGTGTCGATGTCGGAGAGATAGGCGCTCACCTTCCGTCCGAGCACCTCCTCCACCGTCGCTACGGCCTCCTCTCGCATCGCGCCAGAAATCGACCCACGCCCAACCGGCGCTCGGTGGCGCTATGCAGCGAGTGGTGTGCGTTCGGCGGGCACGGCGCGTCGCGGCTCGGAGAGCCGCTCGGCGGTTCGCTCGGCGGTGGCTCGCGCCCACGCGGTCGTCGTGATCACCGCGAGGCCGAGGATGGCGGCGCCGAGGACCGCGATCAGCCACCAGGCCGGGTGGGTGGCCTCGGCGAACCCCTTTCCGATGCCGCCGTCGACGCTCGCGCCCGCGATCGCCCCGATCACCGCGACGCCGAGCGTCATCCCCACCTGGCGGCTCGTCGAGGCCAGAGCGGCCGCGACTCCGGCCTGCGAGGGCGGCATCCCCGACACCGCGGTGTTGGTGATCGGCGGGTTCACCATGCCGGTGCCGAGCCCGAACACGAAGTAGGCGGCGAGCAGGTATGTCGAGTCGGTGGCCTGGCCGAGTCCGGTCAGCATCACCGCTCCTGCGGTCATGCCGAGCCCGGCGATCACCAGGGGCGCCCGTGCGCCGCGCTGGGCCACGATCCGGCCGGACAGCGGCGCGCACACGAGCGTCATCGCCGCCATCGGAAGCATGTAGAGGCCGGCGTGAAACGGCGAGAACCCGCGTTCGCCCTGCAGATAGAGCGTGTTCAGGAAGAGGAAGCCGCCCTGCGCGGCGAACGCGAGGACGGCGATCGCGCTCGCGCCGGAGAACGGCGCGCTGCGGAAGAAGCGCATCTCGAGCAACGGCTCGCGACGCCGCAGCTCGTAGGGAACCAGCCCGGCGAGGCACACGAGCGAGACGGCGAACAGGCCGAGGATCTCGGCCGAGCCCCAACCGCTCCTCGGCCCCTCGATGATCGCGTAGGTCAGCGACGCGAGGCCGACGATCACGAGCCCCTGCCCGACCGGGTCGATGCGCCGCGTCCGCTCGGCCCGCGACTCGGGCACGAACATGGCGGTGAGCACGACGGCGACGATCCCGACCGGCACGTTGACGAGAAACACCGCGCGCCAGCCGACCGTGTCGACCAGCGCTCCGCCGGCGATCGGCCCGAGGGCCATGCTCACCCCGAACATCGCGCCCCACAGGCCGATCGCCTGGGCGCGCTGCCGGGGATCGTCGAACACGTTGCGGATGATCGACATCGCCACCGGATTGAGCATCGAGCCGCCGATCGCCTGAACCACGCGGAATGCCACCAGGAGCTCGAGGCTGGGCGCGAAGGCGCACAGCGCCGAGCCGACCGAGAACACCACCAGACCGGTCTGGAAGGTGCGTCGCCGCCCGACCCGGTCCGCCGTCGATCCCGCGAGCATCAGCAGGCTGGCCAGCACCAGCGTGTACGCGTCGACCGTCCACTGCAGGCCGGCGACCGACGCGTGCAGGGAGCTGCGAATCGCCGGCAGTGCGACGTTGACGATCGTGGCATCGAGCCCGACGATCAGCAGGCTCATCGAGCAGATCGCGAGCACCAGCAACCTCCGGCTGCGCCCGAGCTCCTGCGGCGGACGATCGTCCATCGCGTTCGATCGTAGCTATCGGGCCTCGCTTCGCTCGGCGTCCGTGGGGCCGCGCGGCCCCATCCGGACGTGCTCGTGCGCTTAGGTCATCGCAACGCTGCGGTTTGATGTTCCCGGCCGAAAACGTGCGCGCGCCGCCGCCGCCGCGCCGGCCGCCGGAGCGGCTGCATCGCCGGCTCGCGGCTCGGACGCAGGACGACGATCTCACCGCCGGCGTGGTCGAGCAGCCACGCGACGTCGTCGACGTGAACGCCGGGGCCGCCGTCGGCGGCCGCGGCGACGACGATCCGCTCGAAGCGCTCGTGGGCAATCGCCTGGCGCAGCGCGTGGCGGTAGCTGCGGCCGCGCTCGATCCGCGCCTCGACCGGCACGCCGGCCTCGCTCGCGCGCTGCTCGATTGCCTCCTGCAGCGGGAGGCAGACGCCGGACTGGTGCGGCAGCGGAGCCTCGAGCGGCAGGTTCAGCGGCACCAGGGCGAGGAACACGGGCACCAGGGTGGCGTCCTCGGCGATGGCCAGGCGCAGCGCCGCGTCGAGCGCGGGGGTCGAAAGCGCGTCGGCCATGAACGGAAACAGGATCCGCCGCGTGCGGGCGCGCGGCCGGTTGCCGCGCCGCCGGGACCGAGGAGGGTGACGGCGCACCGCGAGCGCCACCGCCGCCAGCGCCAAACCGACGAGCAGCACGATCGCCAGCGCCGTCATGACCGCCCTTCTCGCATCCGCCTCGTCCGGTCGGCCACGATCCGCAGGTCGACTCCGGGCAGGAGCGCGAGCAGGCGGAAGGCCAGCGCCGGTTGCGTCAGGCGCCGCCACGCCGTCTTCGGCTGCGGCGTCCCCATCAGGATGTACGTGGTGCCGCGCTCCTGGGCCACCCGCTGGGTGACCAGCGCGACGTCGTCGCCCCGCTCGACGATCAGGTGGGCGCCGAGCACGCTGGCCAAACGCCGCAACGCGTCGAGCTGCTCGCGTTCCTGCTCGGTGGGCTCGTGGTCGGCAACCCACATCATGTCGAGCTCGGCTCCCAGGCGCTGGGCCGAGCGCCACGCCCGGCGAACGATGCGCTGCGACTTCGCCTGCGGCTTGATTAGCGCCAGCAGTCGCTCGCCGATCGCCTGGGGGACCGCGGTGTCGAGCAGCCGCTCTTCGCGCGAGCGGCCGGTCGGCTCGGCCGGGATTCGCTTCGCCTCGACCTCCTCGGCCACCTGCCGCAGTGCGACCTCCCGCAGCGCGGAGAGGTTTTCTACCTTGAAGAAGTTGTTCAGCGCACTCTGCACGCGCTCGCCCGGGTAGACCTTCCCGGCGAGCAAGCGCTCGATCAGCGACTGCGGGGTGATGTCGACCAGCACGATGTCGTCGGCCGCAGCGAGCGCCGAATCGGGCACGGTCTCGCGAACGCGCACCCCGGTCAGCTCGGCGACCTGGTCGTTGAGGCTTTCCAGGTGCTGGACATTCACCGTGGAGAAGACGTCGATCCCGGCCGCGAGCACGTCGTCGATGTCCTCGAAGCGCTTGGCGTGCTCCAGCCCGGGCGTGTTCGTGTGCGCCAGCTCGTCGATCAAGGCCAGCTCGGGCGCGCGGCGCACGATCGCGGGAAGGTCCATTTCCTCGAGCTCGGTGTCCCGGTAGGGCACTCGGCGCCGGGGGACGAGCTCGAGGCCGCCGGCCTGGGCGATCGTCTCGACGCGGCCATGGGGCTCCAGGTAGCCGATCACCACGTCGCGCCCGGCCTCGGCCTCAGCCTGCCCCTCGCGCAGCATCTGGTAGGTCTTGCCGACGCCCGCGGCCATCCCAAGGAAGACCTTGTAGTGGCCGCGGCGAAGCCGCGTAGCGGCCACGCTCGCGAGCGACTCCGGCGCGAGCAGCTCCGTCGCGCTCACCCCCCGAGCAGGTTGTGGACGACGAGGTCGATCAGCTTGATCCCGATGAACGGGGCGATGATCCCGCCGAGCCCGTAGATCAGCAAGTTCCGCCGCAGCAGCGCGCTGGCTCCGATCGGGCGGTAGCTCACCCCCTTGAGCGCCACCGGGATCAGCAACGGGATCACGATCGCGTTGAACACGATTGCCGAGATCACCGCCGAGCGGGGGGTGCCGAGGCTCATCACGTTGAGGACGTGTAGCGGCCCCTGGGCGCCCCGGGACGTCGCGTACGTGTACAGAAAGATGGCCGGGAGGATCGCGAAGTACTTGGCCACGTCGTTGGCGATCGAGAACGTCGTCAGCGCGCCGCGGGTGATCAGCAGCTGCTTGCCGACCTCGACGATCTCGATGAGCTTCGTCGGGTTCGAGTCGAGGTCGACCATGTTCCCCGCCTCGCGCGCGGCCTGGGTGCCGGTGTTCATCGCCACGCCGACGTCGGCCTGCGCGAGCGCCGGCGCATCGTTGGTCCCGTCGCCGGTCATCGCCACCATCCGGCCCTGCTCCTGCTGTTCCTTGATCAGGGCCAGCTTCGCCTCAGGCGTGGCTTCGGCCAGGAAGTCGTCCACGCCCGACTCCTCGGCGATCTTCGCCGCGGTCAGGCGGTTGTCGCCGGTGATCATGATCGTGCGGATGCCCATTGCCCGCAGGTGGGCGAAGCGCTCGCGCATGCCCTCCTTGATCGTGTCCTTGAGATAGACCACGCCGAGCACCTGCTCGTCGCGGGCCACCGCCAGCGGCGTGCCGCCCTCGCGGCCGATGCGGTCGAGCACCGGCTGCAGCTCGGCCGGCGGCTTGCCGCCCTCGGCGATGACGAAGGCGATGATCGCGTCGCCCGCGCCCTTGCGCAATTGATTGCCGTTGAGGTTGACCCCGCTCATGCGCGTCTGGGCGGTGAAGGGGACGAACTGGGCGCCGAGCTTGGTCATGTCGTGCTCACGGATCCCGTAGCGCTTGGCCAGGACGACGATC
>JAFAXX010000182.1 GCA_019240655.1 Solirubrobacterales bacterium
CGCTCGAGGTAGGCGGCGAGGTTGGCCAGTGAGGAGCCTAGTCCGGCGGCGTGGTCCTCCGCGGAGATACCGGCCGGGACGTGATCGGCACGGATGTCGACGCGCGTCCCGGCCGCGACCGCGGTGAGTGCCCACGTCATGGTCATGGTGCCAGCGTTGGCAGCGTCGTCGGAGAGGAAGTCCACGGCTTGCACGACCCGTACACCAGGGACGAGGTCGACAAAGCGGGCTTCGACGATGTCCGAGTCCGCGGTGGCCTTGCCGCGTGCGGTCGAGGCATCCGTGTAGGTCAACACGAGCCGGTACGATCCGCCCGGCGAGGCGTCGAATCGCTCGAATCTGCCGCTCATGCCGTCGGGCGGTAGCCAGCCCGTAAGCGCCTCAGGACTGACGAGGGCTGCGTAGACACGGTCCGGCGGGGCGGCGATTACTCGCGAGGCGGTGTCCGTCCGTGCCATCGCGCCAGCTTAACGGTCAAGACACTGGCGACCTCGGACAGCTGGACGGCAGCATGCTGAAGGTAGCCACGCGTGGTGCCACCGGCCAGCTCGCATGGTCTACCGGATCAGTGCGGCGTGGCCGCGCACGTCGTCGCCGTAAGCGGCGCGCGACTGAGAACGAGAATGCGCAGCGGCATCGCAAGCGATCTCCGGCTACCTTCACCGTAGAGGTGGCAGGCTCGTCCCCCATGGCACAGAACTCCCTCGTAGATCCGCAGTCCACCGCCGTGGGCTTCGTCGGCCTCGGTCAGCAGGGCGCGCCGATGGCGGCCAACCTGATCGCTGCCGGCTATCGCGTGATCGTCCGCGACGTCGATCTCGAGCGCGAGCGCCGGGTGGTGGCCGCACATGGGTGCCGTGGCTGCAACGGCGACCTGGCTGCGCTCGCCGAGGTCGACGTCCTGATCACGATGCTTCCCAACGGGCAGGTCGTCCGCGAGGCGCTGCGCGGGGAGGACCGGATCGCATCCCGGCTCAGGCCGGGGACGATCATCGTCGACACGAGCTCCTCCGACCCGTACGGCACCCGAGAGCTCGGGGCCGACCTCGCCGCCGATCGTCTGATCCTGCTCGACTCGCCCGTCACCCGCCCCGAGGCGGTCGGAGAGGACACGCGGCGGATCACGTTCATGGTCGGCGGTGACGACGACGGCGCCATTCACCGAGCGATGCCGGTGCTGGAAGCGATGGCCGAGCGGATCTTAAGGGCCGGCCCACTCGGGTCCGGCCATGCCATGAAGACGCTCAACAACTACGTGTCCGCGGCCGGGCTGGCTGCCGCGCTCGATGCGATGATCGCCGGACAGCGGTTCGGAGTCGACGTCGAGACGATGCTCGATGTGTTTAACGCCGGCACCGCCCGCAACTTCAGCACCGCCAACACGCTGATCGACGAGGCGATGTCTCGTCGCTATGCGGCGGGGTTCCAGCTGGCGCTGATGGTGAAGGACCTGCGGATCGCGAGCTCGCTGTTTGAGCGGGTCGGATTCGACGCGCCGCTTCCCGGAGTAGTCCGCGACCAGTTCGCCCAGGCGCTGGCGCAGCTTCACGATGAGCGCGCCGACCTGGCCCGATCGCTGGAGCACTGGGAGCACCGGGGCGACGTTAGGTTGCCGCCGCCCCGACAACACACCGCCCCCGGCTGAGTCCGCCCCAAGCGCGCCTGCGGGTGGCTTGATCTCGGTGGCGGGATGCTCCGAGCGTGATGGCGGCCGTGCGAGGATTGCGAGGTGCCCACTGACGGCGTTCCCTACTACCGGCGCGATCTCGCTCTGGTGCACCACCGCGGCTTCGGTTTTCATGCTGCCGCGTGCGCTCCGGGCATCATCGAGTTCCTGACCCCGGTGCGCGCCCGGCGTGGTCTGGTTCTGGAGCTTGGCTGCGGGACGGGCCTCCTGACCGCCGAGTTGGTCGCCGCCGGCTACCGTGTGCTGGCCACGGACGCCTCAGCGGCGATGCTCGAGCTGGCACGGGAGTTCGTCGGCGACGCCGCGGAGATTCGGCAGCTCACGCTTCCTCGGGATCCCTTGCCTGGGGCCGACGCGATCGTCGCGGTCGGACATCCACTCAATTACCTCAGTGATTCAGCCGCATTCGATCTGGCTCTGGTTGCCATCGCGCATGCCCTGCGCCCAGGCGGCCTGCTTGCCTTCGATGTCTGCGACCTCCGGTGGGGTGAAGCCAGGCGGGACACCGCAAACTTCGCCAGGGTGGAGCCTGATTGGGCAATCATCACCGAGTTCGACGTGCCTTCGCCCGATCGGTTCATCCGCGAGGTGACGACTTTCGTGGCCAACCCGGATGGGTCGTGGCGGCGCGATGACGAGCGGCACGAGAACGTTCTCGTCGACACATCGCGGATTCCCGGACTACTCGGCGAATTCGGCGTCGACGCGCGCGTCAGCGCATCGTTCGCCGCCGAGACCCTCCCAGAAGGCCTGCTCGCGGTAACCGGACACCGGATAGTCTGACGGTTGCGCGCAGGCTGCCGGTGATTCGGGCTGTTCGGGCGGCCCACCGCAACACCGCCGCGGGGAGCGGCGTCACGACTTGTCGCCTGGCGCGCGCGGAGGTGATCGCCGGTGCGGCGTGGATTACCCTCCGGACAGATCGCGGAAAACAGTTCGCGCCGGGGCTCCGGCCGCGAGTGCGGGCGCCTTTGCCGGATCGCCAACGTCATGAGCGCAGACCACTCAGTCAAGACCCGAGCCGCGACAACCGCAATCGCGTCCAACGGGTGCCTGATCGTGCTGAAGGTCGCAGCGGGGATCTTCACCGGCTCGGTCGGGATCATCAGCGACGCGATCCACTCGCTGATGGACCTCGTTGCCTCGGTGATCTCGCTGCTGTCGATCCGCAAGGCCGACGAGCCCGCCGACGCCTCCCATCGCTACGGCCACGAAAAGCTCGAGGATCTCTCCGCCGGCGCACAGGCGATCCTTCTCCTGATCGGCGCCGCGTTTGTCGTCTATCAGGCGATACGCCGCCTGATCAACGGCGGCGCGGTCGAGTCGGTCGGGGTCGGCATCGCCGTGGTTGCGGTCGCCGCGGCGGTCAACCTGCTCATCTCCGGCTACTTGCAGCGCACCGCGCGCGCGACTGCCTCCGAGGCGCTCCAGGCCACCGCGGCCGATCTGCGCACCGACGCGCTCGTGTCCCTTGGCGTCCTCGTCGCCCTGGTCATCGTCAAGGTGACCGGTGTCCGCTGGCTCGATCCCGCGGTTGGACTGGTTATCGGCGTAGCGATCAGTTCCACCGGGGTGCGGATCCTCAACGGCGTCAGCCGCCGCCTCGCCGACGAAACGCTCCCGGCCGAGGAGTTGAAACCGCTCGAGGACGTCGTCCGATCGTTTGTCAGCGACGAGGTGGTCAGCTACCACGACCTTCGCGCTCGCCACGTCGGGAGCGCCCACCAGGTCGACCTCCACCTGCAGTTCGCCCGCGGCACGACCCTCGAGCGTGCCCACGAGATCTCCCACCAGCTTCAGGACGCAATGAGCGACAAATTGCCGGGCACCACCGTGCTCATCCACCTCGAACCAGAGGATCGCGTCCGCGCCGACCGCTTCGAGGAACCGCTCACCAACACGCGGATTGCCCCGGATGCGCATTCACAGCCAGCCGCTGCCAAGCCTGCGGCCCGGCAACAGTCGCGATAACCCGCCCGGGCTCCCATCCAGGAGGGCACGGGCGATGCGATGCATGCCGTCCATGACGCGGCCGTCGTGGCCCAGGCTGAATCGGATGAGAGATGTCGACTTCGTTGATCAGCCTGGCGTGCGCAACGACCTTGCGGACCGTCGGGACCTCGCAGGCCTTGTCGCCCGCAGCTATGTCGCTTGAACGAACCCGGGCCGGGCGAACGCGGGATCGGGATAAGTGTAGAAGCCCTTTCCGCTCTTCACCCCGAGCTCTCCGCGGTCGACGTAGGCTTTGAGGAACCTCGCGTTGCGTCGCAGTTGGCGGAGGAAGAACAGCTTGCGCGCCCAGTAATCCGAGATCGCCCAGGCGGTGTCGAGGCCGACCATGTCGAGAGCCCCAAAGGGTCCGGTGGGCGACTTCGCCACCCCCATCCAGGCTCGGTCGATGTCCTCGATCGAGGCGATGCCTCGCTCGGCCATGGTGATCGCCTCGCGATTCATGGCGCTGTACATGGCGTTGAACACGTACCCGTGGTGCTCTCGCCGGAGCGCGATCGGGACCTGGCCGATCCGCCGCGCGAACTCGCGGACCAGGTAGCTCACCTCTGGAGCGGTTCCCTTGTGCGGCATGACGTCGGCGACGTTGCTCACCCACACCGGCAGGTGGAAGTGAAGCGCGATCAACCGCTCAGGTCGCCCGATCGCCTTCGCGAGCTGCGAGGGCAGAAGGGTCGAGGTGTTAGTGGCGAAGATCGTGCGCGGCGGGCAGAGCGAGTCGAACCGGGCGAGCACGCGTCGCTTGAGCTTGGGCTCCTCGGGGACCGCCTCGATCAGGACGTCGGCATCGGCAGCGGCAACCGAGGGGTCGGCGGTCGAGGACATCCTGGCCCGCGCGGCGTCCCGCACGGCGGCCGTGACGCCCCCGTCTGCGACCAGTCCGGCCGCGTAGCTTTCGATGCGCTCGTCGGCGGAGGCGAGCGCCGCCGGAACGACGTCATAGAGGACGACGTCGAACCCGTGCGCCGCGCACTGGAAACCGATCTGCTGGCCCATCGTTCCCGCGCCCACGATCACGACACGACGGATGTCATCGAGCTGCACCGCATTCCTCCCTCTCTCGCCTCACCAAACCGCCACCGGCCGCGTGCGCCGACAAGATACTTCGAGCGGCAGATGTCCGGCTCATCGTCCGGATCGACGTGGTCAGCCCGCCGCGGCCGATCGTTCGGTTGCGGTAGCGCCCGCGACTCCGCGGCGGACTGCCCATATGGTATGCCGAGCAACCGGGTCAGCGTCGCCGGCGCCTCACCAGTTCGACGTCGGCCAGGCTGGTCCGGCCCTCGTCGAGGAACCGCTCGGCCCGCGCCAAGCTGCCTCCGATGAGACGGAGCTCGCCGCGACCGGGCGCCCCGCGCCACGGCCGCGGCCCCGTCAGCGCCGGCGGGCGGCTCGGGGGCCTCGGCGAAGCCGGGCGCGGCCCGTCCGGCGCCGCCGGCACGGCGACGATCGTCGCGTCGAGGGCCAGCACGTGCATGCCGAGCACACGGCCCTCAACCGACGCACGGATCAGCGCGCCCTCAGAGAGACGGCGTGCGCTGAGCGAGATCTCAGGCGGCACGATGCTCGTCGGCGCGCCTGGCCCGGCGCCGCCATGCCGAAAGGGCCGCGCTCCCGAAGGTCAGCCCCGCAGCGGTGGCTGTCGCGGTCATGCCTGAGCGGAGCGCCGGCGAGGATGCCGCCGCGGGCAGGTTCTTCTGGGCCGACCGCGCGGGCTTGCGCAGCGCCTTGGTCGTCTTGGTCGAGTTCTGGCGGAGATTCGAGCCGAGGACCTCCGAGGCCTTTCCAACCTCGCTCACGACACGCTCCCAGCGGCTTTTCTTGGCAAACGGCTTCACTTGCTTGTCTCCTCTGTTCATGCCGTGACGCGCGACGCCCGGCTGATTGCTTTCACGAGCTCGCCCTTGGTCATGGCGGCGCGGTCTTCGAGGTCGAGCGCCTGGGCCATCTCCAGGAGCTCCGCCTTCGTCCGGGAGTCGAGGTCCTTGGCGATGTCCGCCCGGCTGAGCTCTTGCGCTGTCCGCCTCGCCGTGGCGGTGGCCCGGTGGCGCGCCCGGTCGGCCACGGTGACCCGGGCGTTGGCGCTCCTGACCTGCTCGTTTGCCTCCGCCTTCAGTTGCTGAGCCTGGCGGTGGGCCTCCTCGGCGGCCGCCACGGCGGCCTGCTGCGCCTCGTCGGCCAGCCGCCGTGCTTCCTGCAGACGGTGAGACGCGTCGGCGACCAGCTCCTTGGCCCGTTGCTGAGCCGCCTCGGCTTCGCGCCGAGCCGCCTCGGTCTCCTCGGAGACCTCGCTTCGGACCTCCTCGAGCTCCTCCTCCGCCTCGGCGCGCGCGCTGGCTCGCCGGCGCTCGATCATCTCCTCGGCGGCCTGCCGCGCCTCGGCGACCTGCCGCTCGACCTCCCGGTCGGTGTCGCGCTTGACCTGGATCAGCCGCGCCCGGCCCTCCTCAGCCAGCTGCTTGGCGTAATCCGAGCGCTCCTTCGCCTCGCGGGCGGCGGCGAGCGCCTCGTCCTCGGCCTCCTGAGCCCGCTCGGCGGCGATTCGGGCGCGCACCATGCGGCCCTCCACCGAGTCGCCTCCGGGAAGCACTTCGCTGACGGTGGCCCTGAGGGTTTGGACCTTTCGGCGTGCCTCGGTCATCTGTGCCTCGCTCTCCTCCTCGATGGGCTGGAGCGCCTGGCGGACCAGCCAGGACGCGTTGGTGGGCAACTCGCTCAGGCCGGTCTTTGCCTGATCGGCCAGCCAGTGCACGGGATGGGGACTCATCGTCTTCCTCCTGGTGCGAGCCGGTTGGGCGCCCCCCAGCGTCGGCGTCCCCGGCGAAATTCGGCGTTCGTCCATCCAAGGGGTATCCTTCGGAAGTCGAAGCCCTGACAGGCACTTCGATATCCGAAGTGCATGCGTTCTAAACATTTGTCTCCGTCGAGTCCGTCCACCGCCGCGCTGTTCGATCTCCTCGGTCGTCGCTGGGCCTTGCGCGTGCTGTGGGAACTCCGCGATGCCGAGGCGAGCTTTCAGGCGTTGCACGAGCGATGTGACTCGATGTCGACCAGCGTGCTCAGCCAACGGCTGCGCGAGCTCCGCGCCGCCGGACTGGTCGACGCCGAGAAGGGCGGCCCGTATAGGCTGAGCGAGCACGGGCGAGTGCTGCTGGACCAGCTTCGGTGGGTGGACGAGTGGACTCGCACGTGGTCGGCCGCCCTGGGCGGCGCCATCGATACGAGGGAGACGAAGCCGAGATGAATCCGGACAACCCCTGGCAGATGTACGCGACGGTGTGCGCGCTGGCCGCGCTGCTCGGAGGCGGCTGTGGCGCCGGAGCGGCGCTTGTCTACGCGCAGCGCCGGGTCGAGGAAGTGGAGGCCACCGTCGACTCGCTCGAGCACCGAGTGACCCGGCTGGAGCAGGAGGTCCAGACCGCACCGTCCGCGCCGCCGCCGCCGCGCTCGGCCGATCCGACCCCGGGCGAGTAGCGGCGCGGCCCGCGCGACCAGGCGGTCGCGGCGCAGGCGGCGCTCCCGCCGCGTGGCACGCCCTTGACGCTGCGGCGTGGAGCGACGTAGGGTCGCCTCAACGACCCAACGGAGGTGGACTGACATGTCCAGCGATCTCACCAGCGGCGTTCCGAACGCTCCCGCCACGACGGCGAACGCGGACCTCGCCAACGCCTCGCGCCGGCTGCTCGAGGACAGTTTCAACGACGGCAACTTCTCGGTGATCGACGAACACGTCGCGCCCGACGCGACCAGTCACGATCCCGCCGCCCCGGCCTCGATCCGCGGCCTCCGCGGCCCCGACTTCCTCAAGCGCACGGTGGCGATGTACCGGGAGGCCTTCCCGGACGTGCGCATGACCGTTGAGGACGTGATCGCGGCCGGTGAGACGGTGGTGCTGCGGTGGCGCAGCGAGGGAACGCACCGCGGCGGGCTCCAGGGCCTTGCGCCGACCGGGGCTCGCGCCTCGGTCACCGGGATCAGCATCGACCGATGGAAGGACGGCAAGATCGTCGAGTCGTGGTCGCAGTGGGACAATTTCGGCCTCGCCCGTCAGCTCGGCGCTGCGCCGCCGGAAGGCGGCATCGCCGAGAAGGTCGGCCTCGGAGCGCAGCGGTTGATGGCCCGCCGGATGCGCCGGCGCAGTTCACCCTAGGCGTCGATCGCCGCCGGCTGCGGCCGGCTGCGGGCCGTCAGCTCTCGTGGATGATCACGCCGCGGAGGTTCTTGCCGGCGATCAGGTCCCGGTAGCCGTCGTTGACCTGCTCCAGCGTGTACCGCTGCGTGATGATCTCGTCGATCTTCAGGTGGCCGGAGCGGTAGAGACCGAGCAGATTGGGCATCTCGAAGATCGGGTTCGAGCCGCCGGCGAGCGATCCCTGGATGCGCTTGTGCCAACCGACCAGCGGCGAGCCGGTGAGGCTGACCGTCCTGACGTCGGCTCGGCTGACCGAGGTGAGCACCACGCGCCCCGCCTTGCCGACCAGGCTGACCGCGTCGACGGTGATCTCCGGCTCGAGGACGCCGACGGTGACCACGGCGAGGTCGGCCATCTGGCCCCGGGTGAGCTGGATCAGCTGCTCACGCGCCTCGTCGACGTTGGTCGTGGTAAACGTCGCGCCGAGGCGGCGAGCGGCGTCGAGCTTGAACTGGTTCGGGTCGATCGCGATCACGTTGGCGGCGCCGGCGTAGCGAGCGCCCTGGACGGCGTTGATGCCGACGCCGCCGATGCCCATGACCACCACCGTCTCGCCGGGGCGCGTGTCGCCGGCCCGGACGGCCGAGCACCAGCCGGTGGTCACCCCGCAGCCGACGAGACAGGCCACCTCGAACGGGATGTCGTCGTCGATCCTCACGCACGAGTACTCGGATACCACGGTGTGGTCGGAGAAGGTGCCGAGCGCGCAGAATCCCCCGTAGTCCTCGCCGTTCTTGTGGAAGCGGAAGGTCTCGTCCTGGAGGCAGCCAACGCCGGCGTAAAGGCCGCGGTCGCACAGGTTCTGGTGCCCGGTCGAGCAGTAGCGGCACCGCCCGCACGCGGGGATGTAGGAGGTCACCACGTGATCGCCCGGCTTGACCCGCGTGACGCCGGAGCCGACCGACTCGACCACGCCGGCCCCTTCGTGGCCGCCGACCAGCGGGAAGCGGATGTGGCTGCCTCCCTCCTCGCGGATGTGCTCGTCGGAGTGGCAGAGGCCGGCCGCCTTGTAGCGGATCAGCACCTCGTAGTCCTTGGGCTCGTCGAGCTCGAGCTCGGTGATCTCCCAGTCGGTGCCGGGCCGGTGCAGCACGGCCGCGCGCGTCGTCATGCTCGCCATGGCGATCCTCTCCTCATTGATCCGATGTGCTGACCGCCGGGACCACCTCGCGTCCGAGGAGCGCGATGTGGTCCAGGTCGTCGATGTCGAAGATGTGCAAGTAGGCGATCTCGGAGCCGTCCCGGCCCAGCTGCCGGAGCGCCCCGACCACCTCATCCGGCGTACCGACGACGCCGTTGGCGAGCATCCGGGCGCCCGGCGGCCCGAGGCGCTCGAGGCGCCGCTCGGCCTCGGTACGGCTCGCGCCGCAGATGACCTGGGTGGTCACCGACATCCGCAACGTGGACGGATCGCGGCCGATCTCCTCGCAGACGCGCCGGACTCCCGCGAAGCGCTCGGCCGTTCCGTGGGTCGCGCCGCTGTTGAACTCGTCGGCATAGCGCGCGGCGGCCAGCGGCGTGCGTCGCGGGCCGGTGCCGCCGATGATGATCTCCGGCCGCGGGCGCTGCACCAGGGCCGGGAAGTTCGCGCAGTCCTCGAGCTGCCAGAACCGGCCCTGAAAATTGAACCGCTCGCCCGGAGGGGTCCTCCACAGGCCGTTCAGGATCTGCAGCTCCTCCTCCAGGCGGTCGAAGCGCTCGCCGATCGGCGGGAACGGGATCCCGAAGCACTGATGCTCGCGCTCATACCATCCCGTGCCGATCCCGAGGCACACCCGGCCGCCGCTCATCTGATCGACGCTGGCTACCGCCATCGCGAGCACGGCGGGATTGCGGTAGGTTCCCGCGGTCATCAGCGTGCCCAGCTTGACCCGGGTGGTCTCGCGGGCCAGCCCCCCGAGCGTCGTCCACGAGTCCGTGGGAAGGTACTCGGGGTCAGTCGCGTCGATCCCGAGGTAGTGGTCGGAGCGGAAGAAGGCATCGAAGCCGGCCTCCTCGGTGGCCTGCGCAATGGCGAGGATGCGCTCGTAGGTGGCGCCGTGGCGCGGTTCCATCAGCACTCGCAGCTTCACGCGGACTCCTCGGGTCGTGGCAGCGGGAACGGCATCGGCCCGCCCCCGTCGAGAACGAGCATCTGGCCGGTCATGTACGAGGCGCCTTCGCCGGCCAGGTAGCGCACGGCGGCGGCGACGTCCTCGGGTCGTCCGACCCGGCCGACCGGCAAGTTGCGCCCGCGCCGCTGCATCTCGGCGGCGACGTCGAGATCGGGATCCTCGCTCAGGACCGACCGGCTGGTTTCGAGCGCCCCGGGGCAGATCGCGTTGACGGTGATGCCCCAGGCCGCAACGTCCATCGCCAGCGCCCGGGTGAGGCCTATCACCCCCGCCTTCGAGGCCGAGTAGGGCGTCGAGCGCGGCGCGGCGATCACCCCGGCCATGGAGGAGATGTTGATGATCCGTCCCCAGCGGCCGCGCCGCATCGCCGGGACGGCCGCCCGGCACATCAGGTAGGTGCCGCGGAGGTTCACCCGGACGACCTCGTCGAACACCTCGACGGGAATCTCGTCGATCACGTCCCGGTCGGCTCCCTGGGGCGCGGCAGCGTTGTTGACGAGGATGTCGAGCCGGTCGTAGCGCTCGAGCGCCGCGCCGATCATCGCCTGCGCGTCGTGCTCGTCGCCGATGTCGCCGAGCACGGACGCCGCGGTACCGCCCCCGGCCTCGATCCCGGAGACCAACGAGTCGAGGCCACTCCACGACGCCGGCTGGCCGCTGCCCACGATCTCCTGGCGGCGGTTGGGGACGCCAGCCGGCCGGCGATCGCTGACCACTACCGCCGCCCCCGCGTCGGCCAGCGCCCGGGCGATAGCCTGACCGCTGCCGTCCGGCTTGCCGCACCCGGTGACCAGAGCCACCCGCCCGTTCACGTGCCAGCCCCCGCGGAGGCGCGCGCCGAGGGCGTGACGCCCGGGTACGGCGTGCGCCCGAAGCCACCCCCGTCGACCGCCAGCACCTGCCCCGAGATCCACCGCGCGCGGTCGCTGGCCAGGAACAGGACCGCCGCGGCGGCGTCCCAGCAGTTTCCTTCCGTCTGCAGCGCGACCATCTGTCGGCGCGGCTCGCGGGCCTGGGGCGGGAGGTTGTCGGCCACCGCCCCGGTCCAGAGGGCCCCGAGCTCGACCGCGTTGACGCGGATACCGCGTTCGCCGAGCAGGTACGCGGCCCCGCCGGTCATAGCCTCGAGCGCGGCCTTGCCGAGGCCGTACACCGTCCCCGGCCGGCGCGCGGCTACCGATGTGATGTTGACCACCGAGCCGCCCCGCGGCATCACTTGGGTCGCACGCCGACTGATCAGCCACGCGGTCTTCAGGTTCATGCCGAGCAGCTCCTCGAACCGCTCGGGCTCCACGTCGAAGAGCTCCGAGGCGCTCCACATGGCCACGTTGTTGACCAGGGTGTCGAGCCCGCCGAATGCCTCGAGCGCCTCATCGATCGCCCGCCGGCAGTCCTCGTCGCGGGTGACGTCGGCGATGACGGCGATCGCCGCGCCACCGGAACGCTCGATCTGGCTGACCGTCCGCTGCGCAGCCGCCGGGTTCACGTCGACCACGGCGACGCGCGCGCCGTGACGGGCGAACAGCCGGCTGATCGCCCAACCTACGGTCCCCGGACCGCTTTCACGGCCGCCGCCGCCGGTGACGAGCGCGGCGCGGCCGCGCATCCACTCGGCGCTCATCGGGGCGTCGATGTCGAAGGAACCTTCGCCGGCCGGCGCGTCCGGCTCGGTCACGACGCTTCCGGCTCCTCCGGATAGTGGAGGTCGATCGTCTCGGCCGGGACCGCGAGCGTCTTACCGAGGATCGCCCGCATCACGTCGGGCGGCGCCAGGCAGTCGGCGCACGCGTCGGGCGTGGCCTCGATCGTGACCAGCACGCGCTCGCCTTCCTCCCGCGCGTCGAGCTCGTACCCGTCGGCGGCGAGCGTCGTCTTCATGCTCTCGAGCCCCTGTTGGCTGAACATCTCAACCTCCTTCAGGTGAGGCGGCCGTCACCGGTGCCCGCGCCGGCTCGATGGCGACCGCACTGTTGGACCACTGACCGAAGACTCGCACGACCATCGACATCGCGGCGTTGCGGGCGCCGGCGACGACGAGCATGACGTCCTCGCGACCGGGCAGGACGCGCGTGAACGTGTCGGGCGAGGCCCGTTCCTCCTCGCCGGCCGAACGGCCGCCGAGCCCGCCTTCGGATACCGCGTCCTTGCCGGCGCTCCGGAGATCGGCCTCGGTACGTCCGCAGTGCTCCACCAGCCAGTCCTTGACGTCGGCCTTCGAGAACCCGGCGGAAGCGAGCATCTGGGCGTGCTCGGGGCCGAGCACCACCGTCACCGACTGCGAGCGGAAGATCAGCACCCCGGTGCGCGAGATCGTGTCGGCGATGTCCCACAGCACGTGCTCGGGGTTCTGAGTGTGACGGTTGTCGACGAACTCGTAGGTCCGGGTCAGCGTGGCTGAGACCGCGCTGGTTCCCGGCTCCAGTCCCATCTCGGTGGCCAGCGGTTCCCAGAAGCAGACCTCCTCGTTCTCGCCGAAGCAGATCGACCACCGGCCGGGGATTCCCTGGGTGGTCTGGTCGAAGACGTGGGGGATCACGCCGAAGGCGTTTCGGAGCATGAGTCCGAGCGCTCGCGGAACCGTCGCGTTGGGACGGAAGCCGCCGGCGAAGATACCGCCCGTGGAGTTGAAGCCGAGCTGCTGGCGAATCGGGCCATTCAGCACGATCAGCGGCGCCGGCCCGCTCGTGCTCTGCCAGCCGCCGCCCTTCGCCGCCCGGTCGCGCATGACTGCATCCCAGGCAGCGAGCACGACGGGGAAATACTCCGGCTTGCAACCGGCCATCGCGGCATTGATCGCCGCGGTCTCGACCGTGCACTCGGTGCCCAGGTGGTCCATCCGCCACAGGACCTCCTCGGGCGGCCGGCCGGTGTGGGCCAGGAATTGGTCGACCAGCGCCCGCGAGGCGGGGATGACGGGAAGCCCGTCGGTCCAGCCCTGCTCGTAGCAGTACTCGATCGCCTCCCGGGCGACGTCTGGGTCGGGCTCGGCGGCCATCACGCGGCCTCCCCGGCCATCAGGCGGCCTCCCCGGCCGCTCGTGCGGCGAGCAGCCCCGCGACCTCGACGGCGAGCTCCTCTGCCCGCTCGCGCACCTGATCGGGCATCAGGCCGGCCACCGGATGCGGCGTGGTGACGTAGTGGTAGCCGGGGGCTCCCTGGACTTCGGCCATGGCATCCGCGGTGGCCTCGAACGCCTCCGTGCAGATCACCGCGGCCGGCTGGCCATGGCGCTCGAACAAGATTCCGTCGGCGACCGCCGACGCGCTGCACGAGCCTCAATCACCGACGCCGATCACCACCACATCGGAGGCTGCGCTCAGCTCGTCGATCAGCTCCGGGGGCGCCGGCTGGGAGAAGATCTCCTTGCGCCGCAGGGTGACGGCGCCGACGCCATGGCGCTGCTTCAGCAGGTCGGCCACGTCCTCGAGCAGCCGGCGGGCGTTCTGCTTGCCGTTCTCGAGCAGGCCGACGGTGGCGCCGGAGAGGTCGGGCCGGCGGGGAGCGAGAGCCAGGCCCGTCTGGCTCTGGCGGTTGCGCTTGCCGGTCGGGTCGAGGATCGCGCTGGTCATGTCATCCCTCCTGGTCGACTAGTCGTGCTCGTGGATCAGGACGCCGCGGATGTTCCGGCCGGCGAGCATGTCCTCGTAGCCCTGGTTGATGTCATCGAGGCGGTATCGGCGGGTGATCAGCTCATCGAGCTTGAGATCTCCGGCCTTGTACAGGCTGAGCAGCCTCGGCATGTCGTAGAGCGGGTTCGCGCCGCCGAAGAGCGAGCCCTGGATGCGCTTGTGCCAGCCGGTGACCGGAGACCCGTTGAGCACGAACGTCGGATCGCCGGACGAGGAGACCGAGGTGACCACCACCGTGCCTCCCTTGCCGACCATCGCGACCGCCTGCTCGAGCACCTGTGGCTCCATCACGCCGATCGTGATCACGACCTTGTCGGCCATCTGGCCGCGGGTCAGCTCGATCACCTTCTCGGTCGCCTCGGCCGGGTCCCCGGTGGTGAACGTGGCCCCGAATTTGCCGGCCATCTCGCGCTTGAACGGCACCGGATCGATCGCGATCAGGTTCTTGGCCCCGGCGTAGCTGGCGCCCTGCACCGCGTTCATGCCGACGCCGCCGGTGCCGAACACCACCACCGTCTCACCGGGCCGCACACCGGCGGCGTAGACGGAGGAGCCCCACCCGGTGGTCACCCCGCATGCCACCAGCGCGGCGACCTCGAACGAGAGATCCTCGTCGATCGGCACGCAGGCGTTCTCGGAGATGACGATCCACTGCGAGAAGGTGCCGAGCACGCACATGCCGCCGAGGTCGGCGCCGTTCTCGTGGAAGCGAAACCCTCCGTTGGGCAGCTCTCCGGTGGCGGCGTTCTTGCCGTCGTCGCACATGTTCTGGTGGCCGGTCGAGCAGTAGCGGCAGTGGCCGCAGACCGGAATCCACGAGGTCGCGATGTGCTCGCCCTCCCTGACCCGCGTCACGCCGGGACCGACCTTCTCGACGATGCCCGAGCCCTCGTGGCCGCCGATCATCGGATAGCGATACGGCCCGCCTTCCCGGACGTGCTCGTCGGAGTGGCAGAGGCCACAGGCCATGACACGGACGAGGACCTCGTGCGCCTGCGGCTCGTCGAGCTCGAGCTCGGTGACCTCCCAGGGCTCCCCGGGGCCTCGGACGACTGCGGCTCTGGTCTTCACGGTGTCACTCCTGTCGTTGACGTGGCGGCGCCCGGGGCGATCAGCTGGGGCGGCTCGATGCCGAGGAAGCGGAAGGCGTTGTGCCAGGTGATCTCCTCGAGCGCTTCCGGCGCCAGCTCGAGCGAGCGCAGGGTTCGCGCGCACGGCTGCTCGCGCGGCATCGCCGGGAAGTCGGAGCCGACCAGCACCTGCCGGTGGCCCATCAGGTCGATCAGGTAGCGCAGTGCCCGCCCGTCCATCACGAGGCCGTCGTAGAAGAACCGCTTGGCCAGCTCGGCCGGCGAGACGCCCTCGCCCTCGGCGGAGGGCTCCTCGTTCCACGTCTTGCCCCAGAAGTAGTTCGCCCGTGGGAGGATCATCGGGAACCCGCCGGCGCCGTGGCTGAAGGCCAGCCGCAGCTCGGGGTGCCGCTCGGCCACGCCGCCGCAGACGATCGACGTCGCGGCCAGCCCGGCGT
Organism: Solirubrobacterales bacterium; assembly: GCA_019240655.1. Classification (GTDB taxonomy): domain Bacteria; phylum Actinomycetota; class Thermoleophilia; order Solirubrobacterales; family Solirubrobacteraceae; genus Palsa-465. Next base: position 15,161 of record JAFAXX010000182.1, read on the forward strand.
CGGTGCCCACGGCGAACCCGGCTACCGCGAGCAGGCCGGGCGGCACCCGGCCGCCGAAGTCCGACGGCATGCCGTGCACGAAGATCGGCACCTGGAGGCGCTCGGCCTCGGCCCAGAACTCCTCGAAGCGGTCCTCGTGCAGCGAGCGGCCCTGGACGTTGGAGGCGATCTCGACCGCGCGCAATCCGAGCTCAGTGACCGCCGCGAGCTCCGCCGCGGCCAGATCCGGCGCTTGCAGCGGCAGCATCGCCATCCCGAGCAGCCGTTCAGGTGCCGTCCGGCACAGCTCGGCGATGAACTCGTTGACTCGCCGGGAGAGCTCGAGCCCCTCCTCGCCGCTCAACTCGTAGTCGAGCAACGGCGGCATCGGAGAGACGACCTCGGCGTCGACGCCACTGGCCTCCATCTCCTCGAGCCGGCGCTCGGCCGAGTAGAAGGCGTCCGCGGCCTTGAACTGCATCCGGTCGGTCTCGAGCAGGCGTGCGTGCTCGTCGTCGCATGGCCTCACCCGCGGGCCGCGATGCTCCTCGCGCTTGCCGACCGGGTCGAGCGCTCCCGGGATCACGTGGGCGTGGATGTCTACGAGCATCAAGAGCTCCTTTCCTCAGTTGCCACCTCGGCGGCGGACGCGGCCGCCACGGCCGCCTTCGCTCCGTCCGGGCAGACGCACACGTGCACGGCCTGGCCGTCGCCGAGCTCCCGGATCGCGGTCTCGGTGTCAGCCAGCTCGAACTTGCCGCTGTGCATCTTCTCGAGCGGGAAACGCTCGGACTCGATGATCCGAATCGCCTCGATGTACGCGTCGGCGTTGACGCCGAACGCACCGCGAACGGTCAAGCCCTTGTTGATCAGATCGTCGGTGACCAGCTCGATCCCCTTGTGGCCCTTGAGCCCGGCCAGCACGATCCGTCCGCTGTGGCGGACGGCCGCGACGGCGTCGCGGATCGGCTGCTCGGCCATCGGCGTGAGCTCGAGGACCACGTCGGCCATCGCGCCGTCGGTGATCTCCCGCACGCTCTCGACCACGTTCTCCTCCTCGACGTTGATCGTGTGGTCGGCGCCGAACTCGCGCGCCAGCGCGAGTTTGTTCTCGTCCTTGCCGAGACCGGTGACGATGATCGTCCCCGCGCCCGCGGCGCGCGCGGCGATCACCGAGGTGAGGCCGCGCTGCCCCGGTCCGAGGATCAGCACGGTGTCGCCGAGTCCGACCTCGCCGAGGTAGACCGCCCACCGGACGCCCGCGCCGAGTGGGTTGAACATCACCGCCAGCTCGGCCGGAAGGTCCCTGCGCACCTTGTGCAGGATCGCCCACGGGTGCAGGTACATGTACTCCCCGAAGCCCCCCCATAGGCCCGGCTCGCGCGAGAGCGGCGTCATGCCGTAAGCGCCGTCGCGGTTGGGACAGGACATGTAGCGCCCGGTCAGGCAGTAGTCGCAGGCGCGGCACGGCCGCAGGATCTCGACCGCCACGCGGTCGCCCGGCGCGACGCCCCAACGCTGTGCGGCGCGCTCGCCGACCTCGTCTATCACCCCCAGCGGCTCGTGCCCGGGGATCAGCGGGAACATGCCCGGGCGCACGAGGTGCCCACGGTACTGCTCGACGTCCGAGCCGCACACCCCGCAGGCCTCGATCCGCAGCAGCCCGTCGTCTTCGCCGATCGTCGGCCGACCCACGGAGCGCATCTCGTACGCCATCGGGCCGGTCTGGACCGCCGCCCGTACCTTCTCAGACGCCATCGCTAGAACCCTCCCGGCATCGTCTCGTCGTCGTAGAGCGGAATCAGCGCCACCGGCTCGGCCTTCTCCTCCGGCGGCGTATACCCCCAGTACTTGGCCCGCGCCCCGCCGTCGATGACGAAGTCGCAGCCGGTGATCAGCCGCGCGTAATCGGAGCACATCCACGCCACGCAGTGGCCGATGTCGGTCGGGGTCGACGGCTCCATCGGCATGTTGCGCCGCACGTCGAACCTGCCGGGCTCGCGCCACCACGGCGGGCGGTCCGGGGGGGACTGCGGCCCCGGGCGCAGCCCACCGCTCGTCCGCAGCTCAGCCAGCAGCTCGGGGTTGTCGGGCCGCGGCGCGGTCGGCGAGTAGGAGTTCACCCGTATTCCGTAGGGGGCCAGGTCCATCGCCGCAGCGCGGGTGAAGTTCGCCTGCCCGCCCTTGTGAAACGCGTAGGCGATCACGCCGGGCGCTCCCTGCCAGGCGTTCGAGGACAGGATGTTCACGATGCTGCCCCTGATCCCCCTCTCGATCATCGAGATCGCCACGTGCTTGCAGTTCAGGAACGTCCCGGCGCCGGCCACCTCGACAGCTCGATTGAAGAACTCGAGGCTCTCCTCGAGCAGCCCCCGCCCACCGAGGATCGCGGCGTTGTTGACCAGGATGTCGATCCGGCCCCACCGTCCCAGCACCTCGTCGATGTAGCGCTGGACATCGGCTTCGTCGGTGACGTCGCCGGGGATCGCCATCGCCTCGCCGCCGTGGCGCTCGATCCGGCGCACGCACGCCGCCGCGGCTTCCTCCTGCAGGTCGTTGCACGCCACCTGGGCGCCGTAGCGCGCGAGCGCGAGCGCGATCCCGCTGCCGATGTTCGGCCCGGCGCCGGTGACGAGCGCAACCTTGTCCGCCAGTGAGACCTCTACGCCCACGGGCTACCGCCGGCCGTCGATGACCACGGTCTTCGTCTGCGTGTAGTCGAGGATCGACTCGGCGCTGACCGTCCGTCCGAACCCGCTCGACTTGTAGCCGCCGAACGGAGCGCCGATCACGCCGCCGGACCACAGCGTGTTGATCGATACCTGGCCGGCCTGGATCCGGCGGGCCACCCGGATCGCCTTGCCGACGTCGTTGGTCCACACCGACGACACCAGGCCGTATCGCGTGCCGTTGGCGATGCGCAGCGCCTCGTCCTCGTCGTCGGCACTCAGCACCGACAGCACCGGACCGAAGATCTCCTCCTGGGCGATCCGCATGTCGGGCTCGACCTGGTCGAAGATCGTCGGCTGCACGAAGTAACCACGGTCGAACGGCTCGCCCTGCGGCTTGCCGCCGCCGACGATCACCTTGGCGCCCTCCTCACGACCGCTCTCGAGGTAGCCGAGCACCCGCTCCTGCTGCTTGGCGCTGATCAGCGGCCCCATGTCGACCTGCTCGTACCACGGCCCCACTGTGACCTTCTCGAAGCCCTCGGCCAGGCCCTCCACGACCCGGTCGTGGATCTTCTCGTCGACGACCACCCGAGATCCCGCGGCGCAGATCTGTCCGGTGTTGAGCGTGATGCTGCGGACGATCGTGGGGATCGCCTTCTCGAGCGGCGCGTCGCGCAGCACGACCTGCGGCGACTTCCCGCCGAGCTCGAGATGCACGGGAATCAGGTGGCTCGCGCACGCCTCCATCACCCGGCTGCCGCTCTCGGGCGAACCGGTGAAGCTCATGCGGCGCACGCCGGGATGTCGGCTGAGCGCGTCGCCGGCCTCACCGCCATAACCGGTCACCACGTTGATCACGCCCGGCGGGATCCCGGCGTCGAGCGCCAGCTTGGCGATCAGCAGGGGCGTGAGCGGCGCGTCCTCGGCCGGCTTGATCACCACGGTGTTGCCCATGGCCAGCGCCGGGGCGGTGTCCTGAACGGTGAGCGGCCCGGGCGCGTTCCACGGGATGATCACCCCGCATACCCCCCACGGCTCACGCAACGTCATCCCGACGACGTCGGGCACCGCACTCGGCAGCGTCTGCCCGGTCACCTTATCGGCCAACCCGGCCGTGAAGGTGATGATTCCGGGCACCGGTGAGGGCCCCCAGGTCGGTCTTCCGACCTCCATGCGCTCGAGCACGTCGATCTCCCGGCTGTGCTCGCGGCAGAGCTCCGCCCAGCGCAGCAAGAGCTGGCCACGCACGCTCGGGCTGGTGTCCCGCCACGCCGGGAACGCCGCCGCGGCGGCGGTGACCGCCTCGGCGATGTCGTCCCGGTCGCCGCGAGGGACGCTGGCGAGCAGCTCGCCGGTGGCCGGATTGCTCACCGCGATCGTCTCTCCGCCGCGCCCCGCAACCCACTCGCCGCCGATCAGGTGGTGGCCGTCGGGCAGCAGGCTCCCGACCTCCAGCGTTGCCTCGTCTCTCTGGCTCACTGCCATGGGTGCCTCCTTGTCGCTAGCTAGGTCTCCGGACCGTCGGCGGCCGGGAGGGTTGGGTGGCCACCGGCACGGTCGGCGTGGCCACCGGCACGGTCGGCGTGGACTCGGCACGAGCCGCCTCCTCGGCGCTCGCCTCGGGCGCCGGTGCGTCCACCGTCACCGGGAAGTGACAGGCAGCGTAGTGGTTGGCGGCCAGCTCGCGCAGTGGGGGCTCAAGGGTGGCGCAGAGGTCCTGGGCCCGTGGGCAGCGGGTCCTGAAGCGGCATCCGCTCGGAGGGTCGATCGGCGAGGGCGGCTCGCCGTGGATCGCCTTTCCGACCGGCGCTTGCGGCTGCTCCGGGTCCGGGCTGGGGATCGAGGCCAAAAGCGCCACCGTGTATGGGTGCAGGGGCTCGCGGTAGAGCGAGTCGGCGGGTCCGATCTCCACGACCTTCCCTAGGTACATCACCGCAACGCGGTCTGAGACCTGCTTGACCAGCGCCAGGTCGTGAGCGATGAACAGGTAGGCGAGCCCGAGCTCGCTGCGCAGTCGCTCGAGCAGGTTAAGCACCTGGGCGCGGATCAGGACGTCGAGCGAGGACACCGCCTCGTCGCAGATGATCAGCGACGGGTCGAGTGCCAGCGCCCGCGCGATGGCGACCCGCTGCGCCTGCCCGCCCGAGAGCTCGCGCGGCCGCCGGTTGCCGAACCGGCTCGGGTCGAGTCCGACCACGTCGAGCAGCTCGTCGACGCGCCGGCGCCGCTCGCCCTTACTCCCGACCTTGAAGGCGACCAGCGGCTCCTCCACCAGCGCTCGCGCTCGCCACTTCGGATCGAGCGAGCCGAACGGGTCTTGAAAGACCAGCTGCATGTGGCGCCGCGCCCGGACGAGCTGGCGGTGCTTGAGCCCGACGAGCTCGGTCCCGCGGAAGCGCACCGAGCCGGACTTCGGCCGGGGCGCCTGCAGCACCGCGCGGGCGAGCGTCGACTTGCCGGACCCCGTCTCGCCGACCAGCCCGAGCGTCTCGCCCGGCTCCACCGAGAACGACACCCCCGATACCGCGTGCACGACGCCGGCCTTGACGCCGCCGCCACCGCGGACGGTGAACTCCTGGACGAGGTTGCTGACCTCGAGCAGCGGCTCGCTCACGACCGCGGCTCCACTCCGGCGGGGTGCCAGCACGCCCAGAGATGCTCGGGCTCCTGCTCGGCGAACGGCGGCCTGACCTCGACGCATTTCTGGCTCGCGGCGGGGCAGCGGGGGGCGAACGGGCAGCCGAGCTGCTGGACGGAGAGGTCGGGCGGCTGTCCGGGCACCGCCGCCAGCGGCAGGTGCGGGGGGTTCTCGAGGCGCGGGATCGCGCCGAGCAGCGCCCGCGTGTATTGCATGCGGACCTGGCTGAACAGCTTGCGCGTCGGGGCGCGCTCGACGGCGCGCCCGGCGTACATCACCAGCACGTCGTCGGCGAAGCTCGCGGCCAGGCCGAGATCGTGGCTGATCATGATCACCGCCATGCCCAGCCGTCGCTGGAGGTCGCGCAGCAGCTCCATGATCTGGGCCTGCGTGGTGACGTCGAGCGCCGTCGTCGCCTCGTCGGCGATCAGCAGCTTCGGCCGCGCCGACAGCGCCATCGCGATCATCACACGCTGGCGCATTCCGCCCGAGAGTTGATGCGGGTACTGCCGGAAGCGCTCGCGCGCCGCCGGCAGCCGTACCAGCTCCATCAGCTCGATTGCGTGGTCGAACGCGGCCGCGTCGGACACCGAACGGTCGTGCGTGTGGATCGCCTCGGTGATCTGCGCGCCGATCCGCATCGTCGGATTCAGAGAGCGGGCCGGGTCCTGGAAGATCATGGCGATCGATCCGCCGCGGATCGATCGCATCTTCGGCTCGGGCAGCCCGATCAACTCCTCGCCCTCGAACCGGATCGAACCGACCACTCGGGCGCTTTCGGGCAACAGCCCCATGATCGCGCGCGAGCTCACCGTCTTGCCCGAGCCGGACTCGCCGATCAGCGCGACGGTGCGCGCCCGCGGGACCGTGTAGCTCAAGCCATCGACCGCCCGCACCGTGCGGGCACCGTGGAAGTCAACGCGCAGGTCGGTGACCTCGAGCAGCGGCCCGCCGGCGGCACCGCCCTCCTCGGCCTGGCTGACGACCGCCGGCTCGCCGGTCGCGGCCGGGCCCGCGTCGTTCGCGCTCATCGCTCACCCCAGCGGGCTCTGAGGCCCTCACCCAGCAGGTTGAAGGCAATCACGGTGATGAACAGTGCCGCGCTCGGGAGGAGCACGAACTTCGGTTGCGAGGAGAGGACCCCTTGCCCTGCGGCGATCATGTTGCCCCAGCTCGGCGCCGGCGGCGGAATCCCGAGCCCGAGGAAGCTGAGCGCCCCTTCCAGAACCACCGTGATGCCCATGCCGAGCAGGGCGAAGGTGGTCAGCTGCGGAATGATGTTGGGCGAGACGTGGCGGAGCAGGGTACGGAGATGGCCGGTCCCCGACAGCTGCGCCGCGACGATGTAGTTCTGCTCGCGCACCCGCAGCGTCGCGGCGCGGGCGATCCGCGCGAACGCGGGCACGCTGAAGAACGACAGCGCCCAGATGGCATGAAGCTCGCCAGGTCCTAGCCGCTCCGCGATGGCCACCGCCAGCACGAGCGAGGGAAACGCGATCAGCACATCGAGCACCCGCATGATCACCGAATCGCGCCAGCCGCCGACATACCCTGCGAACGCCCCGAGCAGCCCGCCGACAATCAACCCGATCGCGTTCACCCCGAGCGCCACCTCGAGCGACGCCCGGCCGCCATAGAGCAGCCGCGACCATTCGTCGTTGCCGGTGGCATCGGTCCCGAAGAGATGACCGGGCGAGAACGACGGCAGGTTCGAGTTGAGGATCGATCCGCCCGTCGGCGGGGGCACGGGTCCGATCAACGGCCACACAAAGCACAGCGCGAAGATCAAGAGGACCAGCCCGGCCGGCACCCAGATGCTGCCGGCTGCACGCAGCCGGCGGAAGCGACCGACGGCGACCTCCGGCCCGACGACGACCGGCTCGAGACCGCCGGGAACCGCGACCTCAGTTGGCGCTGCCATATTTCACCCTTGGATCGAGTGCGGAGTACAGCAGGTCGGCGATCAGGTTGGCCAGGACGACGATCACCCCGAAGACCAGGACGGTGCCCTCGACCACGGGGACGTCACGACTGTTGATCGCCGAGAGCAGCTCGTGGCCGATCCCCGGCAGGCCGAAGATCTGCTCGATGATCACGGTCGCGCCGAGCAGCGTGCCCAGGTTCAGCGCCACCACGGTGATCAGTCCGAAGACCGAGTTGCGCAGCGCATGACGAAGAATGATTCGCCACGGTCCGACACCCTTCGCGCGGGCGGTGGTCACGTAGTCCTCGTCGCGCAACTGCTCGACCAGATCGGCGCGCAGCAGCCGCGCGTAGAAGCACAGGAGCGCCAGCGCGATCGACACCGCCGGCATGATCAGGTACTTGAGGTTCTGGCTCAGGCTACGGCTGGGCGGCACCCAGCCCAGCGCCGGAAGCCAGTTCAGCTTGACCGCGAAGAAGTACACGAGCACAAGCGCCAGCACGTAGTTGGCAATCGATAGTCCGGCCATGCTGAGGAGCATGCTGGCCCGGTCGAAGATCCCGGCCGGGCGGCGGGCCGCCAGCAGCGCGATCGGGACGGCAAAGCCGAGGGAGATCACGAACGCGAAAGCGATCAGCTCGAAGGTGACCGGCAGATCGCTGGCCAGAATCGAGGTGACGCTCTGGCCGCTGGCCAGGGAATGGCCGAGGCTGCCGGTGACCAGGCCGTGCAGCCACTCGCCGTAGCGGGTGAGCAGCGGCTTGTCGAGACCGAGCTTGACCGACAGCTGGTGTATTTCCGCCGGGGTCGCGTTGATGCCCAGCAGCTGCTGGGCGGCGTTGCCGGGCAGGTGGTTGAGGACCACGAACGTCAGGAACGTCACGCCCCACAGCACCACGATTGCCGCTAGCAGGCGGCGCCCGAGGAACTGGAGCAGCGGCGACCCGGTGACCCGGGCCAGCGGCCCCGCTCGCCCCGCGACGGGCGCTGGCAGGGACGCTGACGCCGAGCTACTCATTGGTCACTGGCGTACTACCCGTTTATGAGGAGGATGCCGAAACTTCCTCCCAGAGAATTTGCGGATTGACCGCCACCGACGGGATCGGAGTGGTCAGGCCGGGGCCCTGAACGCCCTTGGCGGCGATGTTCCAACCGGAGATCGGGAACAGAAACGGGCCGTAGGCGTTCTGGGCGATGTACTCCGCCGCCTGGTCATACATCGACTTGCGGGTGTTGGGGTCGACCGCCCCCTGCCCTCCCAGGATCAGCTTGTCCAGATGCGGGTCGTGGACGCCGCTGAACGGAGAGGTGGACAGGAAGCGGAAGCCGAGCCCGACGCCGGCGGCCGGATCCCACGCGCCGGCAGTCTGGAAGGCGATCTGCCACGGGCCCTGGAACTGTTGGATTAGCCCGGCCAGCGAGTAGAAGTGGATCGAGGCGTTGATTCCCGCCTGCTTCCACATCTGCTGCATCGCCACCATCATGTTCTGGGTCGCCGGCTGCGTGATCGTGAAGTAATTGATGTTCAGCCCGCCCAGCTGCTTGACCAGCGCCTTGGCCTTGGCCAGGTCATAGGTCGGATAGTTGGGGACGGTCTGCTCGTAGAACAGCCCGGCCGGAGCGGTGAACGACTCCGTCACCGGATAGTTGTTCTCGAAGAGCTTCTGATCGAGCAGCTGCGCATCGGTGGCGTAGTAGATGGCGAGCCGCGCGTTCTTGTTGTTGAACGGCGGGATCTTGGTGTTGAACTGGATGTCGTACGGCGAGGTCGACGGCTCCTGGGTGACCGTGAACTTCGACTTGAACGAGTTCACGAGCTGCCGAGTGCTCATGCCCTCGTAGGCCTGGCCCTGGCCGGCCTGCATCGCCTCGAGCGCGGTTTCGTCGCCGGCGGTGGTCTTGAACGTGAGCTGGTTCAGGAGTGGCCGTCCGGTCTTCCAGTAGGTCGGGTTCTTCTGCAGGGCGAGCGTGTTGCTTAGCGTGTCGCTGACCACCGTGAAGGGGCCGGCGCCCACCGGCTTGAGCTTGAACTGCTGCTCGCCGAGCTTCTTCAGCGCGGTCGGCGAGGCGATCCAGGAGAAGTTCGAGTCCTGGAGTTGGTCGATGAAGGCGCCGTCCGGGGCGGCCAGGTCGACCCGGACGGTGTGGGCGTCCGGCGCGTTGATCGAGTTGACCGGGATGACGGGCTTGCAGGTGCACGGGGTGGCGAGGTCTCGC
>JAFAXX010000010.1 GCA_019240655.1 Solirubrobacterales bacterium
GCGCGTCGATGATCTTCTTCGGATGGGTGGTCATCGTCAGTCCTTTCCGTAGAGCTCCCGCGCCTGGGCGATGCGGGCCTCCCACTCGTCGTGGCGTGAGTAACGCGTCGCCGGCATCAGCGGCGGCTTGTCGAGCAGCCATGCGCCATCGCGCGGGTCGAGCTGGACGACCTCGAGCTCGTAGGTGGCCTCGCCCAGTGGTTCCGTCTGCGCCGACGCATGCAGCGCGCGCCCGCTCCTCACATGCATCTCGAGCCGCTGCGATCCGAACGGCGTGACGTCGTCGAACAGCACCACCCATTCGGCTCCGCGCCGTCGCGCCTCCGCCAGCCGCTGCCGGGCGATCTCCTTGCCGTGCTCGCGCGTGATCTCCCGGTGGCGCTGGCAGAACGCAGCGTCTCGCACGGCGACCTTGTCCATCATCATGCCCATGGACGGCGACATGCGCGCGACCATCTCGGCGCCGATCGCACTGCGCTCGTGCCACGTCCGGACGAGGTCGTCCTCGGTGCTGACGTCGCGAAGCTCGTCGATGATCGCGCGCACCACCTCGATGTACTGCTGGTAGAGCGTAGCGTTGACCATCACGGACGGGTAGACAGAAGCCTCGGCCCGCCGCCACGCCGCCAGCGCCATGCTGCGCGATTGTTCGGCGTCTGCGCTCAGACGGTCCACGTGTTGAGTTGGAATGCCTTCTCCCGCCATGCCGTCAGCGCGGCGTCGAGAACGTCGAGGGGGTGAAACGGCTTTACCCCGTCCATCAGCAGCTCCTCGGGAAAGCCGTACAGCGCGCCGGAGGCGAACCGGCACGCGTAGATGTTGGCGCCCTCGTCGAGCAGCGTGCGCAGCTGGTTATTGATCGCCATGTGCCCCGGGAAGGCTTCGTCGCCCACCTTCGGGAAGCCACGGGTGCCGGACGCCATGAGGACGCCGGGGCCGTACAGGATCAGGTTGGTATCGAATCCCTTGCGGCGAAGGCGGGTCGTCGTCAACAGATTGACGAGTCCGACTGACCCTTCGTAGGGGACCGTGTGCATGAACGTGTAGGCCTTCTCCCCGGGCTCCGCCTTGATGTCCTCAAAGAGCTTCTCAGAGGTATCGAAGAGCTCCGTGCCGGCGGACTTGGCGTCGGCGAGAGCGCTGTTGTTGATCACTTCTCCTCCTTCGTCGGGGTCGTCCCGCGTCCGCGCCCCTGGCCCGCGTCCGCGTATCGGATCGTAGATGCTGATTCTTAGCGCCGGAACCAGCCCTGGTCAAGCGATCCCGCCAAATTCCCCGCGGTGGCGGCGAAATGTGTTCGTTTCGATCCGGACGAGGACTTGCGGATCCATGTACTATGGTGTACGCCGGTCGGTGCGGCAGCCACCCCGCGCGACCGATTCGTGATGCCGAGCCGAACCGCGACCGCCCACGCCACGCGCCCGACCCCAAGCCCGGTCGTCGAGATCGAGCGGACGGTGTCGGGGATCGGCAGCAAGGTGGCCAAGGCGCGGGCCGAGCGGGGCTGGTCGCTGGCGCAGCTGGCCGAGCGCGCCGGACTCTCGACCGCCGCAGTGCACAAGATCGAGAAGAGCGGCATGACCCCGACGATCGCCAGCCTGATGAAGGTTGCCGCGGCGCTCGGCAAGAGCGTCGGCTACTTCGTCGAGGAGGTTGAGGCGACGCGTCCGGTTACCGTGATCCGCGTCGACGAGCGCTCACGCCTCTACACCTCCAAGCAGGGGCTCGAGCTCCAGAACATCTCGGGCCGCTACGGCCCGTTCTGGGTGGCCGGCGCGGAAGCCCACGTCGAGCCGCTGGCCGACAGCGGACCAGAGCCGATGAGCCATCCAGGCGAGGAGCTCGTGCTGCTGCTCGACGGGCGGATGACGTTCACGATCGACGGCGAGCACTACGAGCTCGAAGCCGGCGACTCGATCCACTTCCGCACCGTCAAGCCACATTCCTGGGCCAATCCCGACGATCAGCCGGCACGCGTTATCTGGTTGGCGGTACGCGGGTCCTGAGCCGGCGAGAGGGCGCACGTGCGGATCGTCGTTGCGATCGGGGGAAACGCCATCACCGCCGAGCGGGAGCGCGGAACCTGGGCCGAGCAACGCACCAACGCAGCCCGGGTGGCCGCCGAGCTCGCGGCACTCAAGCGAGCCGGGCACGAACTGGTGCTCACGCACGGAAACGGGCCGCAGGTGGGGGCGCTGCATATCCAGCACTCGCGCGCCGGCGACGAGGTGCCCGAGTTGCCGTTCGACGCGCTGGTCGCGATGACGCAGGGTCAGCTCGGCTACTTGCTCCAGGGGGCGATCGAGGCTGCCGATCCGCGGATCCGGACTGCGACGGTGCTCACGCGGGTGCTGGTCGATCCCGCCGACCCGTCGTTCGCTCAGCCGAGCAAGCCGATCGGCCGCTTCTATGCCGACGAGCCATCCGCCCAGCGCGCGGCGGGCCCGGGCCTGCGCGTGGCGCCGGATGCGGGTCGCGGCTGGCGGACCGTGGTGGCCAGCCCGCATCCGCGAGAGATCGTCGAGTGTGCGGAGATAGCGGCGCTGGTGCGGAGTGGCGTTCTGGTGATCGCGGCCGGAGGCGGCGGCATCCCAGTCAAACGCACCGGAAGCCGGCTCCAGGGGGTACAGGCCGTCATTGACAAGGACCGTGCGTCGGCGGCACTGGCGCACGCGGTCAAGGCAGAGCTGCTGGTCATGCTCACGGGTGTGGAGCGGGTCGCGCTCGACTTCGGCACGCGCTGGCAGCGCGACATGGCGCGGCTCACCGTGTCCGATGCCGAAGCGCTGCTGGACGCGCACGAGTTCCCCGCCGGGAGCATGGGACCCAAGGTCGAGTCCGCCGTGCGCTTCGTGCAGAGCGGGGGCCGTGCTGGGATCGTGACCTGCGCCAAGCGGCTGATCGACGCCGTGGAAGGCTCGGCCGGAACCCGGATCGTGCCCGACGTCGAAGGACCCTCGGCCACCGCCTGGACCGGCCCCGCCACGGTCGCCGCTTAGTAGTGGTCTGGCACGTCCGCGTCATCGCTAACCGCTACGCCGACAGCGTCCGGCTGATGCGCATTGCACGCGCCGTGCGTGAGCGCGACGGGGTGGAGCGGTGCGAGCTCGGCATGGGTACGCCGGCGAACCTGGAGGTGCTGGAGGACTTCGGCGTATCCGCGCCGGCCACGCCAGGCGACCTCGTCATCGCCGTGGAGGCGCCGGACGACAGCGCCGCCTCGGCGCTCGACTATGCCGAGCACGAGGTCGGATCGCTCGACGGCGGCGCCCCGGGCGCACCCGCTTCACGGCCGCGGGTACGCTCCCTACCCGCGGCCGCCCGCGCGCTCGAGGACCCCAACGTCGCGCTGATCTCGGTGCCCGGCGAGTACGCCACGCTCGAGGCGCACCGCGCGCTGTCGGCGGGCCTGCATGTGTTCCTGTTCTCCGACCACGTTCCGCTCGAGGCCGAGATCGAGCTCAAGCAGCGCGGTGCCGCGTTGGGGTTACTGGTGATGGGCCCCGAGTGCGGCACGGCCATGCTCGGCGGCATCGGCCTCGGATTCGCCAACGTGGTCAGGCCGGGTCCGGTCGGAATCGTCGCCGCCGCGGGAACCGGTGCACAGGAGAGCGCGTGCCTGCTCGACGCCGCCGGCGCCGGCGTGTCGCACATCATCGGCGTCGGGGGCCGAGACCTGCGCGGCGAGCTGAGCGGCCTGATGTTCGCTCAGGCCATGCGCCTGCTCGCTCGCGACGAGCGCACCGAGAAGTTGCTGCTCGTCGCCAAGGCGCCGACGGCCGAGGGCGTGCAGGCGATCGCCGATCACCTGCCGGCCGACCTGCCGGTGGTTGCCGCATTCGTAGGCTGGGACGGCGCTAACGCTCCATTCGAGGTGCACCCGACGCTCGAGGCCGGGGCGGCCGCCGCCGCGGGGACCGCACCGCCGGACACCTCGCCACTCGAGCGCGAGGTCGACGCCCGGCGGAGCGGCGCCTCAGGTCGATGTCTGCTCGGTCTGTACTCGGGCGGATCGCTGGCGCACGAGGCGATCACCTTGCTCGAGCCGAAGCTGGGGCCGATCGCCGGCAACGTCGGGCACGGTCCCGAGCACGCCGACGGGATGCATGCGCTGCTCGACCTCGGCGAGGCCGAGTACACCCAGAGCCGGCCGCACCCGATGGTCGACCTCGAGACCCGGACCGCGATGCTCGAGCAGGCGGCCGAGGATGAACGCGTCGGCTGCGTGCTGCTCGACGTGGTCCTCGGCTTCGCCGGCCATCCCGATCCTGCCGCAGCGCTCGCGCCTGCGATCGAGCGGGTCACGAAGCGCGCGACGGTGATCACCCACGTGTGCGGAACCCCTGATGATCCCCAGGACTCAAAGCGCCAGACGAGGATCCTCGCCGGCGCCGGGGCGCTCGTGGCTCCATCCAACGCCGCCGCCGCGCGGCTCGCGCTGAGGAGCTTGTCATGAGCTCGCTGCGGATCGCGATGCTGACCTATTCACTGCGCCCCCGCGGCGGCGTGGTCCACGCGCTCGAGGTCTCGGAGGCGCTGGCCCGCCGCGGCCACGAGGTCTGCCTGTTCGCGCTGGGCCGACCGGGGGAGGAATTCTTCCGTGCACCGGGGGTGCCGTCGCGGATCGTCCGCTACATACCGCCCGAGGCACCGTTTGACGAGCGCATCATGGCGATGCTGGTGGCGTACCGCGACGGGCTCGCCGAGCCGCTCGGGCAGGGCGCCTTCGACGTGATCCACTCGCAGGACTGTCTGTCGGCCAGCGCCGCGGTCGAGTTGCGCGAGCGCGGAGTGATCGGGCACGTGATCCGCACCGTCCACCACATCGACGACTTCATCTCGCCGTCGCTGATCGAATGCCAGGACCGCTCGATCCTCGCGCCGGACGCTCTGCTGTGCGTATCCGAGCCGTGGGTTGCGCGCCTACGCGCGGAGTACGGCGTGTGCGCGGGATTGGTCAGCAACGGCGTGGACACCCGTCGTTACCGGCCGGCGCGCTACGCAGCCGACCGCTGGCGCGACCGCCGAGCGTTCGGTCTCGGCGATGAGTTCGCCGTCTTGACCATCGGCGGCATCGAGCCGCGCAAAGGGACGTTGACGCTGCTCGAGGGGTTTGCGCGGCTACGAGCGCTGGCGCCCGAACTCGACTCGCGGCTCCTGGTGGCGGGAGGCGCGACGCTGTTCGATTACCGCAGCGAGGTAGACCGCTTCCACGCCCGGGTCGCCGAGCTCGGGCTGGGCGAGACTGTGCGCGTGCTCGGCACCCTGGAGGACGGGGAGATCGAACGGCTCTACCGGGCGGCGGACGTGTTCGCGTTTCCTTCCACCAAAGAGGGCTTCGGACTGGCGGCACTCGAAGCGCTTGCCTCCGGCCTCCCGGTGGTGGCATCAGACCTCGACGCGCTCACGACGTTTCTGGAGAACGGTCACAGCGCGATGCTCGTGCCGGTGGGCGACCACGATGCGCTCGCCGTGGCGATCGCGCGACTCGCCCACGAGACCGGTACCCGCCGCGCACTGCGCGCGAACGGGCTGCGCGTGGCGGCAGGTTACAGCTGGGACCGCGGCGCCGCCGCGTATGAGGACGCGTACCGAGAGCTGCTGGGGTCCTTTGCTGCCGCGGTGGCCGCCCGTGTCTGAGCCGCTGGAGGTCAGCGCGACGTGGCTGGGCGGCTACCAGGCGCGCGTGCTCGCGCGTGAGCATGAGATCGCGGTCGACGAGCCGCTCGGGGACGGCGGTCACGACACCGGCGCCATGCCCACCGAGTTGCTGTGCGGGGCGCTCGCCAGCTGCTTCTGCCTGGCGCTCGCGTTCGCGGCCCGCAAGCGAGGGCGTGAGCTTCCAGGCCTGCGCGTGGTCGTGCGCAGAAGACGGGCTGGGAACGAGCTGCGCTACGAGGCGTTCGAACTCGAAGCTGAGGCCGACGTTCCCGACGAGGAACTGGCGGCGCTCATCGAGCCGGCGCGCCGGCTGTGCTGGGTCTCCAACACGCTTGCCCAGGGCGTCGAGCTGAGTTATCGTTACACTTCCGTGGACGCACGTTCACAAAGGTAGATGGATGCTAGAGAACCGGGAACAGCTCGAGCAGGTACTGCGCGGCCGCCTCGGCGCCGCGTTCGCGCGACACGCCTATGGCATGCGGCGTTGGGTCGACGTGTTCTCCTCTCGAATCCCCGACATCGGCGATCCGTACCTGACGGAGTTCGTTGCCGGCGTCGTGCATCAGAACGCGCGGCACATGGTCCTGTTCCGCGAGCGCGCGAGCGCTCATGACGTGAACCCCGACCTTTACGAGTGCCCGCCTGAGGGCGAGGTCATCTACGAGCAGATGGCGCCGCTCGACGGGGATGACATGCTCGCGTACGCGCTCGGCTCGCTGGAGCACTTCGCCGATCTGCTCGACGCGTACGCCGCAGTCGCCGAGCTGAGCGACGACGCCAGGGCGATTGCCGAGGTGCGCGCAGACAATGACGGCGCGATCCGCCGGCTCCGCGAGCTGGCGGGCGCCTCCGGCGAAGCGCTGGCCGTCGCACACGAGCTGTACCGCGTGCGGGAGCTCGCCGAGGCGCCGCTCTATGCCAGCCGGCGCTGAGAGCGCCCCGCCGCCGACGTTCGTAGAGCTCCAACGAGATCTGCCCGCGCTCTCGCCACGCGCGTGGCGCTTCCGCGCGCTGGCCGCGGCGTCGCGCGGTGGCGCGCTGCTCAGCGAGGGCCTGCGCATCGGGCACGCGCACGGCTTCGACTCCGGGCTGTTCATGGCCCACGTGTACGCCAACCGGCCGCGCGGCCGCACCTCGCTCGGGCGACTGATCGACCGCCGACTACTCGCCCGGCGCACCTGCCAGGCCTTCCGCGAGATCCGCGTGCTGGCCCGGGCGGCGCTGGCGGAGGCTGTGGGCTCGTGCGGTCGGGAGCACCCGGTGGTGGCTGACCTGGCGGCCGGGCCGGCTCCCTACCTGTTCGAGGTGCTGAGCGCGCACCCGGGCGCCAGCGCGATCGTCGGAGACGTCGATCCGGCCGCGCTCGCCCAGGCGCGAGCGCACGCCGTCAGGCTCGGAGTCGCCGACCGGGTCACTTTCGTGCAGGCCAGCGCATTCGACCGGTCGGCTCTCCAGCGGCTGGATGCCGCCCCCGACGTGGTGGTGGAGCTGGGGCTGTACGGGATCTATCACGACGACGCGCTCATCGAGCGCCATTTCGTCGATCTGGCCGAAACGGTCGCCCCGGCTCAGATCGTGTTCAACGTCCAGACGCAGAACCCGGAGATCGAGCACATCGCGCGGGTGTGGCGAGACCACCGCGGCGAGCGATGCGTGTGGCGGCTGCGGCCGGTGGATGCGATCGTCGGCTGGGCGGCGGCGGCCGGCTACGAGCCCGCGGAGATCCGCAGCGACAGCTACGGGATCTATCGGGTGGGCCGTCTGGCCAAGGCGGCGAGCGCGTGAGCGTCCTCATCTGGGGCGAGGCTCCGGCCGCGGGTGACATCCCCGTCAGCGAGCGCCTGCGCCGGGTGGGTGACAGTCACCACGGCATGTGGAACTACGTCACCTACCGCGACGCGATCGCCTTGCTCGGGCTCGACGCCGCCGAGATCTACCCCCACGGCGCCACCCGTCTGGACCCGGAGCGGTGGGCGGACCTCGGCTGGCTGACCTGCTTCTGCGGTCCGCCTGCCTCGGCCGTCCGCGCGATGCGCTCGGCGGTCGCCCCCGCGAGCCTCAACCAGTACACCCCGGACCTGATCGAGCCGCTGCGCGACGCGGCCGCCGAGGCGCTCGGTCGCTCGCGCGGGGACGCCTTCGAGGTGGTGGGAACCGAGGGCACCCAGGCGGCGATGGCGCTCGCGCTGATGGCCACGGTCGATCCCGGCGACGAGGTGATCGTGTCCGACCCGGGTTACTTCCACATTCCCACCGCGATTATCGCCGCCGGTGGTGTGCCGGTGCCGGTGCCAATCGGGCGCGCGGGCGGCTTCCGGTTGGACCCCGACGACGTCGCCTCGGCGATAACCGCCCGCACCCGGGCAATCTGCATCGTCGACCCCGTCAATCCCTACGGGATCGTCCAGACGTCGGATGAGCTCGCGGCGCTCGGCCGGCTGGCCGATCGCCACCGCTTGCTGCTCGTGCACGACGTCACCCACGCGCCGCTCGCCCTCGACGCGCACGTCCCGTTCCGCACCCTGCCGGCCCTCGACCTGACCGCGAACGCGGTGGCCGCGCTGTCGGTGTCGCATTGCTACGGGATGGCCGGCGCCCGCATCGGGTTCCTCGGCGGACCGCCCCAGTTCGTGCGGGCTTGCCTGCAGCTCAAGGCAGCGCTCACGCGGCTCAACACGAACCTGATCTCCCAGCACGGAGCGCTCGCCGCATTGCAGGACCGCGGCTATGTGGCCGCCGCGCAGCGCACCATCCTCGCCAACCTGGCGCACCTCGAGCAGACGCTCGAGGGCGTACCCGGCGTGCAGCTCGTCGTCCGCCCGCAGCGCGGCTTCGCTTGTGCCCTCGAGGTCAGCGGCACCGGCGCGAGCGCACAGGAGCTGATGGTGGCGCTTTTCGCCCGCCGGGTGGCGGTGTATCCCGGCGACGGCCTGGGTGAGACGGCCGCGGCCGGCACGATCCGGCTCAACCTCTCGCGGCCGGATTCTTGGGCGATGGAGCATCTGCGGGAGGTCCTGCCGGACGCGGTGGCCGAGGCGGCGTCGGGCCGCTGGCGCCCTGCGGTGATCGCCCTGCTCGAGCGCAAGGGCACCGATCGCGCCGCGCGGCTGGCCGCGCGGATCAGGAGCCTGGGATGACGGTCGGCGAGCTGCTCGCCGAGTACGGCTCGCCGCTGTGGCTCGCCGACGTCGAGCGCTTCCGGTCGAACCTTCGCCGGTTCGCCGCGGCCTGGCGGCGCGAGTGGCCTGACACCCGGATTGCGTACTCCTATAAGACCAATCGCGTGCTCGCCTTCCTCCAGGCCGCCGAATTGGGCGGAGCGGGCGCTGAGGTGGTGTGCGAGTCGGAGTACCTGCTGGCCGCGGGGGTGATCGAGGTCGATCCCGCCCGGATCATCGTTGACGGGCCGGCCAAGCCGGACTCGCTGCTCGCGCGCGCGGCCGCGGGCGGCGCGCTGGTTCTGGCCGACTCGCGGGGCGAGCTCGAGCGAGCGGCGGCGCACGGCGTCCGGCGGGTCGGGCTGCGGGTGGCCCTTGACAGCTTCACCGGCGCGTGCACGCGGTTCGGCATTCCGCCCGCGGAGATCTCCGCCGCTGCGGGTGCGGCCGCCGGCCTGGGCCTGACGGTCGCCGCACTCTCGACCCATCTGGTGTCCACCGACTTCGAGCCCGCGTCGGGCCGGATCGTGGCCTCCTGGCCCCGCTCCCCGGACGATCATGTCGGCGCCGCGGCGCTGCTGGCGGGGTTGGCCTCCGAGCTCCGGCCGGCCGGGCATCACGTAGCCACGATCGATCTCGGTGGCGGCTTCCCGGCCGCGCCGGCGGTGGCCACCCACGCTCGCGCGGTCGCCGGGGTGCTGCGCGCCGCCGGCTTCGCGGGCGCGCTGCTGCTCGAGCCCGGACGGGCGATCGTGGCCGACGCGGTGGAGTTGGCCTTCACCGTGATCGCCGTCAAGACCCTCGCGGACGGCCGGCGCTGCCTGGCCTGCGACGCCGGCATCAACCTCGTGCCGGGCGCACTGTCGGACCCGCCGCGCATCGAGGCGCTGGAGCGGCACGGGGCGCTGAGCGAGGCGCTCGTGACCGGACCGCTGTGCCTCAACACCGACGTGCTTCACCCGGCGGCGCAGCTGCCGCCGCTGAAGCCGGGGAGCGTGCTCATCGCCCGCTCCGTCGGCGCCTATCAACAGGTGGCCTCGACGCAGTTCGGTGAGCCTCGCCCCGCCGTCGTCGCCCGCGAGCACGGCGAGTGGTGCCTTCACACGCCGGCCGAGGGGCAGGGTGCGCTTGGTGCCGTGAGAGTGCCCTGAGAGAGAGAGAGAGAGGAGCGACATGAGTGAGCGTTTGATCGTCATCGGGGGCGGCGGCGCCGGGACCGCGGCGGCCACCATCGCCAAGCGATGCAACCCAGACCTGCGCGTGACCCTGTTCAGCGAGTTCCCCGATATCGCATACTCGCCGTGCGGGATCCCCTACGCGCACGGTCGCGAGATTCCCGAGTTCCAGAGCCTTTTCCTGTCGACCGTGCGGCGGTACGTCGAGGACGGGCTCGACATGCGGATGGAGACGACGATCACCGACGTCGACCTGTCCCGCCGCACCGTGACCGCACGCAACAAGCACGAGGGGTTCGACAAGCTGATCCTGTGCACCGGGTTCGTGTGGGAGCAGCCCGATGTGCCGGGCGCCAACCTCGAGGGGCTCCACTACGTCAAGGACATCCGTCGCGCGATCGAGTTCGACAAGGAGCTCGATCAGATGCGGCGCGCCGTCGTCATCGGCGGCATGTGGCTTGGCGTCGAAATGGCCGGTGCGCTGGCTCGCCGCGGGCTCGATGTGCAGTTCATCGACGAGGGACCGTGGCTGCTCTCCGAGTTGGTCGACCCGGACGTCGCCGAGCCGGCGCAGGAGGCGCTCGAAAAGCTCGGGGTGAACGTCCGCATGGGAACCAGGCTGCTCGGATTCGAGGGGTCCGGCGACCGCGTCCGCGCCGTCTCCACCTCCGCGGGTGAGCTCGAATGCGACGTCGCGGTGATCTGCCTGCACAAGCTGCCCAACACCTCACTCGCCGCGACGATGGGGCTCGAGCTCGGCACCCTGGGAGGCGTGGTGGTCGACGATCACATGCGCAGCTCCGCGTCCGGCGTGTGGGCGGCCGGCGACGTGATCGAGGTGCCGCACGGGCTCTCGATGCTCCCGATCACCGGGCTGACTGGGTCGCATGCCTACGCTCAGGGCCGAACCGCCGGCGCGAACGCCGCCGGCGAGGACCGCACCTACGACCCGGTGTGGATCCCCTGGGGCTTCATGTCCGGCGACTACACGATTGGAGGCTTCTCGATTGGCGAGACGCTGGCCGAGGCGATGGGAATCCACTACGTGGTGGCGAAGGGCGTGGGCGTGTCCCGCGCCCGTTACTTCCCGGGGGCGGCGCGTACGCACGTGAAGCTGCTGGCCGAGCCGGGAACGCTGCGACTGATCGGAGGTCAGCTTCACGGCGGCGAGGGGATCAAGGAACGCTGCGACTTCCTTGCCTTCGTCGCCAAGCGCGGAGCCACCCTCGAGGATCTCGCGTGGATGGAGAACATCTACTCCCCGCCGATCGGCGCGCTGTATGAGCCGATTGCGATCGCGGCGCAGAACGGTCTGGCCGAGCAGCAGTCACGGGCGCGACAAAAGGTGCCGGCATGACCGGCGGCGAGCTCAAGCGCCGCCTGCGAAGGCGCTCGGAGTATGCGCTCCGGCTGGCCGCGTTGAGGGACGTGGGGCGCCGCTATCCGAACCGTACGGAAACGTCGGCGCTGCCCCCGGTCGGCCTGTTCTGGCGATTCGTGTTCGTCCCGTTGTTCCGGCGAGTGCCCTGGACCTACAAGCGCCAGGCCATGCGCACGTTCAGGATGACCGCCCGCGGCTGGCGGGAGGACGCGAGGCGATTCGGCGAGCCGTGGCGCCCGCCGGCTCCCAACGGCCACACCGGCGAACCAATCCACCGGCCCTGAACGCGCCAGGTTTGGCGCCTGATGCGCCGCGGTCGGCGTGAACGAGTCAGAGCGTGTCCAGCAGGTCGGCGACGCCGTCGATGACGGCATCCGGGCGTGCGCAGCTCGCCGACGGCGGCGCGCGACAGCTTGCCCCCGACCCAGAGGCGGGGACCGTCACCTTGGTGACCGCGCCGATGATCCTCGCGCCGGGGTAAGCACGATTCGCCATTGGCGGGGATACCTGCGCGAGCACGAAGGCAGGTGTAAGGCGTGGCGTTCAGCAGCGACGTGCTTATCGCCAGCAGAAAGGCTCGCGACCGTCTGGGTCGCTTACCTGCTCGCTCATGATGGCAGGGCCCGACGAGGCGATTGCCGCCCACCGGCACTGTGGCGGCGCCACAACTCCGGGCGGTCGCTGATCAACGGGGCCCGACCGCTGCTCGGCCATGGCGCAGCGCAAGCAGGCGCTGAACGAGAGCTCGCTGTCGGAGTGGACGACAACGAGTCGTCTCAGCGTGGGGGCCCGACAGCTGCATCGACCCGGCAATCGGCGACTCGGTGCACCTCGGCGTGGGCATCGCGTGGGCCGTGGTGCCGCTTCGCGAGGCGAAGCGGCAGCGCCATCGAGGTGCGCGACCTGCTTGCTCACACCGGCATCGTGAGGCCCGAGCAAGCGCCC
>JAFAXX010000033.1 GCA_019240655.1 Solirubrobacterales bacterium
TTCGTCCCCCACGGGCACTCGGTGATCGTCACCGCGCCGGCCGCCTTCCGCTTCACCTACGACGCGATGCCCGAGCGCCATCATCACGTCGCCGAGCTGCTGAGCGGAGGGCCGATCGAGGAGCCGGGCCCGGACACCCTGCCGGAAGTGCTACGGCAGCTGATGAAGGACGTGGACGCGCCGCGCGGGGTGGCCGAGTTCGGCTACACCGAGGACGACATCCCGGGCCTGGTCGACGGCGCGATGAAGCAGCAGCGCCTGCTCGCCGTGGCGCCCAGGGAGGTCGGCGAGGAAGACCTCCGGCACATCATCACCGCCTCAATGACCAACTGGTAAGAAGGAGAGACACCCCAGCCATGTCAACCACTACCGACACTCAGGCCGCCAGCCACCGTCCCGCCGTCCCCGCCGGGGTGCGGCTACACATGTTCGAATGCGGCACGCTCAAGTGCCACGTCGAGAACATCAAGATGAACCAGGGCCTCGGCGAGGAGTACGAGGTCCCCGTGCCGTGGTTCCTGGTCGAGCACCCGCGCGGACTGGTGGTCCTCGACGGCGGCAACGCCGCCGAGTGCGCCGAGGACCCGCGCGCCCATTGGGGCGCCATCTGCGACGTCTATTGGCCGGAGATGACCCGCGAGCAGGCGTGCGTCCCGGCGCTCCGGGCGGCGGGGTTCGACCCCGCCGACGTCCGCTACGTGCTCCAGTCCCACCTCCACCTCGACCACACCGGAGCACTGGGGGCGATCCACGAATTTCCGAATGCCGAGGTCATCGCCACCCACGACGAGTACGAGTACGCGTTCGCACCGGACTGGTTCGCCGCCGGCGGCTACATCCAGAAGGACTACAACAAGCCCGGGGTGCCGTGGTCGCTGCTCGACGCGAGCGAGGACGGCTACGACGTATTCGGCGACGGGGTGATCCGCTGCTGGCGCACGCCCGGCCACGCGCCGGGCCACCAGTCCTTCGAGATCAACCTCGCCAACTCCGGGACCATGCTGCTCACCGTCGATGCTGCGTACACGATGGATCACTGGGAGGAGAAGGCGCTGCCCGGGTTCCTGGCCTCGACCGTCGACACCGTCCGCTCCGTCCGCAAGCTCCATCGCATCGCCCGCCGCACCGACGCGACCGTGGTGACCGGCCACGATCCGGACGCGTGGCCGAAGTTCAAGCACAGCCCGGAGGCCTACGACTGAGCGCCGGCGAACGGAGCTGGGCGCCGCGCGAGCGTGCCGCGGTACCTCCGCCCGCCGAGGTGCCGGGGAGGCTCCCCCGCCTCCCCGACACCTGCGCCCCCGGGCTCGGTACGTGCTCGGCCCGCGCGATCGGGGCCATGCCCGAGCAGGGCAGCGAGTCGTTGCCGCGGTCCGGTTCGTCGGCCGGGACCGCTACCAGGACAGAGTCGTGCGCCGGCGCGCTGATACACGCGTCGCCCCCGGGTAGCCCGGAGGCGAGCATGGAGCCGATGCTGGCGCGGCTCGTCCGGGAGCTCCCGGACGACGGGTATCTGTTCGAACCCAAGTGGGACGGCTTCCGCTGCCTGGTCACTCGCGACGGCGGGCAGGTGGAGCTCGAGAGCCGCCACGGGGGCTCGCTCGGGCGTTACTTCCCCGAGCTGGAAGCGGCGTTCGCCGGCGTGCCGGCCGAGCGGTGGACGATCGACGGTGAGATCGTGCTGGTGGTGGATGGCCGGTTCGATTTCACCGCTCTGATGGGTGGTCGTCTTCACCCGGCCGCCTCGCGCGTCCGGGCGCTGGCGGCGCGCGCCGGCGAGCTTCGTGGCCTTCGACCTGCCGGCGGTCGGCGGCGACTCGCTGGCCGAGATCGGCTTTGCCGAGCGGCGGCGCCGGCTCGAGGCGCTGCTCGCGCGCAGGCGAAGTGCTACCTCGCAGCAGTCCAGCAGCCCGGCGCCCTCGCCCGGATCGAGATGCGATGCATCTGGAGCAGTCGCTTCCGGAGGTGCGGCAGCATCGCGCCGCCGATGCGGACGCAGTAGTAGTTCAGCAGGTCGGCCTTGGTCGTCCCGGTGCGCGGGAAGATCACGCGGTCGAGATTGCGGATCGCCAGGCGGCGCCCGTCAATCTCGAGCTCGCCGGCGGAGGATGGCACCGCCATGACGCCGGTTTACGGGGCCCGGCGCGGGCACGCGCGACTGCGGCCGCGCGGACCGCCCGTGGCTCGAGCGCGTCGCCTGAAGGCCGCCGAGCCGCGCGCGTAGAGTGTCCGCCATGATCTCGAACCGGTCCATTCCCGACGTCACCGTCATCCCGGTGCTGGTCTATCCAGACGTCCGGCTCGCGGTGGCGTGGCTCACCGAGGCGTTCGGATTCGCCGAGCGCGTCCGCATCGGCGAGGACCACCGATCGCAGATGCAGATCGGCGCCGATGGCGCCGTGATCCTTGCCGACGTCAGCGGTGAGCGGAGGCCGCCCGAGGGCGGCGCGATGACGCACCTCCTCAAGGTCCGAGTCGCCGACGTCGACTCGCAGTTCGAACGCGCGCGCCGGCGCGGAGCGCGAGTGCTGCAGGAGCCCACCGAGTTCGAGTACGGCGAGCGGGAGTGCACGGTGGAGGATCTGGCCGGGCACCGCTGGCAGTTCACCCAGACCATCCGCGACGTCGCGCCCGAGGAATGGGGCGGCGTCACCGTGTCGCCACCCGCCGCGGCGAGACCATAGCCGCGGCTGGCGCCAACGCGACACTCGAGGCGCACGCGAACCAACGCGTCCGGATGACAGGCCCCAAGGACGCCGCGCGCAGCGCGGCCCCGGAATTACGTAGTTCCTCCGCCGGAAGAGGCCGGGTCGAGCGAGTAGGGGAAGTCGGTGAGCGTCTGGGCGCCGTGTTCACTCACGAGGATGAGGTCTTCGAAGCGCACGCCACCGACCGCCCGCTGCCAGAGCCCGGGCTCGATCGCCAGCACGTCGCCCGCCACCAGCTTCGCGTGCCCGGACTGGCCGAGGCCCGGATCCTCATGGACGCGCAGGCCGACGCCGTGGCCGAGCGAGAACTGAAAGCCCTCGTTCGGATCGTCCCCGGGACCCGTGCGCTGCGTGCGGTAGCCGGCCACCTCGAAGATCTCGCAGGCCAGCGCGTGAAGCTCACGCCCGCTCACCCCGGGCCGTACCGCTTCGCGGACGCGCTCGAGCGCTTGGCGGACGAGGTGCTCCTGGCGGCGGACCTCGGCTCCGGGCTCGCCGCCGGCGACCAACGTCCGCGTCATGTCCGCCCAGCAGCCGCTGGCGAGATCCTGTGGCCAGACGTCGACCACGATCGGCAGCCCCGCCGGCAGCGGGCCGCTTCCCGGCTCGTGCCCGTACCCCTGATGCACCGAGGCGACGATGACATCGCCCGGAAGCAACGCGCCGACGCGCCAGCAGGCATCCCGCATGGCGCCGCGCACGGTCTCGGCCAGAAGCGGGCCGCCGTCGAGCTCGAGCATTCCGTCGACAGCGTGCGCGCGGCGCAGCAGCGCGGCCGCGGTGGCCATCGCCTCGTGCGCCGCGGCCTGGGCGCGTGTGATGCCCTCCATCTCCGCCGCGGACTTCACCCGGCGGCGGGCCTTCACCGCGAGATCGTCGATAGCCAGCTCGATCCCGTCGGCGCGTAGCCGCTCCGCCAGGCCGAGCGGAAACTCGAAGTCGACGATCGCCCGGCGCACCCCGGTCCGCGCCGCCGCTCGCGAGGCCAGCTCGACCACGACCTCGTCACGCGAGTGGCCGCTCTCCCTCAACTCGGCGAAGCCGAGATCGTCGATGTCGATGAGCTCCGCGTCCGGCCGCGCCCGCGCCAGCCGGTCGCGCTCGAGCGCGGAGGACTGGATGTAGGCCCGCTCGCCCACCTCGGCATACAGGACCGGGTCGCCGATCGCCAGCGGCACCTCGTGGCGGAGCGACGCGCTGGATTCCGTGTCGCCGTAGAGCAGCAGATCAGCCATGGTCGCGCGAGGCTAGTCGATCGCGGCGCGTGCCGGACGGCTGACGGCAGCCTCGATCGGCCACGGCGGCGAACACGATCCCGAACATGACGTTGTCGGCGAGCTGGGGAAGGAGCGGCAGGGCGCGGATCGCCGGGAACCGCCGCCCGATCAGGCCGACGTTGAACGCGCCGATCGCGAGTCCGCCCACCGCTCCCCAGGCCACGGACCGGCGACGAGGCAGCGTCCGCGCGAGCGCCTCGCCGCATGCGACCGAGATCGCGAGATGCGCGCTCGCACCGCGCCAGACGCTCGCCCGGCCGGGCGGAACGAGCGTGCCGGCCGCCCGTGTCGCGTCACCGACGTAGGCGGCCGCCGAGCGCACGCCGCCCTGCCGGAGCGCGTGGAATGTCGACGGCCACCCGCTGAGCGCCGCGGCCACGACCGTTCCCTCGACGATGCGTCGACGGCCGCGGGCCATCTCCTCAGGCTGGTCTCGGAGCTGTGGTGAACACCCGCTGTCGCCGGGATCGGTGCCAGCCTCCATCTCGGTGCGCAGGTCCGGGTCAGACATCGCGCCACCGACAATAGGCCCCTGACGGCGCGTGAGGGTCAAGTCCCGTTCGTCGCGTCGGGAGCGCTTTCAGGCCGCCGGTGACCACAGCCGCTCCCCGAGCCCCGAGGCGCGTGTGACCGGCCGCTCCACCGCGGTCCGCACGGCTGCCTCGCCGCCAACCAGGATCAGGCGGCGGCGGGCCCGCGTGACCGCGGTGTAGAGCAGCTCGCGAGTGAGGATCGGCGAGGTCGGCGATGGCAACAGCACCGCGGCGGTGTCGAACTGCGAGCCCTGGCTCTTGTGGATCGTCATCGCATACACCGTGTCCACCGGGCCGAGCCGCAACGGGCTGAACCGCAGGAGCTCGCCGCCGCGCTCGAACACCGCGCTCGCGCGCCCGTCGGCGCCCTGCACGATCACGCCGGTGTCGCCGTTGTAGAGCCCGAGCTCGTAGTCGTTCTCGGTCACGAGCAGCGGACGGCCGATCGGGTCTCGCTGCTCGAGGTCGAGGTCGGGCTCGGCGTCGGACAGCCACTCCCGCACCCGCGAGGTCCACTCGCTCACCCCATGCGGCCCACGGCGGTGCGCGCACAGGAGCCGGAAGCGGCCGAGCTCGCGCAACGCCTCGCTTCCCGCCCCGGCGCGAGCCGCCGCGAGCACCGCGCGCGCCGCCGCCACGGAGCGCTCCCGGACCACGCCGAGCTCAGCGAGTCGACCCGGCGCGTCCAGCTCGTAGGCCAGCCACGTCACCTCACCGGGCGCTCCGCGCAGGGACCGCACCGCGCCGTCGCCGTCGCCGCGGCGGATCGCCTGCGCCAGCGCGGCGATCCCCCCGCCGTAGCGGTGCACACGCTCGAGCACGACTATGCCCTCGGCGATCGGGTGACCGCTGCCCGCCGCCTCGCCTGCTCCGACGATGTCGGCGAGCACCACGCCGGCCTCGATCGATGCGAGCTGTCCCGGATCGCCGACCAGCACGAGCCGCGCGTCTGCCCGCACCGCTTCGACCAGGCGGCTCATCAGCGAGAGCGGCACCATCGAGGTCTCGTCCACGATCACCACGTCGTGGGGCAGGCGGTTGTCGCGATCGTGGGCGAAGCGGCTGTGCGTGCCCCGGCGAGCACCGAGTAGCCGGTGAAGCGTCGAGGCGCGCAGGCTGAGCAGCAACTCACGCGTCCCCTCGGCGACGGCCAGGCCCGCGGCCTCGGCGTGGACCGCCTCCTGTAGCCGCGCCGCCGCCTTGCCGGTCGGTGCCGCCAGCGCGACCAGCGGAGGGCGCCCGTTGCAGGCTCGCGCCTGTTCGTCGAGGAGCGCGACGATCCGGGCCACCGTCGTCGTCTTGCCCGTCCCCGGTCCGCCGGCCACCACGGCGAGGCGCCGGCGCACCGCGGCGGCGGCGGCCCGGCGCTGGCCTTCGTCCGTGTCATCGGCGAACAGCCTGGCCAAGCCGGCGGCGAGGGCGGCGGCGGACACGTCGGGCGCGGGGGTCGCCATCGCCCGAAGGTCGGCGGCGACCGCTCGCTCCTCGCGCCAGTACCGGTCGAGGTAGAGCCGGCTGCCGAGGAGCCGCAGCGGCCGGTCGGCGTGCGGATCCTCCTCGCCGACGGCCGTCAGGCGACTGGCCGCCACCTCGGCGAGCCACCGGTCGGGTGTCGGCCAGGGCAGCGAGGAGAGGTCGACCGGCTCCTCGGACTCGACCGCGGCGGTGTCCCGGAGCGTCGCCAGGTCGACGAACACGTGCCCGAGCCGGGGGCCGCGCACGGCGAACGCGGCGGCGAGCTTCACCGCCTCGCCGTCATCGCCGCCGAGCTCGGCCAGGCGGCCGGCGACGTGAACGTCGGCCGCCGTGAGCAGCTCGGCGTCGTTGAACCGGCCCAGGAGGCCGGTGGCGGCGCAGGCGCGGCCGGCGTCGAACCAATCCCGCGAGTCGGCGCCGGCGGCCGCGGTCACGCGGCCCTCCCGTCGAGCACGTCACTCAGGGCCTCGACCGCTCCCACCGGCGGCCGCCAGGCGAAGACGCCGCAGCGCGCGCCGTCGAGGACCGGAGTGTCCTCGCCGGTCATTCCGCGCAGGAACAGGTAGAGCACCCCTGCCACGTGCCGGGCGGCGGAGTAGCCGGTCATGCGCCAGCGGAGGTAGCGGTGCAGCGCGACCGTGTAGAGGAGCGCCTGCAGGCCGTAGTGCGCCCGGTGCATCTCAGTGGCGAGCGCGTCCGGGCGGTAGTGGCCGAGCCGGAGCGGCTCGGCCGCCGGGCCGAGCCAGTTCGTCTTGTAGTCGACGAGCGCGAACCGCGGCCCGGGAAGGCGGAGAACGAGGTCGATGCTGCCGGTCAGATAACCGCGGACGCTGGCCCGTAGGGCGGGGTCCTCGAGCCGCGAGGCGTAGAGCGCCATCGGATCCCCCGGAGCCAGCCGCGTGCGCAGGACGGCGGCGATCGCCTTCAGGGTCAGCCGTCCACGGGGATCGTCGCCGCCCGCCAGCGGCAGCTCGAACTCGAGCTCGTCGAGCCGGTCGCCGCGCGCGACGTCGCGTAGGCGCCGGCCATCGACGAGCGGGCCGAGCGGTGTCTCGATCGCCGCCCGCAGGCCATGCACCGCCTCCTCGAGATCGCCGAGGGCGATGGCCCGGCGGGAGGCGGCGGCTGCGGCGTGACGGCGGAGCTCGGCGTCGAGATCGGGCGCGGTGAAGTCGCTCGCCTCGAGCACCGTGTGCACGAGCGTGCCGAACTCCGTCCCCACCGGCATGCCGCCCAGCGGCGAAGTTCGCTCGAGTTCCGCAGCGAGCTGCCCGGCTGGAACGCCGGCGGGGGCCGGCGCCTCGGGCTCGTCGGCAACCAGCGGCTCCTCCGGTTCGCTGGCGACCAGCGGATCGTGCGCCTGTGCGGTGATGTCGGTGTAGGACGTCCTCCGCCAGCGGAGATCGAGCTCGCGCTGCAGATGAGCCGCCGCGAGCGCTTGCGGCGGCTCGAGCGCCGGGCTCCACGCGGCCGGCAGGCCGAGGGTGGAGCGCTCGATCTCGATGGAGCCGGCCGGCGCCCGAGCCGCCAGCTCGCCCAGGCGCTTGAGCACCGCGGTGTCGCTGGGCGTCGCGCTCCCGTCGGCGGCGACCGTCCCGTCGGGCCCCTTGGCGAACAGCAGGCGCCCGAGCGCGGAGTGGCGGCTGTCGTAGGACGCCGCCCACCAGATCACCGCCTGGTGCCGGGCCCGGGTGAGCGCCACGTAGGCCAGCCGCAGGTCCTCGCCGCGCTGCTCGGCGCGGTACTGGCGGAGATGGGCCGCCCACGCCCGGCCCTCGAGGCCGACGTCGATCGTCCGGGCGTAGCCGACCGCCGGGTCGTGAAAGGAGACCGGCTCGGGGTCGCGCGGCAGGTAGCCCGGCTCCCACAGGAACGGGCAGTAGACGATCGGGAACTCGAGCCCTTTGCTGCGATGGATGGTCAGCACCTGCACCGCATCGGCGTCCGAGTCGAGCCGCCGGGTGCGCTCCTCCTCCCCGTCCTCGCTTTCGGCGTCGGCGATCCGCTCGGCCAGCCAGCCCCGCAGCGCGCTGACCCCGAGCCGCTCCGCGCTCGCCGCTCGGTGCAGGAGCTGGGCGACGTGGCGGACGTCGGTCAGCCGCCGCTCCCCCTCCGCGACCGCGAGCATGCGAGCGGCTAGGTCCTCCCCCACCATGATCGCCTCGGTGAGCGCGGCGACGCCGTCCTCGCGCAGGATCCGGCTCCAGCGATGAAGCCGGCGATGCACGGCCTCCCATGTCTGCTCAGGCGCGGTGGCGATGCGCTCGGCACTCCAGCCGAGAAACGGCGTCAGCGCCGCGGTCCGCGCGCGGACGGTCGAGGCGGGGCGCTCGATCGCCTCGAGCAGCACGCGCCAGTCGCGCGCCGCCACCGTGGCGAACACGCTGCCCGCGCCGTTGATGACCGCGGGAACGGCCGCGACCTGGAGCTGCTCGCGGACGAGGTCGGCGGTGCGGTGCGTGCGCACCAGCACCGCGATGTGGCCGGGACAGACTCGCTCGCGGCCGGTCGCCCGGCCGTCGGCGTCGCGGCGCTCGATCGTCGCCGGCACGCGCAGCAGCGCGACGATGTCCGCGGCGAGGTCGCGCGCGATGTGCGCGCGGGCCGACGGGGCGCGAGCGTAGCCGTAGTTGGTCTGCTCGATCGCCGGGTCGCTGCGCTCCACCACCCGGACGCGCAGCGCGGCCGCGCACGGGGCGCCGGTCAGCCGCGGCGCCTGATGGGCGGGGGTGGCCCTGACCCGCCGGTAGACGATCTCCTCGTGGCCGAGCCGCGCGTCGGCGAACAGGGCGTCGTAGGCGTCGAGCAGAGGCTGGTCGCTCCGGCGGTTCTCGAGCAGCGTGGCGTGGATCCGGGCGGTCTTGGCCGCGGTCAGGTACGCGTACACGTCGGCCCCTCGAAAGGCGTAGATCGCCTGCTTGGGGTCGGCGATCAGCACGAGCGTGACCCCCGGGGCGGCGAACGCGCGGTGGAGGATCTGCCACTGGACGGGGTCGGTGTCCTGGAATTCGTCGACCAGCACGACGGCGTAGCGGGCGCGCAGCCGCGCCCGGGCGAGCTCGGCGGCCGGCCCGATCAGGGTCTGGTTCAGCCGGGTGAGGAGATCGTCGTAGGTCATGACGGCCTGGCGACGCTTACGCTGCTCGACCTCACGGCGGACGCGCTCGGCGAGGCGGTAGCGCATCGCCGCGGTGCTGTCGGGCGGCTCATGGCTGGGCTCGAGCGTGGCCAGCGGGTTGAACACGGCGATGCGGGAGATCCGCAGCGCTTCGGCGCGGCTGAACCTGGCGCCGCCGTGGGGGCCGAAGCGGCGGACGTAGAGGTCGTCGACGGCCTCCTCGAGGAGGTCGGAGACGTCCTCGACGAAGGCGGTGTCCGGGTCGAGATCGGTGACCGTGCCGAGCGCGGCCAGGACCTCCTGGCAGAAGCCGTGGGTGGTGGCGATCGTGGCCGCGTCGAAGTCGGCCACCGCGTGGGCGAGCCGCTCCCGGCGCAGCGCGACCTCGGCGCGCGAGCCGGTGGCCAGCAGGCTCACCACCGGGTCGCCGCCCGGGTCCGGCGCCCCGTCGAGACGGCGCGAGAGCTCTTGCTCGCACGCCAGCAGCCGCTCGCGGACGCGGTCGCGGAGCTCGCCGGTGGCCATCCGCGTGAAGGTGATGAGCAGCAGCCGCTCGAGCGGCGCACCATCGGCGACGTAGCGCGCGGCCAGCGAGGCGATCGTGTAGGTCTTGCCGGTGCCGGCGCTCGCCTCGAGCACCGTCACTCCCGCCGGCAGCGGGCCGCAGACGTCGAACTCGGCCGAGGCCGCCCCGCGGCTCATCGGTCGCTCAACCGCTCGTGGGCGAGCAGCCCGTCCCACAGCCGTCGCGCGTACTGGCCAAACCGGGTCGGCTCGCCGGGCGCCCAGCGTTCGTCGGCGCGGGGCGGGGCGGCCATCAGCCTCGCCAGCGGGATCGGCTCTCCGTACACCAGCCGGTGCTCCGGCCGGCGGTCCTCCCGGTCATAGCGAAACATCGTCTCCCAGGCCGCGCGGGCGGCGCGCTCGCCGTCCTCGCCGGCGGCCACCGCGTGCGCGTATGCGGCGGAGGTCTCGGCGGCCAGCGGCAACGGCTCGCGCATGCCCCGCGCGTAGAGATCGAGCAGCACCTCCAGGTGGGCGACGGCAAGCTCCGCCCGGGCCCGCGCGTCCTCGGCGAGCGGCGGGATCCGGGCGAAGGTGACCTGCGCGTCGCGTGCGGTCGCGCGGGCTCGCCCGATCAGCACCGACTCAAAGCGCCGCTCCGGCCAGGCGGCGCTCAGCGCCAGCAGGCGGACCCAGGCGGCGAGCCGGCCCGGCGGCCGCACGCGCGAGTAGGAGACCGCCCGCAGGGTGTCGCCGATCACCCCGGTGATCGTTCCGGTCAGGCTCCGTCCGCCCGGCAGCGCCAAGTTGACGCTCACCGACGCGGGCGCCTGGCCGGCCAGCGGGCCGGCGCGGGCGGCGATCTGCTCGACCACCGCTGAGATCGCGGCCAGCGGCGAGCGGGCCAGCTCGGCGGGTGGAAGCAGACCGCGGGCGAGCTCCGCGCGCAGGCAGTCCTCGAGCCCTGCTCCGGCCAGCACGCCGTCGAGCAGGCGCTGGCCCACGCTCCATTCGGCGAGGGCGTCGAGCTCGACGGGAATCGCGTCGCTGATCTCCTCGAGGGACTCGCCGACGGCGATTCCCATCCGATCGCGCAGCAGGGCGCGAACGGGATGCTCGGCGAAGCGCACGAGCCGGTTGAGCTCGGTCAGCGCCGGATCGGGCGGCGGCAGCGGGTTGGCCAGGAACGGCGCGGGCGGTCGGCGGGGCCGGACGAGCGCCCGCGCGCCAGCGAGGCTCTGGGGGTCGAAGCTCCACGGCCGGCCGGGAACGAGCCGGCCGGGCGAGAAGTTGCGCGGGTCGAAGGGCTGCAGCGGATGGCAGGTCAACACCTGCTCGCGCGCGGACTCCGGCTCGGCCCGCACCGTCCGCTCTACGGCTTCCAGCAGCTCGCCCACCGGCACGGCCGGCGGACGCCGCAGGTTCGTGCGCTCGTCGTTGCCGGTGTAGGTGATGATCATCCGTTCGGTGGCCGCCAGCAGCGCGTCGAGGAGCAGCTGCCGGTCCTCCGAGCGCGGGTCGCGGTCGCCCACGTGCGGGTGCGCCAGCATCAGGTCGTCGCCGTCGCGCACCGTGCGGCGGGGGAACTCGCCGTCGTCGAGCCCCAGCACGCAGACGACGCGGTGCGGGACCGAGCGCATCGGCACCAGGGTGCAGATCGTCAGGTGGCCGGTGCGGAAGTTCGCTCGCGTCGGGCGTCCCCGCAGGCGATCGGCCAGGACTGCCCGCACGTCGGCGAGCTCGAGCGCGGCCCGGCCGTCCGCGGCCTCGGCGCCGACCTCGTCGAGCACGCGCTGGAGCTGGGCGCGCTGCCACGCATCGCGGTCGTTCGTGGCGGTGAGCGCGTCGGCCGCCCGCGCGATCGCCGCGGTCCACTCGGTCAGCGGCTTGCCGCCGGCGAGCTCGTCGACCGCAGCCCGGACGCGTTCGACATATTCGGCCAGGCGGCCGGCGAGCGCGATCGCTCCGCTCTCGACGTCGTCGAGCGGCAGCACGCCGGCGACCATTCGCCGGTCTTCCTCGCTCATCGCCACGCCGAGCAGGATCCGCTCGAGTCCGCGGCGCCAGGTGTTGGCGGTGAGGCCGCTGAGCCGGTACGGCTCGCGGTGGCGCGCGTCGAGACCCCACCGGATCCCGCTGTCGGCTACCCACTCCTGCATCCGCGAGAGATCGTCGTCGTCGAAATGGAAGCGCCGGCGCACCGGCTCGCGGGCCGCGAGATCGAGCAGCTGTGACGCGGTCGCGCGCTGATCGGCCAGCTCGAGCAGCTGCGAGACCACCGTCAGCACGGGATTGGTCTGGCGCAGTGCGCGATCGGCGAGCCTGACCCGAAGGTCCGGTGGGCGCTCGCTTGGCGCGCGCGGCTCCTCGCCGTCGTCGTCGGCGCGGCCGGCGCCGAACGTGGCCTGGATCAGTGGCGCGAACGCTTCGATGTCCGGGCACATCACGATCACGTCGCGCGGCTCGAGCGTCGCGTCCTCGGCGAACAGGTGAAGCACGGCGTCCCGGAGCACCTCGACCTGCCGCGCGCGGCCGTGGCAGGCATGGACCTGGAGGCTTCGGTCCTCTCGCGCCAGCCGCGGCCGGGCGTCGGGGCGGCCGGGCAGCGGCGGTCCGGGCGGTTGCCGGTTGGCCCAGATGTCGGCCTGGATCCGCTCGAGCAGGGTCGGCGCCGCGGCCGCGCGGGAGCCGTGGTGGTGCTCGGCGGCGGGACCGGCTGAGGCCACCACGAGCTGGAGCTCGCGGGCGTCGCGGCCCCAGGAGGCCAGCAGGCGATTGACCGCCAGCCGCGCGGTGCGGTCCTCGTGGCGGGCGGCTGCCGGCACTTCGGCGCCGGCTGCCGGCCCTTCGGCGCCCGCCCGCCCTCCGGCGCCCCCCGTCGGCCCCCCGGTACCCGCTGCCGCGCTCACCTGTGACCACAGCGCGGGTGAGGGATGAAGCACGAACACGTGCACCTCGCGCACGTGCGCGATCGCGGCCACGACGTCGAGCTGGCTGCGAGGGATCCGCGTCAGCCCAAACAGCGCGAGCCGCGGCGGGAGCTCCAGCAGCTCGGGCTGGCGGCGGATTCG
The DNA here is from genome assembly GCA_019240655.1 of Solirubrobacterales bacterium. Lineage (GTDB taxonomy): Bacteria > Actinomycetota > Thermoleophilia > Solirubrobacterales > Solirubrobacteraceae > Palsa-465. The sequence goes on from JAFAXX010000033.1 coordinate 12,688, forward strand.
CTCGCACGCCGCAGGCAGGCGCTCGGCCGGACTTGGCCCGCCGATGCGCGCGCGCAGCCGGCGCCACAGCTCGGCCTGCCACTCTTCGGGGTCTGCGCCGGCCGCCCACGCCCGCACCATTGCGGGCCGGTGCAGCCCATAGCGATCGAGGAGATCGGCCACGTGGCGCACCACGCCGAAGCGCCGAATCGGCTCGTGGTCATCGCCCCGCGCGCCTCGCAGGTGGCGCTCGAGCCGGTCCAGCCACGGCTCGCCGAGGAAGCGATCCACCACGTCGAGCAGCGGCCACACCGACCGCTCCGGCGCCCACGGGTCCTGCTCGGGATCGACCCCGGTCGCCGCCGCCAGCGACCCGAGCACCAGCCGGCCCGGGAACGGGAACTCGACGTTGGCGCAGACGCCGTCGCTGCGTTCCGGGCTCGTCCCGAGCCGGGTCGAGAGCCGCTGGGCGAGCCACCGCTCGACGCCCCGGGTCGGCACGGCGACCACGTCCGGCGCGAATGGGTCGGCGAGCGGGGCGGCGAGCGTCTCGGCCAGCCCGTCGGCGAGACGGTCTGCGCGCTCGGCTCGGTGGAGGTGAAGCACGCGCCCACAGTAACTCCGGCCGGGGTCTGAACCGCGGGGCCGGCCGCGAGCGGCTGACCCGATCTGCCGGCCGCGGGCGGTTGACCCGATCGGCCGGGCGGCACCGTCAGTCGGGCCGCAGGTCCTCCTCGATCCCGAGGCTCGCGAGCGAGGACCACTCCTCGTCGACGGCGTGGGCCAGCAGGAGGAGGTCGCGGAGCTCGCCGTGGCGGTCGCGGATGTGGCGCTGGAGCAGCGCCTCGGCCCGGAAGCCGAGATCGTCGAACATGCGCACGGCGTGCTCCTGCTCGGCGACGACCTCGACGACGAGCTTCTCCAGGCCGAGGTCGAACGCTTCCGCCAGCCCCCGGCGCGCCAGCTCTCGCCCGAGTCCGCGCCCGCGCGCCTCCGGTCCGACCACGACGCGCAGGTCGCCGACGTGGGATGACCAGCCGACCAGCGGCATGACGGAGACGAGGCCGACGACGTGATCGCCGTCGAGGGCAAGCAGCCGCCGCGCCCGGTCCCCGGCGGCACACCAGCGCTCAGCGACCGACGGGTCGCGGACGTCCTCCTTGATGAACGTCACGTCCTCGTCCGGGAGGCCGCCCAGGAAGGCGCGCAGCGCCTGCACGTACGCCGGCTCCGGACGCGTGATGGTCGGGGGGATCACCTGGCCACCTTCTCCGAGCGGACCTTGAGGAAGTCGATGATTCTCGGGATGGTGATCTTCGCAGCCGTGCGGCCGACGACGAGCCCGACGTGCCCCGCGTCCAAGCGCAGCACCTCATTGTCCTCGGAGCCAACCAGCTCGGGCAGCGGCGCGGCCACCGGCTCGGGGACGATGTGGTCACGCTCGGCGATGACCGTGAGCAGCGGAAAGCGAATGTCAGAGAGCCGGACCAGGTCACCGCCGAGGCGCACGCGGTCGCACACGAAGCCGTTGTCGCGCACGAGCATCTCGAGTGTCTGCCGAGCGGCCGCGCCGGGGAACGGCACGTGGTCGTTCGACCACCCGGTCATGGCCTGGTAGGCGGTCACGTAGGCGTCGTTCCAGACGTTGTCGAGCAGGGTCGCGTACTGCCGGATCTCACCGGTCGGCTTCAGCAGGCGGAAGCCCTGCCGAATCGTCGACGCCGGGACGTTGCCATCCTCGTCGAGGATCGCGTCGAGGGGCAGCTCGTGGTCGGCGAGATCGCGCCACAGGCCCCATTTCGAGAAGTCGACCGGCGTCGCCATGACCGTGAGCGAGCGGAGCGCCGCGTCCGGGTGGTGCGCGGCGTAGAGCAGCGACAGCACGCCGCCGTAGCAATAGCCGAACAGGTTGACGGTGTCCGCGCCGGCCGCCTCTCCGGTGTGGGCGACCGCCTCGGGCAGATAACCGTCGGCGTAGTCCTCGAGGCGCTCGCCCGCCTGGCGCTCGTCCGCCTCGCGCCAGTCGAGCAGGAAGACGTCGAAGCCCGCCGACTGAAGATGCTCGACGAACGAGTTGCCCGGCTGCAGGTCGAGGACGTAGCTCTTGGAGACGAGGCTGAAGATGATCAGCAACGGCGGCTGCAGCGTCACGCGGTCGGAGCGATAGCGCCAGAGCTGCGCGTGCCCGCGCGACCAGACAAGGTCCTTCGGGGTCTGGCCGAGGCGCGGCTTGCCGACACCGGCGACGAGCTTGATGCCGTTACGCGCGCGCAGCGCGTTTCGCTCCACGTCCGCCCGGACGCGACCGATTACATCACCGGGTGTGCGCAGTCCGCCTGCCATGAACCCTAGTCCACCTCGTCCCGGCGCCGCTCGGCCAGCGCGTGCTCGAGCGCGATGCTCACCTGGCGCAGCTCGCGGTCGAGCTCCGCGACCTGCCGGCGCAGGTGGGTCACGTCGCTGCCCGCCGGCAGGTTGACCAGGTGCCACAGCCACTGGCTACGCCGCTCGACGTCTCGCCGCAAGCGCGCCCTGGCGCGAGCGCCGAGGCCGAGCGCGGCGAGGAAGGGGTCGCTGCGGACGGCATCCTCGAGGCGCGGGGCGACGACTTCCTCGGCCTTGTCGAAGACTCGCCAGAACAGGGGCTTGCCATCCATCGGCGACGTTCTACCCCACATGCCGCGCGATGACCCACTGCCCGCGGGTCCGGGCGCACGCTGCCAGGAGGGCGCGCCCACTGCCCACGGCGCGCGCCCACTGTCCGCGGCGCGCGCGGACACCGCCGGGGGGCCGCGCGCCTCGTGCCCGGCGTCAGGGACTACTGTCTCGGTGGTCCGCGCCCCTCGCCCCGGAGACCGCCATGGCCATCACCGCCCCCCGCATTCCGCGCAACACCGACGATGACTACACGCCCGAGAGCGCCGCCAGTCGCCGCGACTTCCTGCGCCAGCAGACCGACGTCAGCCTCGCTCACGTCGGTGCGTTCTCGTTCGACCCCGGGATGCTGCCGGGCAACGTGGAGAACTTCGTCGGGGCGGCCCAGGTCCCGATCGGCATCGCCGGCCCGCTGCGGATCAACGGCGAGCACGCGCAGGGCGACTTCTATGTCCCGCTGGCGACCACCGAGGGCACGCTCGTGGCCAGCTACAACCGCGGGATGCGCCTGCTGAGCGAGTCCGGCGGCGTCAAGACGACGGTCGTCGATGACCAGATGCAGCGGGCGCCGGCCTTCATCTTCGACGACGCGCTGGAGGCCCGCGAGTTCGGGGAGTGGATGGACGCCCACTGCGACGAGATCCGGGCGGCGGCCGAGGCGACCACCCGGACCGGCAAGCTGACCTACATCGGGCACTATCAGGTCGGTCCGCTGCGCTACCTGCGCGTCAACTACACGACCGGCGACGCGGCCGGGCAGAACATGACCGGCAAGGCGACGTACGCCGCCTGCGAGTGGATCAAGGCCAACTACCCCGGCGGCGCCGACTACGTGCTCTCGGGCGCGATCGACACGGACAAGAAGCACTCGCAGAT
>JAFAXX010000040.1 GCA_019240655.1 Solirubrobacterales bacterium
GCCTGCTCGTCGGCCCAGCCCACCGGCACGCGGACCGCCGCAGCCGCAGGCAGCACCATGTACTCGGCGAAGGCACCGCCTCCGATGCCGACCCCGATGACATGGGCGCCGGGCTCCAGGTCGCTCACGCCCTCGCCAACGGCGGCGACTTCGCCGGCAGCCTCGATGCCCGCTAGGTACGGCGGCTGCGGGCCACCTGCGAACGTGCCGTGAGCCTGTGAGATGTCGACGAAGTTGATGCCGGCGGCGGTGACCCGGATCACGACCTCACCCCGGCCTGGAGTCGGCACCGGGGCGTCGGTGAGCAGGCGCAGGTCTTGCGGGCCGTTCAGGGACGTCTGCTGCAGGGCGCGCATGGTGGTGGGGATGCTCATGGCAATCGCTCTTTCCTTCGCTTGCGTGGTCGAGGGCGGTCTCTTCGGCGCCGCACCGATGACCATGTAGACCTCCGCCACCGCAGAAAGGAATCGGCAGCCCCCAACGGCGGCCCGGCTGGAGCCGCGCTGAGCGCGCTTCAGCCGAAGCGGTGACACTCCGCTCGCCCTGAGTCACTCACACCGACGCCGGCGGCGCTGGCCGGGGGGATCAGCGCGTGCCGCCCGGTCGCGTCGAGCTTAGAGTAGATGGCGCCGAGTTCGCACACCGCCTCCCATGTCCTGACCTCGACCACCTCAGCCCGGTCCTGCTCATGACACGAAGTCGGTCGGCGCCCAGCTCGGACGGACAGCGGACCACGCCGCGGTGCGGCACCCCGGGACGAGTGGCGGTCCGCTCAGCCGAGCAGCTCAGCGGTCATTTGTCGGGCGACGAAATCGGCATACCGACGACTGCTCCAGCCGCGCTCGAGCACGAGTAGCTCGTAGAGCTCCGGCGAGTTCAGGCTCCACAGCACGTCGGTTGCGTGGGGTCGTGAGACGCCTCGGCGGAGCGCGCCCCGGCGAGCGAGCAGCGACGCCAACTCGATCATCCCGGCGAGCCGGTCCGATTCCAGCTGCGACAGCGCGGCACGAGCCTCGGGGTCGACGGTGGCAGCCTCGCGCATCACCCGCACCAGGGGGACCAGCCGAGGGTTGACGTCGGCGACCAGGTTGCCGTACATCTCGAGCTGTCGCCGCGGGTCCGGCTCCTGGCGGATGGCGTCGATCACGGGACGGCCGCGGAGCGGGGTGCTGCCGGTGTCGCCGCGGATCGATGTGGTGATCGCGGCGTCCAGCAGCGCCCGCTTTGACCCGAAGCCCTTGTAGATGGTCTCGGGCGAGACGTGAGCCTCATGGGCGACGTCGGTGATCGTCGTGCCCAGGTAGCCGCGTTCCAGAAACAGGCGCTTCGCCGCCTCGGCGATCTCCGTTCGGGTCTGTTTCGCGCGGGCGCGGCGACCCGAGGCGTCGTAGTTGCGGCGTGGGGCCTTGACATCGTCAGTCATTTAGTACAGAGTACCTGGAATGAATACAGGTATACTTGGTCAAAGATATCAGGCGGACGACGCGCTTGGCTACTACGAGGGACCCGAGGTCGGGCATCTACTGCTTCGCGCGTTCGCCGAGGCGGGACTCGATCCCGACGCACTCGACATCGACGATCTCGCGTCGCTCGACGAGTTCCGCGCGCTCGGCCGCGCGGCCACCGTGGCCTTGGCGGATCTGGCGAGCGTCGCGCCGCGGGAGCGGGTGCTCGACATCGGGGCCGGCCTCGGCGGACCGGCGCGCTTCCTCGCGGCGCGCCGCGGGGCCCACGTCACCGCCCTCGACGCCACCTTGCGATTCTGCCGAGCCGCGGAGCTGCTGACGCGCGGGGCGGGCCTGGCCGATCGAGTCGAGGTCGTCCGCGGGGATGCGTTGGCGCTGCCGTTTCCCAACGCCACGTTCGACGTCGCGTGGAGCCAGGCCGTGAGCCAGAACATCGCCGACAAGCCGCGGTTCATCGCCGAGGCGACGCGGGTGGTTCGACCGGGGGGCCGCGTGGCGCTGTTCGAAGTGGTCGCGGGACCAGGGGGACCGCTCCGCCTGCCGGTGCCCTGGGCGGACCACGAGCGGGAGAGCTGGCTCATGCGCCCGGAGGAGCTGCGCGCGCTGATCGAGGCCGGGCCGCTCGAGCTCGTCGCCTGGAACTTGGGTGAAGCCGCCCTGGCGACCATCGCGGCCGCCGCCCAGACGCTCCGGCCGGGGACCGGCGCGGCGGCGCTCGGCCTGAAGCTCCTGATGCCCGACTTCGAGGCGCGCATGGCCGGACTGGCCCGGAACGTCGCGGAGGACCGGATCACGCTCGTGCAAGCCGTCGCAAGACGATCCGGTACACACCAATGAACCGGAGGGAGTCGCCGGTGGAGCAGCACGCATGAAACCCGCCGCCGTGTCAGTGGAGATCGATCGCCCCTCCGCGAAGCGGTCTTCGAGTTCCTCACCGGACTCGCCAACCACGCCCACTGCACCGACCACATGCTGGTCGACTGCTTCACCCGAGTTCGCTTCCAGCTCGAGTATCTGGAGACGCCGCCGACCGAGCGCCTCACCGCTCCGCTCCTGCGGATGTGCATGCGGCGCGCCGACGCGAAGCCGATGCGCCGGCTGGGGCCGCAGCTGACGGCTGCATCACGATGAGATACACGCGGGGCCGCCGGGCGCCCGGTCCCAACGCGCGCGAGGCGAGGTCGACGGCCGGGTCAGCGCCCGGTTCCCGCGCCGGCGATCCCGACGCGGTCCGCGTGATCTACGGGCCTACGGCTCCCTGGTCTGGGCGCGGCCACCGCGGCCCTCCTGTCTGCGCGGACCAATCCGCGAAGCGGTCGCTGGAACCGAGCATCTACTCGGCGCGTACCAGCACGAGTGCAGCCAATTTGCACCGCAACCGCCTGCCCGCCCCGAGTGACGAGATGAAGCGCTACGCCGTGGCGGAGATCAACGTCACCGACGCGGCGTGGGTCCGCGACTACGTCGAGCGCGTCACCCCCGATGATCGAGCACCGCGGCGGCCGCTATCTCGCGCGGACGCCGAAAGCTGCGGAAGCTCGAGGGCGACCGCCCGACCCCGCAGCTCGAGGACATCAATCGCACCGACTGGCCCGAGGAGGTGATGCATCGTCCCGGCGCCGAGCCCAACGTCCCCGCTGACCGGGGTCAATCACATCACGACGCTGACCGGCGACATTGATCGCCTGGCCGCGTTCTACGAGGAGGTGCTTGGCGCCCGACGGCTGGTCGAGCTGCCGGTGCCAGAACCCGACGGCCCCGGTCGTCACGTGCTAATCGCGATCGGCGGCGGTGCCGCGTTGCACGCGTTCGAGCTTGCGCGCATCGCACGACCGCCGGCGAGGCCGATGGTCCGGCGTGGCCGGATCGATCACTTCGCGCTGAACGTCGCCGGGCAGGAGGCGTTCGCGCGCCTCCGCGCAGAGCTGTTAGCGCGCGGTGTGACCGACGGAACGGTAACGGACTTCGGGATCGTGCGGGTCCTCACCTCCACCGACCCCGACGGGCACCCGGTCGAGCTCGCGCACTGGGTCGGTGGCAGCGACCCCTTGAATCTCGATATGTCGCGCACGAGCGACGCCGGGGTGACCGCGCGACGCGTCAGCGCACATCAGCTCGGGCGGCGGGAAGGCTTGTGAGTAAGCGCTTGCCAGTCTTGCGCGTCCGGGAATTTCGTTATCTGCTGCTGGGCCAGACGGCGAGCCTGATCGGCGACCAGGTCGCGATCGTGGCGCTGGCGCTGTTCGTCACCCGCC
>JAFAXX010000057.1 GCA_019240655.1 Solirubrobacterales bacterium
TGGTTAGGCTGCGCAGACGAGCGAGGCTCGGCTGCGAGCCTCGTTCGCCGCCTCGACGAACGCGTCGAACAGCGCCGCCTGGCAGGCCCGGTCAACCAGGCACTCGGCGTGCCACTGCACGCCGACGACGAAGTCGCGGTCTACCGCCTCGACGCTCTCGATGGTCCCATCCGACGAGCGGCCGGTCACCACGAGCCCACCGCCGAGCATGTCGATCGCCTGATGATGGAAAGAGTTCACCTTGATCCGCCGCCGCTTGACGATGTGCGTGATCGAGCACGATGGATCGAGCGCCACCCAGTGCGTCGCTTGCGCTCCCGGCGCTCGCTGCCGGTGCGTGATTTCGGAACCGACCACGTCTGGCAGGTGCTGATGAAGCGTACCGCCGCGCGCGACGTTCAGGACCTGCATGCCCCGGCAGATGGCCAGGATCGGGAGGCCACTGGCATCCGCGGCGCGGGACAGCCCGAGCTCGAAGGCATCGAGATGGGGCTCGCTCGGACCGGTTTGCGCTGCCCGACGGCGGCCGTACGCCTCGGGATCGAGATCGGGACCGCCGGACAGGCAAACGCCGTCGACCTCGGCCAGGATGTCGGCGATGCACTCAGGCGCGAGCGGAGGGACGACCATCGGCAGTCCGCCCGACGCCTCGATGGCCTGCAGGTAGAGCAATCCGAGCGCCATCTCGTGCTGCGGCGGCTCTCCCTCGGGGGTTAGCTCGACCGGGTTCCGTCTTATCTCCGATGTGGTCACCGCGATCAGCGGCCGCCGCCGCGGCGATGGACTTGGCTCCGTCGAGTGCAGCGAGGCGGCCATGACGGCACTGTGACCGACCCCTGACGCGACATCTTCGGCCACACGGCTAAGATTCCGCTCCCCGCTTTCGACGTACGTCCCGGCGATCGCCGGATCGTGGCTCGTAGAGCCGGTCAGGAGCGTCGGCCGCGGCCGGTCTCGGCTTGCAGCTCGTCGATCAGCCGCGAGGCGCCGGCCTTGGTCAGATTTGGATCGAAGTCCCGACCGGCTTCGCGGCAGAGCGTCTCGAGATACGAGGCCTGGGGGCCGGTCATCGGCTCATCGCCGGTGGTCCAGTCGCCGGGATCCTTCTCGGGGTTGCGCGGCTGCGGTGCGTTCACCGTTGCGGGCATTCCCGCCCGGGCCGCGCGGCAAACTTGCCCCGCGGTGATGGGCCGCGCCTCGGCGGCGTCCCAGCCGCATGACTCCCGGCCGGCGCGCCAGCCACGCCGTCGGCAGCTTCGTCTCGGCGGTGCCCTTGCTACTCGTCCCGGTTCGATCACTCGCACGGGCCGGCCCCCGACCGGCGTCTGCGCGCTGCTATTTTCCAGCGCACGTGTGAAAAAGACTCGTGGAGGCGCCGATGACCTACGTGATCGCCGAGCCGTGCATTGGGACCAAGGACAACTCGTGCGTCGAGGTGTGCCCGGTCGACTGCATCCACCCCAGTCCCGACGAGCCGGACTACGAGCAAGTCGAGCAGCTCTACATCGATCCCGAGGAGTGCATCGACTGTGATGCCTGCGTCGAGGCGTGCCCGGTCGATGCGATCTTCGCCGAGGATCAGGTCCCCGAGGAGTGGCGGCGGTTCACCGCCCTGAACGCCGACTTCTTCCGCAGCCGCGCCGCCTGAGCGGGCGCTCAGCCGCCGCTCGGCCCGCGATCGCCAGCTCCGACGGCCTGCGCTCTTCTACGTCGGCGGCCTGAACTTCGAGGCGTCGGCGATCATTCCCCTGTGCATCGTGATGCTGGCCACCTACACCGAGTCGACGGCGGACATGCTCGCGGTCTGGGAGATGATGAGCCGGGAGACGCCCCCGAGCGAGCTGGCGGCCGGCCTGCGCAGCGTCGGACGGTCGGCGTTCATCGCCAGCTTCACCAACTCCGCGGTCACGGCCAGCCGCGCACGGCCGCGTCCCTGACTGTCGATCCCCGCGCCCAGCGAGACAGCGTGTGAGCGCTCGCCTGAGCATCGAGGGCTGCCACGTCGCGACTTGTGACGATGCCGGCACGGAGTACGAGAACGGACACTTGGTCTGCGAAGACGGTCGCATCGTCGCCGTCGGCGCCGGTCCGGCGCCGACGGTCTCCCCCGCCGGCGCCGGCCGCGGCGAGGCAATCGACGCCGAGGGCTGCTTGCTCACACCCGGCCTCATCAACACCCACCACCACCTCTACCAGTGGATCACCCGCGGCGTCGCCCAAGACGCCACCCTGTTCGGATGGCTGAGCAGCCTGTACCCGGTCTGGGCGGGGATCGACGACGATGGCGTCCATGCCGCCGCGGCGGCCAACCTCGCTTGGATGGCGCTGAGCGGTGCGAGCACAAGCAGCGACCACCACTACCTGTTCCCAGCCGACGCCGGCGATCTGCTCGAGGCCGAGATCGCCGCCGCCCAGCGCATCGGCGTGCGCTTTCACCCCGCTCGCGGCTCGATGGACCTCGGGCGGTCAAACGGCGGACTGCCGCCGGACAGCGTGGTCGAGGACCGCGACCGGATCCTCGCCGCGACCGAGGCGGCGATCGACCGCTGGAACGATCCCGCGCCGGACTCGATGCTCCGGATCGCGGTGGCGCCGTGCTCCCCGTTCAGCGTCACCGGCGAGCTGATGCGCGAGTCAGCGGAGCTCGCCCGCGTCAAGGGAGTGCGCCTGCACACCCACCTCGCCGAGACGGCCGAGGAGGACGACTTCTGCCGGGAGCACTTCGGCTGCACGCCGGCGCAGTACGCCGAGGAGCTCGGGTGGCTGGCCGACGACGTGTGGATGGCCCACTGTGTCCACCTCTCGGACGCGGCGGTGGCGCGCTTCGCCGAGACGGGAACCGGAGTGGCGCACTGTCCGACCTCCAACGGACGGCTCGGATCGGGGCTGGCCCCGGTGAGCGCGCTCCTGCGGGCCGGAGCTCCCGTCGGTCTCGGGGTCGACGGCGCGGCGTCGAACGAGTCCGGGCGGATGGTGGGTGAGCTTCACCAAGCCATGCTGGTGGCACGGCTCCGCGACGGCCCGCTGGCGCTGAGTGCGCGCCAGGCCTTGTCCGTGGCGACGAGGGGCGGCGCCCGCTGCCTCGGCCGGGAGGGCGAGGTAGGCTCACTCGAGGTGGGAAAGCTGGCCGACCTGGCGCTGTGGCAAACCGGCGGTCTCGCGGGCGAGGGGATCGATGATCCGGTCTGCACTCTGGTCTTCGGCGCGCCGCGGCTCGGCCGGCTGTTCGTCGCGGGGAGGCCGGTCGTCGCTGAAGGCCGGCTCGTGACCGCCGACGAGCATGACCTGGCGCGCGCCGCCGCCGCGGCGGCGGCGAAGCTCCGGGCGCGGGTCGGCTGAATGGACCTCGTACATGTCGAGCGGCTGGAGCCGGCGCGGCGATCCTCGCTCGATCGATGGCGCCCCGGCGACGCCTGGCTGGCCGGCGGCACGTGGCTGTTCTCGGAGCCTCAGCCCCGTGTCCGGCGGCTGCTCGACCTCGCGGCGTTCGGGTGGGCGCCGCTGAGCGTGACCGCCGACGGACTCGAGCTCGCCGCCACCTGCACGCTGGCCGAGCTTGCCGGGTTCGCTCCGCCGCCGCACTGGCCGGCTGGGCGGCTGCTCCGGCAAGCGTGCGAGGCGCTGCTCGGCTCGTTCAAGATCTGGAACGAGGCCACCGTCGGCGGCAACCTCTGCCTCGCCCTCCCCGCCGGGCCGATGACCTCGCTGACCGCGTCGCTCGACGGAATCTGCACGATCTGGAACCCCCACGGCGAGGTCATCCGCGTTCCCGCCAGCCGGTTCGTCGTCGGCCATGGCCGCAACGTCCTACGCGACGGCGCGCTGCTTCGGTCGGTGACGTTGCCCGAGCGGGCGCTCAGGTCTCGTACCGCGTTTCGCCAGGTCTCGCGCAGCCGCCTGGGCCGCTCGGCCGCAGTGGTGACCGGGCGGCGGGACCCCGACAGCGGTGAGACGGTGATCACCGTGACCGCATCCGTGACCCGCCCGGTCCAGCTGCGCTTCCCCCACGGGGTCCCGTCGGCGCCCGAGCTCACGGTGGCCATCGACGAGGCGGCGCCACCCTACTTCGACGACCCACACGGCACCAGCGCCTGGCGCGCGCACCTGACGCCGCTGCTGGCGGAGCAGGCCAGAGCCGAACTGGAGTCCGGCCGGCCATGAGATTCCGAGTCAACGGTGAGACGGTGCAAGTGGAGCCGGCGGCGGGACAGTGCCTGCGGACGCTGCTGCGGCAGCTCGGCTGCTTCGGCGTCAAGAAAGGATGCGATGCCGGTGACTGCGGCGCCTGCACGGTGCACGTTGACGGACGTCCGGTGCACAGTTGCCTTTACCCGGCGCGGCGCGCGGCCGGCCGCTCGGTCACCACGATCGAGGGCCTCGCCGGCGCCGACGGCGCCCTGCACCCGGTCCAGCGCGCGTTCGTCGATGCCCAGGCATTCCAGTGCGGCTTCTGCACGCCGGGAATGGTGATGACCGCGGCGGCGCTGGATGACGAGCAGCGACAGGATTTCCCGCGCGCGCTCAAGGGCAACATCTGCCGCTGTACCGGCTATCGCGTGATCGACGACGCGCTCCACGGCGTCGCCAACGTGCAGCCACCTGGCGCCGAAGCGCCGGTGGGGCAGTCGATCGGCGCGCCGCGCGCAACCGAGCTCGTAACCGGTCGAGCCGAATTCACGCTTGACGCTCCTCCCGCCGGCCTGCTCCACATGCAGCTCGTGCGCTCGCCTCACGCCCATGCCCGCATCCGCACGATCGATGCCACGGCCGCCCGAGCCCTCCCCGGCGTCGAGCTGGTGCTCACCTTCGCGGACTCGCCGCCGCGGCGCTACTCCTCCGCGCGGCACGAGCACATCACCGAGGATCCTGACGACACCGTGCTGCTCGACCGGGTGGTGCGTTTCCGCGGCCAGCGCGTGGCCGCCGTCGTGGCCGACTCGCAGGCAAGCGCCGAGCGGGCCGCGGCGCTCGTCGAGATCGACTATGAGCTGCTTGCCGAAGTCACCGATCCCGAGGCGGCGATGGTTCCAGGTGCGCCGCAGCTGCACGCCGACAAGCCGCCGGAGGCGCGGATCCGCGAGCGCAACCGCAATCTCGCGTCCGAGATCCACAGTCACCTCGGCGACGTCGAAGCGGGACTGCGCGATGCCTACGCCACGTATGAGGAGACGTTCGAGATCCAGCGGATTCAGCACGTTCACATGGAGACGCACGCGACGATCGGCTGGATCGATGACGACGGACGCCTCACGCTGCGGACGAGCAGCCAGACGCCGTTTTTGACTCGCGACGCTCTCTGCGCGCTGTTCAAGCTCCCGCCCGACCGCGTGCGGGTGCTCTGCGGGCGCATCGGCGGCGGCTTCGGCGGCAAGCAGGAAATGCTGACCGAGGACATCGTCGCGCTGGCCGTGCTGCGCCTGCGCCGCCCGGTGGTGCTCGAGCTCACGCGCGAGGAGGAGTTCACCGCCGCCACCACGCGTCATCCAATGCGGGTCACGGTGGGCGTCGGCGCCGATCGCGACGGGCGGCTGACCGCGCTCTCCCTGCGGGTCATCTCGAACACCGGCGCCTACGGCAATCACGGTCCGGCGGTACTTCATCACGCGTGCGGCGAGGCGCTCGAGCTCTTTCGCTGTCCCAACAAGCGGGTCGACGCGTACTGCGTTTACACGAACACCGTGCCGGCCGGCGCGCTGCGCGGCTACGGGCTCAGCCAGACCATGTTCGCCGTCGATTCGGCGGTCGATGAGCTGGCCCGGCAGCTCGACATCGACCCCGTCGAGTTCCGCCGGCGCAACGTCATCGCCCCCGGCGATGAGCTGGTCTCGGTCGAGGACGCGCCCGCGGACGTCGAGATCGGCAGCTACGGGCTGGATCAGTGCCTCGATGCGGTGCAGACGGCGCTGGCCGCGCGGCGCGCCGATCCCGTCCCGCCGCCGCCTTGGCTGGTCGGCGAGGGTGTGGCGGTGTCGATGCTTCACACGAGCCCGCCTGACGGGCACCGGGCGGTGTCGCGGATCGAGGAGCGCGAGGGCGGTGGCTACAACCTGCACGTGGGGAGTCCCGAGTTCGGCAACGGCACCGGCACCGTTCACCTGCAGCTCGCGGCACAGGCGCTGGGCACGACCCCGGAACGGATTCACCTGGTTCAGGCCGACACCGACGCCGTCTCCTATGACACCGGCGCGTTTGCCTCGACCGGCACGGTCGTAGGCGGTGGTGCCACGCTTCAGGCGGCTGAGCGCCTGCGCGAGCTCATCGACCGCCGCGAGCGCGGGTCGCCTGCGGCAGGGCGCTTGTCGGCGGAGGGCAGCTCCGACGGGCGCCGTCGGTCGGTTCTGTTCAACGCGCACGGCTTTCGCGTCGCGGTGTCACCGCTGACCGGCGAGGTCGAGATCCTGTTCAGCGTCCACGGCGCGGATGCCGGCACGGTGATCAATCCCCATCAGTGCCGGGGGCAGGTCGAGGGCGCGATCGCCCAGGCCCTCGGCGCGGCGCTGTACGAGGATCTGGTGATCGGCGAGGACGGGATCGTGCTGACGCGCGCCCTGCGCGAATACCACGTGCCTCGCCTCGCCGATGTGCCGCGCAGCGAGGTGCACTTCGCCGAGACGCGCGACCGGATCGTCGGGCCCCACGGCGCCAAGCCGATGAGCGAGAGCCCGTTCAACCCGGTGGCGCCCGCGCTGGCCAATGCGATCCGCGACGCCACCGGGGTGCGCTTCGCCCGCCTGCCACTGAGCCGGGACCGCGTCTGGGCCGGCCTTGCCGCCGCGCGGCTCGTCTCCACCGAGCTCGGGTGATGGCGCGACCGCCCGCCACCCCGCGGGTTCTCGCCGTCGCCCGCGGCGACGAGCCGGCTGACCTCCTGGTCCGCGGTGGGCGCGTGTTCAGCGCCGGCACCCGGGAGTGGGTTGACTCGGCGCTGGCCATTGCCGACGGCACCATCGCCGGGTGGGGCGAGCGCGACGCGCACGAGACGGTCGAAGTCGACGGCGCCGCTCTTACTCCCGCGTTCGTCGACGCTCACATGCACCTCGAGTCGACCAAGCTGTGGATCGACGAGTTCATCGCCACGGTGCTGCCTCACGGCACCACCGCGGTCGCCGCCGATCCGCATGAGCTCGCCAACGTGCTCGGTATCCCGGGGGTGCTGGCGCTGATGAACGCCGCGGCGCCGCTGCCGTTCACCTTCGGGATCTACGCTTCGAGCTGCGTTCCCGCCTCGCCGTTCGAGCGCTCCGGCGCGGTGCTCGACTCCGAAGACGTGCGCGGGCTGATCGAGCGCCACGGCGCCCTCGGCGTCGCCGAGGTCATGAACTATCCCGGGGTAATCGGTGGCGAGGACGAGATGCTCGCGCGCGTGGCCGCCGCCGGTCGCCGGCGCGTCGATGGACACAGCCCCGGCGTGCGCGGCCGACCTCTCGACGCTTACCTCGCCGCGGGAGTCGAGTCAGACCACGAGTGCACCCGGCTCGAGGAGGCGCTGGAGAAGCGCCGCAAGGGGATGTGGGTGTTCCTGCGTCAGGGTTCGGCCAGCCAGAATCTGCGCGCACTGGCGCCGAGCATCGTCGCCCACGGTTGCGATCGGGCCGCCTTCTGCACCGACGACCGAGAGCCGGACACGCTGCTGCGCCTGGGCCACATCAACGACTGCGCGCGGCTCGCGGTCGCCGCCGGCGTCGACGAGATCGACGCAATTCTGCTCGCCAGCACGAATCCGGCCCGTTATCACGGCTTCACTCGGCTCGGCGACCTCGGACCGGGACATCAGGCGGACATCCTCTGCTTTGCGGACCTCGGCTCGTGGGAGCCCGCGGTCGTCTGGCAGGCCGGGCGCTTGGTGGCGCGCGACGGCAGCGTGGTTCCCGGCGCGGTCCCCGCCTCGCCGCCGCCGGCCCCGCTGCGCGGCACGGTGAATGTCGGAGCGCTGCCGGCCGCGGAGGCGCTGGTCCTCGAGGCGCGGCCGGGTTCTCGGGTCCGTGCGGTGGGGGTCGAGAGCCACAGCCTGACCACCCGCGCCGCGGAAGTAGACGTCCGGCCCGGTGCCGACCTCATCCACGCCGCGGTCATCGAGCGCCATCACGCCAGCGGCCGCATCGGCCGCGGGTTCGCCACCGGCTTTGGCCTGAGACGGGGGGCGATCGCCTCGACCGTGGCCCACGACGCCCACAACGTGGTGACCGTGGGTTGTTCCGGCGCGGACATGGCGGCCGCGGTCGCTCACGTCGCGGCGCGGGGCGGCGGCCAGGTGGCCGTACTCGACGGTGCTGTCGCGGCCGAGGTGCCGCTTCCGCTGGCCGGCTTGATGAGCGACCTTCCGGCCGCTGATGTGGCGGCGCAGATCCGTTCGCTGAACGCCGCCGCGAGCGAGAGACTCGGCGCGACCGTCGCCGAGCCGTTCATGCAGCTCTCCTTCCTCGCCCTCTCGGTGATCCCAGCGCTGCGGATCACCGACGGCGGCCTGCTCGACGTCGATGCCCGCCGCTACGTGCCGGTGGACATCCGCTAACCGCCGGGAGCGTCAGCAAGCCAGGTCTCAAACCGGCGCCCGGCAATCGAACTTCGCTTTGAGGATGCTCTACGTCGACACCGCGATGTTCGGCGCACGGCACGGCGTCGGGTGCGTCGTTGGCTTCTTCGGTCCAGAGCGAGTGTTGTTCGGCACAGGACGCGCCGTTCGACGCATAGGCAGGTGCGTACTTCATCCCCAGGACGATCGCCGATATCGAAGGGGCGATCGAGACCGAGACGCGCGATCTTTCGAGGGCAACGCAAGCAAGCGTGCCGCCTTGGCCCCAGGCGACCGTGTGCCTGAACGAGTGCATCGATCGCAGCACTCCGCGCGGCACTCGGACCGTCTGCCGTCGGTGTCCAGTTCGTGA
>JAFAXX010000157.1 GCA_019240655.1 Solirubrobacterales bacterium
GAAGATCCGGGTGCGGTACGGGTGGTGGGTCGGTCGGCGCAGGGGACGGGCGAACACGAGCGAAATCTCCTCTGGGCGGCCGATCCCGATGTTGTCCTGCACGAGCGCTTCGAAGCACAGTCGAGGTCGTCGAGCACGAGTGTCCGGGACCTCGACTTGGCGCATCGACAGCTCCCACCAGTAGCCGGCGGCTCGATCCTCGGCCGAGAGCGGCGTGGGGAGCTGGGTGATCCAGTGGTCGAAGAACGCCTGGATGTGATCGGGTCCCAGGGTGTCGCAGATGGCCTGCAACCGGCCCGGGTCAGAGCAGCTGCGGAATCCGTTTTCCAGCTCGTTGTAGCCGATACCCCCGCGGAGGGCTTGACGCTTGACCCA
This sequence comes from Solirubrobacterales bacterium, assembly GCA_019240655.1. Classification (GTDB taxonomy): domain Bacteria; phylum Actinomycetota; class Thermoleophilia; order Solirubrobacterales; family Solirubrobacteraceae; genus Palsa-465. Next base: position 376 of record JAFAXX010000157.1, read on the forward strand.
CTCGTGCCCGTTGAGCCACACCTTCGCGGGCCACGGCGCGTAGGTGCAGAGCTTGATGAACGCCGGCCCGAACTGCGGGTCCAGGATGTAGAAGTAGTAGGTCCCGACCCGCCGTTCCTCTTTGAAGTACTCGAAGCTCACCGCCTTCCCGAGACGGGCGCGGTTACGGGCCGAAAGGACGAACTGAAACTCCTGGCAGGCGACGATCGCCACGACCCCGTAGCGCCCCTCTCGCTCGGCCTGGCGCAAATACGGGCGCACGTGACCGAGCTTGCGGTCGTCCCACCGCGATCGATCGGGCTTCTTCAGCGCCAGGATCGGGATCCCGCGCTCCTTCGCGAACTGCTTCACCGCACCTCGGAACCGCGTCCCGATCCGGCCCAGCACGGCTGGCGAGGCGATGTCATGGCCGAGATGGTCTTGCAGGAAACGGACGACCTGCCCCCCGACTTGCAGGATCGGCACGTACGCGTTCAGATACAGCCGGTCGACGCACTCGATCTCGAGCGCCACATGACCCTCGAGCTCGTCGTTGATGTTCGCCACGCTCACCATCGGCCTGGCATGAACGCGAAGGGCGGGCTTTGCCCGCCCGGCCATCCGACCCTCAACCGGGGGAGGCCGGGAGGGGGGCCCGACCCCCTCCCGCTAATGGTGCGTCTCTGTTTTAGTTGGTGATTGCACCGACGGTCACTCGGCCACGGCGAACTTTCTGGAGGATGTGCTCGGCTGTTGCTGCCACTGGTACAGGCCGACGAAGTCCACGAGCTTCCAGTCGTTCGAGAGCTTGCACGTCTCCACCCCCGGGTAGACGCTTTCGGACGGCGCCGGTGCGCGAGGTGTGTGGCCGCTGATGGCGCGCGCTCCGGCTCGCGTGGTCATTACCCACCCGCGTGTCGAATGTTTTCGGGGACTGGTGGCTCCGAATCGCCACGTTACACCGATGAGCGTCCGCATCCGCTCAGCTCTAGCAAGGCCGAGCGCAGATCCGCCGGCAGCTCAAGCGTTCAGCGTCGCCAGAAAGCCAGCCGCTGCACCGACGCCGTCAGGATGTGACCCCACGTGATCTGTGCGTCCCGGCGCTGTGAGATCGCCTCGAACGGGCTAAAGCGCATCTCGCCTCCAGTTCCGAGCTTGATCGTGCCATCGTCCTGCCGCGTACCGTCGATATAGATCCAACCGCGGTCGACGCGAACGTTTCCATTCATCGTCAAAGCGTAGCCGTACCTCGTGATGCGCCGCGTGCGAGGACGCATGCCCGCCGGTGCGGCGGCGAGGCGCTCACACGACTCGACTCACGTCGTGACCGTCCGCGCGGCCACTTCGGCGGCCGTGGCGGCGTGTATGTCGACGGTGTCGCGTACGTCGGGGGCGTAGCCACCGGCGAGTACGACGCAGACCGGCAGCCCCTCGCCACGCAGGGTGTCGAGCACGAGCGCATCGCGGCGCCGCAGGCCGGTCTTGCTGAGCGCCAGGGTGCCGAGCCGGTCACCCCGCCACGGGTCGGCACCGGCCAGGTAGAACGCGATGTCGTAGCCACCGTGCCGAAGCGCCGTGCTCAGGACGTCATCGAGGGCGGCGAGGTATTCGGCGTCCGCGGTGCCGGCGAGCAGGTCAACGTCGAGGTCGGACGGAATCCGCTGAAACGGATAGTTCCGGGCGCCGTGCAGGGAGAGCGTGAACGCGAGCGGGTCAGGGCCGAGTAGCTGCGCTGTCCCGTCGCCTTGGTGAACGTCGCAGTCAACGATCAGCGCTCGCTGCGCGAGGCCCCCGTCGCGCAGGGAGCTGAGCGCAAGCGCGACGTCGTTGAACAGGCAGTAGCCGCGGGCGAAGTCGCGGCCGGCGTGGTGCGTGCCACCGCCGAGGTTCATCGCCACGCCGATCCGCAGCGCCTCGCGAGCGGCCAGCACGGTACCGCCGGCGCTGCGCCGGGCCCGCTCGACGAGCTCGGGAGACCAAGGCAGGCCCAGGCCGCGTTGCTCGCGGACGCTGAGCTCGCCGCGACGGATGCGGCCGAGCAGCGCAGGCTCGTGCACCCTCGTCAGCGCCCACCAGGGGGCTGGATCGGCGTCGTGGAATTCTCCGGGCAGGCAGACACCCTCGGCGATCAGCCGCTCGCGCAGCAGGCGGTGCTTGGACAGGGGATACCGGTGCTGCGGGGGCAGAGGGAAAGACCAGTGGTCGTGGGCCCAGACGTGCATGCGAAATGGTCTCGGGCGTGCCCGATGAGATTCACCCTAGAGGACGGCGCTTGGGGTGAAGGCGGCGCTGAGCCTCGACCGCTCACCACTCATGGTCGATCTCGCGTACCAGGCTGCAAGAACTTTGCCGCGTGGTGGGTCAGCGGGGCGCCGTGTCCGAAGCAGGCTATGTCAGGGGCGAGAGCCGCCAGTGTCGCGTAGGTCGTGGCGGCCTCGGCCGGGTCGACGTTGAAGACGCCGGGCATCGGCTGGCCGTCACGGGATGCCATGGCGTCTCCGGCGATGAGCGCCCGCTCCGTGGGGAACCAAACAGCGAGCTGGCCCGGAGTGTGGCCCGGCGCGGCGAGGAGCACTGCGGGGTTGTCCCAGTCGCGCGTGTCACCGGGCGCTAGCCGTTCGTCAAGCATGACGCGGGGCGCGGCGGGAACCTGGGGGATGATCTGCTCGTACATGGGGATCTCCCAATCCCGCCGTCGCGGCTGCGGGTGCGCGCGACGTCCCTCGATGACGTCGGCCTCTAGCGCGGGGCCAACGACACGACCGCCCGTGCGGGCCGCCAGGGCCGCCGCGGAGCCGATGTGATCGTGGTGGCCGTGGGTGAGCAGGATCTCGTGGACCACCACCTGCTCCGCGGGGATGGCGAGCGCCTGCCCGAGAAGCGTCAGGATGCTGTTCTCTTCACCTTCCGTGCTGGCGTCGATCAGCACGAAGCCGGCGCGGTGGCTAATCGCGTAGCACTGCACGATCGGGGTCCGCAGGCACCACAGCCAATCGGTCAGGCGGTCGAGCTCCATCGCAGCGCAGGCTACTTCCGGCGGGGTGAGATCGCCGGGGGCGTGGAGGCTCTATAGGTGGCTTGCGATGTTGATCTTGTGCCCGCTCGCGTCGCGGATGAAGAACCGCCGGATCCCCCACGGCTCGTCACGGAGCTCGCGAACGATGTCAAGGCCCCGGGCTCGCGCTATCGCGTACGCCGCGTCGACATCGGCGACTTCGATGGAGAGGTCGACGGAGAGCATCTCCGGATCCACCGCCGTCGCGCTCGGCCAGGCGACGATGAGTTGTGTCGTCGGCGTGCTCGTCGACGCGAGCATGAGCACCCCGTCCTCGTGCATCGCAACTCGGAAGCCGAGGAAGCCCTCGTAGAACTCACGGGCGTCCGCCGGCCGCCGGGTCTTGATCACCGGCATTGCGCGGCGAATCTCCACCAGCACGGTCTAGCGCATCCCGCGTCGCGATTGCTCGCGGGCAACGAGCACCTCGCTGGCGAGTGCGTTCGTCATCTGGGCGCCGTCGGACGGAACGATTGCAGTGGCGACCTTCCGCTTCGCCCGAGCGGGCTATGGCGACAGCGCGCATCCCTGATGCGCCATGGCGGGCCGCGCCGTTATCGTCTGCGACGTGGACGGATCGTTCGGTCTCATCGAGTTTCCGGCTGATGATCCCGATCGCGCGCTTCGGTTCTGGTCGGGCCTGCTCGGCGTCGAGCTCACCGAGCGCGGCCAAGCCGAAGGTCGCGGCTGGCAGAGCCACAGCGCGGGTCCTGCGGTCGGCATTCACGAACGTGGTGCCGGTCCCGGCGACACGGCCTCGCTGCCGTATTTCACCGTCCCTGATATGGACGCCGCGCTCGAGCAGGTCAGGGGGCTGGGGGGAAGCGTGATCCATCCGGGGTCTCGATGGGCGATCTGTCGGGACTCCGAAGGGAGCCCGTTCGGCCTCGCTCTCGGGTCGTGATCGCTAGCTATGTGGTGCCGCGTTCGGCGCACTCAGCCGCACGACGACGGGATCTCGCGCGCTCCCAACCACTCCGGGATCGCGCGCGGCGTCGTGCCCGTGGGTGTCTAGGACCGTGACCACGGGGTGACGGGACGCTCTAGGCGTGTCCCGTTGACCACGAGGTCTACCCGCTCGTTGAAGAAGGCGATGCGGCCGGTCACCTCGGCAGCTTCGCGCAGAGGCTCGGGATAGCTCCACGCGATGTCGTCCGCGTCCTCCAGCGACCAATACGTGGCTTGACCCTTGTAGGCACAGAGCGTGCGGGTGGAGCTGGCGCGCAGGACGCCCTCGCTGACATCCTCGGGCGGTAGGTAGTAGCGGACCGGCAGCGGAGCTTCCAGGAGCAGGTACGGTCGCGTCGATGCTGCCAGCAGCTCTCCGTTGCGCTCAACCCGCACCGAGCGCGAGCTGTGGACGATCTCGATGCGATGAAACGGGTCGCGGGGATGCCCGAGGTTCCGCTCGTCCTCCTCATACCATTCGTCGAGTGCGGCGAAGTCGACGATGACGTACTGGCTCAGCGCGAGATCGGCAGGTCGAAAGGCCGCCGCTCGCCGCTCGGCCTCGTCGATGCGCAGGTCAAGCATCGCTCCCTCGGTGGTGTGTACGGCAAACGGAACGCTGGGGTCATACACCGGCCGGTCCCCGAGATGCCGGGCGTGCACCTCGGATGACGCCGGATCGTCGAGCGCGGGCCCGGCCTCGGTACGAGAGCTCGTCACGCCCTCGAGCTCCTCAGCCGGGACGGCGTAGCTGGGCACGACCCGCTTGGGCTCCCAGACCAGCAGCGCACGATCCGTGTCGATGACCACCTGACCCCCGATCAGGCCACGGATCCGTTTATCGATGGGCTCGTAGCGAAGCTCCCCAAGGCTGCCCATCAGGATGTCCCGAACCATCGTCCCCACCACAAGCAGAATCGCACACGTCAAGCGCTGCCACAAGCCGGCGCGGCGACGCTCTTCTGTTCATCGATCCCGAGCGACCGCCGCTCGACGACGTCGTGCATCAGCGAACCCGGCTCGGAATCCTGACCGTGCTATGCGAACTCGGTCGTGCTGATTTTGCGTATCCGCGAGAAGCCCTGCCCATGACCGACGGCAATCTCTCGCGTAACTTGTCCCGACTGCACGACGCTGGCTACGTCGAGATCACGAAGACCGTCAAGCCTCGACCACGGACGTGGATCAGCGTTACCCCGGCCGGCCGCGCGGCGTTGGAGCTCGAGTTCGTCGCCCTTCGCCAGCTGATCTCGCGGGTCGAGCGCGCCGCCCCATCGGGAGGTTCACTGAACCTTTGGGGGCGCCGTCGCTTTAGAAGAACGACTTGTGGGACGGGGCGTGGGCGCGCAAGCGGCCCCGCACCCAGGCAGATCGTGGCGCTTGACTGACCCGCTGCTGCGGGTCGCGCCCGCGAGCGGGCAACACGCTCGCGGACGCGGCGGCGCCTCAGGCCGCCAAGATCTCCACCCGCCCGGCGGTGCCGTCGACGCGGATTGTCTGGCCGGTCCGGATCGCGGCGGTGGCGCGGCCGGTCCCGACGACCGCCGGCAGGCCATACTCCCGGCATACGATCGCGGCGTGGGACATGACTCCGCCGACATCGGTGACCGCGGCCCTGATCTTGGAGAAGATCGGCGCCCAGGCGGGCGAGGTGCTGCCGCAGACGAGGATCTCGTCTTCACGGACCTCTCCGATCTGCTCGACGCCCCTGACTACGCGCGCGACGCCCTCGACGGCTCCCGGCGAGGCCGCCGCGCCGCTCAGCACGTGGCCTCCGACATCGTGGTGCGCCCACTCCCTGACCCGCTCCGTGGTGACGCCCCACAGCATGTTGAGAGCGGGATCCGGGACGGAGTCGGGCACCGCGCCGACGGCGGGCGGTGGCGTCCACTGCGCGAGGCGGGCCAAGATCTCCTTCCGCCGGGCGACGATTCCCGGCCAGTGGTGGGGTCCGAGCGCCTGCCCGCCGGTGGCCCATGTGAGCGTCAGCTCGTCCAGCGCCGAGGCGACCTCGTGACGCGAGAGGTGGAAGATGTCCTCGCCGTCCTCGAGGAAGCCGTGCGCGGCGAGCAGCGCGCCGAACTCGCGGACCTTGTTCCACCACCGGGTCAAGAACCAGTAATCGCACAGGAACTTGTGCTCCTCGACATACGGGAACACCGTGCGGGAGAGCGCGAGGAGAGCTTCGAACGGCTTGCGCGTCTCCTCGGCGAGGAGCGCGCTGTACTCCTCGGCAAGCCGCTCCCGCTCGCGCCGGATCTCCTCGGTCGGGCGGTCGATCTGCTCCCCGGCTTTCAGCCTGCCCACGTAGCCGATCAGCGACGCGTACGGGATGCTCGGGTCGTCGTACCAGCTGCGGTAGAAGTGGTAGAGGCCGTCGCCGGTGGCCATGTTGAACCACGGATCCTTGATCTGCTCGAGCTCGTCGAGCCAGCGACGACCGGCTTCGCTCCTGGCCAGCTCAGCGTCGACATCGGCTGGCGAGCGGCCCTGGATGAAGGCGTGATCGACGCCGGTGTCGATGGCCAGGCGCGCGAGCCGGCGCAGCTCCGTGTCCGGTCGGAACAGCACCACGTCGATCCCGGCCACCATCTGCGCGATGTGCTGGTCGGGAATGTCGGGCAGGTTGGCCTTGCACAGCTCGGCGAACGTCGCGTACGCCCCGTAGCCGAGCAGCAGGAACTCGAAATGGGCCTGCCACATCAGGTCAGCCATGCGCAGCGTGCGGCTGTACGCGTCGAGAACCTCGTAGAAGGAGGTGTTGCGGTCATCCCCGAACGCGACCTCGTCAGGTTCGTATTCGGGCAGCCCGGGGACGCGCAGCTCGGACAGCTCGGCGATCAGCGCCTCCATCTTGCCCCGCCACCGTGCGTACAGCTCGTCCCAGTTCTCGTAGTAATAGCCGGCGCGCGTCTCGAAGAACTCGGCCCGCTCCGCGATCTTGGCCGGGTCGGTGACCGGGTTGCCCGAGATGTAGATGTAGCCGTTGATGCACCGGTAGTCGATTCCGCCCGCGGGCGGTACGGCAAAGACGCGGTTCTGCCATGCGCCCAGCCCCTGATAAGGCGAGTCGATCGCGACCACGTCGAAAGCCGGCATCGGTTCCGGAAAGTGCATCGAGTTCCAGAACCAGAAGCGGTTCTCGTCGGCGTCGCGCCGTCGCTCGTCGAACAGCGCGTAATACGGATACATCTCCTCCCAGCCCTCGCAGCCGGCCGGGGTCTCGATCTCATAAGGACTGGGAAACGATCCAGTCGGCGCCGTCGTTGTGGCCATCTCGTCCTCTCCTCGGTTCTCGTCGCCTGCGGCCGCTCGGCCGGAAAGCCGGCTCCAGACTAACGGGGGTGAAACTCCGCGGCCAGTCCTCGCCGCACGTCGCGGTCGGGGGTCGCCGATGGCCAGGGGGGTCGCCGATGGCCAGCGGAAAGGTGGTGCGCGAGTGCCCCGGTCAGCGCGCTGACGACGCGACTACGGCGCCTTCAGGCGTCCCATCGGAGCTTCACCGCCGCCAGGTCTTCGTACAGCCGGACCGCGCTCATCTCGCCGGCGGCGTCGCCGTAGGCGGCCCGGGCGCGGCGGTGGATCTGCTCCACCAGAGCCGACAGCTCCACCGGCACGCCCACGTCCCGGGCGAGGTCGAGGGCCAGTCCCAGATCCTTGGTAACGAGCCTCATGCTGAAGCCCTCGTCGTAGTCTCCGCGGTCGAGTAGCGGGAGCACGTCGCGGGCCAGGAACACCGAACTGGCCGGGGAGTCGACGAGCGCGCCGTGGAGCTTGGCCAGATCGACGCCCGCCTTGACGCCGACCGTCAGCGCCTCCGCGGTGGCCACCGCCTGGATGAACCAGGTGAGGTTGAGCAGAAGCTTGACGGTGTAGCCGCTGCCCGCCGGGCCGACATGGAAGATCCGCTCCCGATTCCCGACCGCCTCCAGTAGCGGGCGGGAGCGCGCAACCGCGCCGGCGTCGCCGCCTACGTAGATGGACAGCGTTGCCGCTTCCGCGCCGATCGTCTGGCCGGCCACCGGCGCGTCGATCAGCTCGACCCCGGCAGCCGCCGCCGCGGCGTGTGCCCGGCGGCCAACCTGCAGCGAGCTCGTACTCATCTCCACCACCAGCGCGCCCGCGGTCATGGCCGCGATCGCGCCGGCCGGTCCGCACAGCACGTCCTCGACCTGCGGCGGTCCGGGGAGGCTGGTGAGCAGAACATCGGCGCCGGAGACGCAGTCGCCGATCCCCGCGGCCGGCCGCGCCCCGGCGCCGGCCGCCCGGGCCAGCGCAGCGGGGTCGAGGTCATAGGCGGAGACATCGAAGCCTGCCTGCACCACGTGACGGCACATCGGGCCACCCATGTGGCCGAGGCCGATGAACGCGACCCGCGGGGCCGGACGTTCGCCACGCCGAGAGGCACTCACCCCGCCGCTCCCACGGTGTAGTGGGCAACCGCCTCCCCGTCGAGCTCGAATCCGAGCCCGGCCCCCTCGCCGACCGCCAGGCAGCCGTCCGCGTCGACCATCACCGGCGCGGCGAGCATGAAATCGCGCCGGGCGGGCGTCCAGCCCGGAGGGTCGTAGGGGTATTCCAGGAACGGTCCGCCGCCGATGCCGCAGCAGACGTGTAGGTTCGCCAGCAGGCCGATCCCGTTGGTCCAGGTGTGCGGGGTGAACCAGCGGTTGCGCCGCAGCGCGAGGTCGCCGATCGTCCGCGCGCCGGAGACGCCCAGGGAGAGCACGACGTCGGGTTGCAAGACGTCGAGCGCGTCGTGATCGAGCGCCCGGCGCAGCTCGTCGAAGCTGCGCGCCATCTCGCCGCCGGCGATCCGGGTCCCGGTCTGGTGGCGCAGCATCCGCATGCCGTCCAGGTCGGCGCCGGCCACCGGCTCTTCGACCCACAGCACCCCGTGCTCGGCGAGCGCCTCGATAACGCGGCGGGCCGCCTGGGGATCGAGGCTGCGAGCAATGTCGCCGGCCATACGCCACCACTGGTTGAGGTCGACCATGATCTCCATGGCGTCGCCAACGGCGTCGCGGATCGCCGCGACCACCGAGAGCCCCTCGGCGATCCGATCGGCCGCGAGCCGCACCTTCACCGCCCGAAATCCGTCCTGCGCGAGGGCGCGCGCGTCGTCGGCGCGCCGATCGGGGCTCCGCAGCTCGCCCAGCGACGCATACACCGGCAGCCGGTCGACCGCGCCGCCGAGAAGTGTCGCCACCGGGGCACCGATCGCCCGGCCGGCGAGATCCCACAGCGCCGCCTCGAGCGGCCAGTAGCGCCCGGCGTGAAACGAGATCGTCTCCAGCGTGCGGGCATGGACGGACAGCGCCAGCGGGTCAGTTCCGATGAACAGGTGCTCGAAGGCGGCGAAGCCGTCCATCGTGTCGCCGCTGGCGGTACCGGTCACGCCGTCGTCGGTGTGCACGTGGACCAGCGTGGCGTCGAAGTGGACTCGCGGGTCAGGGTCCCAGGCGGCATGGAACGGTGGCGCCAGCGGCAGCCGTAGGCGTCGTGTCTCGATCGAGGTGATCTTCACGATCCGCTGTAGAACGGGTTGCGCACATCGTCCCGCCGCCCGACGAGCGCTTGGACGGCACCGTCGCCGCGCCCCTCTCGCGCGGTGCGCACGCCCTTGAGCGTCGCCGCCCGGCTGGCGATCCGCACCGCGGTCTCGTCCTCGGCGCTCGGATCGATGTAAATGGCCACGAACACGAGGAGATCTCCGCTCGCCGGGATGAGCCCCTCGGCGACGGCGTCGAGAACGCCCTGGGCGATGCCGGTCTGGCCCGCGCCCCAGGTGACCTTCTGGTGGCGCGGTTCGAGGGCTGTCTCCTTGTTGATCATGATCGTCGGCGGCCACACCGGCTCGTACTGGTCCTTGGTATCGCCGACGACGACCAGGATTGGAGTGTGACCGGGAGCGGGCGAGGTGAACGTCGTCAGCAGCGCCGCCGCCGTCGGCGTGCCGCGCTCCGCCAGCACGACGTTCACATGGGCGCCGTCGGGATCCGAGCCGCTCCAGCCTTCGCCGATCAGGCCGTCGTAATCGAAAGGCCAGCGGCGGCTCATGCCGGATCCCACACAGCGGCTCCCGTGGTGCTGAGCGCGGGCATGCCCGCCCACTCGGCGTCGAGAATGATCACCGAACGGTCGCCCTCGCCCCGGCGCAGCCGGTCCAGCGCATCGGGCACCCCGTCGAGGTCGATCAGGTGCGAGACCATGTCGCCGAGCTCCAGCCGGCCGGCGCGGACCAGGTCCACCAAGCCGGGGACGGTCAGCGCCGGATCGGCGGACCCGTAATAGCTGCCGATGATCGACTTCTCGGACAGGAACTCGATCGCCGGCAGCGAGACCTCGACCCCAGCCGGCGCCAGCCCGACGACGACCGCGGTGCCACCGGGCCGGATGCCTTCCCACGCGGTGCGGATCGTGACGGCGGAACCGACCACCTCGAACGCGTGGTCGGCGCCGCCGCCGGTGAGCTCTCGGATCGCCTCTGCCGCGTCGACGGCGCCGGCGTCGAGGACGTCGGTGGCGCCACGGCGCCGGGCGTGCTCAAGCTTCTCCGGCCGGCGGTCGACGGCGACGATCGTGGCCGCCCCGGCCAGCCGGGCGGCGGCGATCACCTGGAGCCCGACGCCGCCGCAGCCGATCACCGCCACCCGCTCGCCGACCCGCACGCGGGCGGCGTGCGTCACGGCCCCGAAGCCGGTGAGCACCCCGCAGCCGAGCAGGGCGGCCTGCCACAGGGGCAGGTCGGCCGGAATCGGGATCACGCCCCCCGCCGCGAGGACCGCGTACTCGGCAAAACAGGCGACGCTCAGCGCGTGCTGCAGGACCGCGCCGTCGGCGTCGCGCAGCCGAGAGGCACCGGTGGCGAGACGCCCCGCCAGCGACCGTCGCCCCGCCGGCTCGCACAGCGTCCGGCGACCCGCCCGGCACGCCGCGCAGACGCCGCAGGCGGCGACCGGGCAGAAGACGACGTGCTCGCCGGGCGCGACCGAGGTGACGCCATCTCCGACCGCCTCCACTACGCCGGCGCCCTCGTGACCGAGGACCATCGGCCAGCGGCCGGGACCGAGCTCGCCGTCGGCCAGGCGCACGTCCGAGTGACATACGCCCGCGGCGGCGACGCGGACGAGCACCTCGCCCGGCGCGGGCGCGTCGAGCTCGACCGTCTCCACCGCCGGCGGACGGCCCGGCTCGCGCAACACGCAGGCCAGCATCGGCAGCGCCGCCCCGTCGCCGACCCTGGGCGACCGCGTCGGAGTCACGCGCGGCGTTGTGTCACACCCGGGAGCGGCTGTCAAGCCGGCGCGCGCCAGCTCGCGCTTGCGCGGCAACGTCCATTGGCCGATGATCGCCGGTCGAGTGCTCAGCGAAATCGAACGCCGAGTGGCTGAACGCGTGGCCGAGCGCGAGGGAGACCTCGTGGATCTGCTGCGCGCGCTGATCGGCTTCGACACGATCACCCACACGCCAGGATCGCCTCCGCGCGAGGAGGCCCGGCTGCAGAGCTACCTCAGCGGCCGGCTGGCGGCGTGCGGCGCCGACGTCACGGTGCACGAGCCTGATGCAGCGCTGATCGCTGACCACCCCGGGGTGCCGCAGGGTTTCACGTTCGAGGGGCGACCGCAGCTCGCGGCGCGCTTCGCCGGCCGCGGCGGCGGACGGACGCTGCTGCTGGGCGGCCACATCGATGTGGTCGACGTCGAGCCGCGATCGCAGTGGAGATCGGATCCATTCGACGCCGTCGTCCGACGCGGCGCCGTGTGGGGGCGCGGCGCGTGCGACATGAAGGGGGGCGTGGCCAGCATGGTGTTGGCCTCAGAGGTAATGTCGGAGCTGGGCGTGAAGCTGGCCGGCGATCTGATCGTCAACACCGTCACGGATGAGGAGTCGACCGCGGCGGGAGGATTCGTCTCCGCGCGCACGCTGAACGCCGATGCGGCGATCGTGCCCGAGCCCAGCAGCCTCGAGATCTCGGTTGCCTGCCGCGGATCGCTGCTGGCGGCAATCGACGTCGAGGGCCGCCCCGGCCACGCGGGGACGCCCGCGCGCGATCCGGCGACCGGCGGCGCGGTGAACGCGATCGACAAGGCCGCGTACCTGCTCGAGTCGCTGCGGCGCCTGCGCGCGGAGTGGGCGCTCGCGCCCCGGCATCCCTACCTGGCCGCGGCCGACTGCGTCGTCACCGCGATCCACGGCGGCGAGTGGATCGTCAGCTACCCCGCCCGCTGCCGGATCGAGTGTCACCTGGAGTACCTGCCCACGCCGGACGGCAGCGATCCGGCGGCCGAGGTCCGCCGCGAATTCGAGGAGTGGATCATGCGCTCGGCCGCGGCCGACTCCTGGCTGCGAGATCACCCGCCGCGGGTAATCTGGAGGCTCGGCGGTGTGCCTCCGGCCGAGATCTCGCCCGCTGAGCCGGTGGTGCAAACGCTGGTCGCCGTGGAGCGCGCGCTGGGCCGCAGTGGGACGATCGGCGGCTTCGACAACTGGCACGATGGGGCGTCGCTGATCGTCGAGGCCGGAATTCCCACCGTCTGCTTCGGCCCCGGCGCGCTCGACATCGCGCACACCGTCGACGAGTTCGTGCCGATTGCCGACCTGGTCAGCTGCGCGCAGGGGATCGCGCTGACCGCCATGCGCTTCTGCGGGACGTAGCCGCGAACTGGGGCCTGGCCGAGCTTTGCGACCGCCCCCTCGGCAACGGTCAGCTCGCCCTCGGGATCGAGCGGAGCGAAGTGCATACACAGGTGCCGTCGGGCCGCCTCCCGGTCCTTGCCGTGGATCCTCACGGCGTCACCGAACCTCGATCGGCTCGTCGAGCTCGAGCGGGCGCGCGCCGATCGCGAGCGAGAGCTCGGCGGCCGCCCGGACGACCGCGTCGCCCGCCCGGTGCAGCTCGGCGCGGAACCGAAACGCCGGGGCCGACACGTTCACCGCGGCGACGATGCGGCCTCGGTGGTCGCGAACCGGTGCCGCGGCGGCCGCCAGCCCGGGCTCTGACTCGTCGACGGCGACCGCGTAGCCGGCCGCGCGCGCCCCGTCGATCCGCGCGAGGAGCTCGGCGACCGTCCGGGGCGCCCGGGGCCCGGCCGCCGGCAGACACCCGGGGCCGAATAACCGCTGAAGCGCCGCCAGGTCGTGGTCGAACAGCAGCGCGCGGCCGGAGGAAGTGCAGTGTGCCGGGACCTGCCGTCCCACCCAGCTCGTGGCCGCGAGCGCCTGCGGGGAGGCGTGCGAGATGACGGTCTCGACCTGACGGCCGGCCAGGACCGACAGGTGCGCCGACTCGTGGAGCTCGTCGCGCAGCGCCGCGAGGGACGCCGGCGCCGCCGCGAGCAGCCGCGCCTCGCCCGCCCTGGCGGCGAGGGTGTAGATGCTCCAGCCGATCCGATAGGCCCGCGTCTCGGGGTCCCGCTCGACCAGCGAGTACTCCGCGAGTGTCTGCAGCGTGCGAGAGACGCGGGTCTTGTCCTCTCCGAGCAGCTCGGACAGCCGCTTGACGCCGAGCCCGCCGCTCCTGAGGGCTTCCTCGCCTCCGAGCGCCAGCAGCAAGTCGACGGCCCGGCGCACGCTGGTCGCCTTCTCGGGTTGCACGTTACAATCGTATAACGCAACTGATGTTGCGCTATATGCAGGTTGCGCGTATAGTCGCGATCGAGGCAGGCGAAGGCGTGGCCGCGCGCCGAGGAGAAATGAACATGCCGGCGGACGACGGACTGCTGAAGCGACTGGCCAACGGCGCGGTGGTGTGCGCCGAGGGTTATCTGTTCGAGCTCGAGCGGCGGGGTTATCTGCAGGCGGGAGCGTTCGTGCCGGAGGTCGTACTCGAGCACCCGGAGCGGGTCGCCCAGCTCCACGAGGAATTCGTCCACGCCGGCTCCGACGTGGTGGAGGCCTTCACCTACTATGCGCATCGCGAGAAGCTGCGGCTGATCGGGAGGGAGGACGCGCTCGGGCAGATCAACCGCACCGCGCTCGAGATTGCCGGGAATGTCGCCCGGCGCCACGGGGCGCTCCTGGCCGGAAACATCTGCAACACGAACGTGTTCGACCCCACCGACGACAGCTCGCGGGCGAGCGTGCGGAAGATCTTCGAGGAGCAGGTCGGCTGGGCGGTGGACGCCGGGGTCGACTTCATCATCGGCGAGACGTTCTCGTGGGCCGAGGAGGCGGTGATCGCACGCGAGGTGATCGGGGCGAGCGGCCTGCCCTCCGTGATCACCCTCGCCATCCACCGCGAACCCAACACCCGCGAGGGATGGGCGCCGGCTGAGGCCTGCCGGCGGCTCGAGGCGGCCGGCGCCGACGTCGTCGGGCTCAACTGCATCCGAGGACCCAAGACCATGCTGCCGATGGTGGCCGCGATCCGAAAGGCGGTCGGCTGCCACGTCGCGGCGCTGCCGGTGCCCTACCGCACCACGGAGGCGGAGCCGAGCTTTCAGTCGCTGACCGATCCTGGCTGTGACTGCATTCCCGGCGGCCGGCCGTTTCCCACCGCGCTTGACCCGTTCACATGCAACCGCTACGAGCTCGGCGAGTTCGCGCGGGGCGCTCACGAGCTGGGCGTGTCCTACCTCGGGGTGTGCTGCGGGGCCGGCCCGCACCACATCCGAGCCGTGGCCGAGGCGCTCGGGCGCCGCCCGCCCGCGAGCCGCTACAGCCCGGACATGAGCCGCCACGCCTTCTTCGGCAGCGACGCGAGCCTCAAGCAGCCAAACCTCGACTACGCCACGAGGCTATAAGGCGGGCGATACGTCGACGCCCTAGACGGACAACGCGGCAATGAGACCGACGTCACTCCCGTCACCGCGATCACGCCGGTTGCACCGCCGCGCGCGGGTCGATCGGGATCTGCGCGCGCAACGGTGCTAGCTCGCCGCGGACGCAATGTCGAATCTTGACAATACTCAATCGCTCAGTAGAGTCCGCCGCCGAGCGTCCGCTTCCAGGGGAGAGGATCAACCGGTGGGCCGCCGGCATCGACTGCAGCCATGATGGACGAACGACACGCGCAGGTTGATGCGATCCGGCGCCGGATCGGTGAGGTCGAGAATGATCTCGTCGACGCGCACGCGGCGGGTCAGATCGACCGGCGAGAGTTCGTTCGCCGTGGCACGGTGCTCGGGCTCTCGCTGTCGACGCTGGGTGTGCTCGCCGGCTGCGCACAGCCCAACGTGGCCCAGGTGTCTCCGCCACAGACCAAGCCGCCACAGCCGGGCGGCACGATCCGGGCCGGGATCGTCGCTCCCGCCGCGGCGCTCGACCCGGTCATGATCTCCGACGAGGGCGGCCTGGCCGTGCTGGGCCAGACCGGCCAGTACCTCGTCTGGTCAGACAAGTACCTGAACCTCCGGCCGGTGATCGCGGAGAGTTGGGCGCATGATCACAACGGAGGAGTGTGGACTTTCAAGATCCGTCAGGGCGTCCACTTCAGCGATGGCACGCCGTTGACGGCGGAGGACGTGGCGGCGACGTTCAACCGTCTCGCCGATCCAGTCGTCGGGTCGAACGCGCTGTCGAACTTCGCCGGAGTGCTCAGCAAGGGCAACACGAAGGCGACCGATCCCTACACCGTGCAGTTCACGCTGGATGCGCCGAACGGCAATTTTCCCTACCTGGTCAGCTCAGACAACTACAACGCGGTGATTCTGCCGAAGGACTATCACGGGGGTTGGGACAAGACGTTCATCGGCACCGGTCCCTGGAAGATGCAGTCCTTCACCCCCGAGCAAGGGGTGACCTACACCAGAAACGCCCAATATTGGGGACCTAAGACGGTCGCCGATCGCATGCAGCTGACCTTCTACCCGGAGGAGCAGGCGCAGACGCTCGGTATCCAGGGCAACCAGGTGGACATCCTCGCGCATTACTCGGTGTCCGGCGGGCGAGCGCTGATCACCGATCCCACCATCCGCACTACGCAGTATCGCTCCTCCTCGCACCGCCAGATCCACATGCGCACCGACAAGGAGCCCTTCAACGACAAGCGCGTCCGCCAGGCGGTGGGGCTGCTGCTCGATCGCCGCGGCATGGTCGAGGGCCTGCTGGCGACGAAGTCCGACTACGGGAACGACAGCCCGTTCGCGCCGGTGTTCCGCTCCACCGACCCATCGGTGCCCCAGCGGCAGCAAAACGTGGCCCAGGCCAAGCAGCTGCTCGAGGCGGCGGGCAGGTCCAGCGGCGTGCGCGCTCAGCTCACCACGCTGACCCACTTCGAGCTACCCGACCTCGCGCAGGTGGTCCAGAACGACGTATCCGACGGCGGCATCAGTCTGAGCATCAGCATTCTCGATCCCGGCACGTACTACGGATCGTCGAAGTTCGGCACCTCGCCGTGGCTGGATTCGACCATGGGCATCACCGATTACGGCCATCGCGGGGTGCCCAATCTGCTCCTCACCGCGCCGCTGACGAGCAAGGGTCCCTGGAATGCGGCGCACTTCAAGAATCCGGCCTACGACAAGCTCGTGGCGCAGTATGTCGCCGCGCTCGACCTGGGAGCCCAGCGAACGGCGGCGCGCAAGATCCAACTGCTGCTGCTTGACGAGACCCCGGTGATGTTTCCCTACTACTACTACTTCCTGACCGCCGCCCGGCTGAACGTGTCGGGGGAAGAGACGACCGCGATGGGCCACATCGATCTCTCTCGCGCCGGGTTCGTCGCCTGAGGAGCCCGGGAAGGCGCGCTGCCCGTGACCAGGTTCATCGCCAAACGACTGGGTCTCGGCCTGATCACGCTGTGGTTGCTGAGCGTGCTCGTGTTCTTCGGCTCGCAGGTGCTTCCCGGCGATGTCGCCCGTCGCGTGCTCGGCCCGTTCGCGACGCAATCCGCGGTGAATTCGCTCAACCACCAGCTCGGCACCGACAAGTCGGTGTTCGTCCAGTACGCCAACTGGATCAGCGGCATCTTCCATGGGAACCTGGGGACGTCCGTGGCGACGCGCAGCTCGGTGTCGTCGATCGTGTTCCCGGCGCTGTGGCACTCCGCCAAGCTCGCGATCCTTGCCTTCATCATCGTCGTGCCGTTCGGGATCATCGGCGGCGTGTTCGCCGCGCTCAAGGAAGGCCGCTTCCAGGACCGGCTGATCTCGGTGGGCGGGCTCTCGGCGACCACCGTCCCCGAGTTCGTGTGGGCGGTGGCGCTGATCCTGCTGTTCGCCCTGCTGATCCCGATCCTTCCCTCCACCGCCACGCCGCCACCCGGTTCGGGCTTCCTCACGTCGGTCAAGTTTCTGATCCTGCCGGCGCTGTGCCTGGTGTTCGTACTGTTCGGCTATATCGCGCGGATGGCGCGCGCCGGGACGATCGAGGCGCTCGACGCCGACTACACGCGGACCGCGGTGATCAAGGGGCTACCGTACTCGACCGTGGTCCGCCGGCACGTCCTGCGCAACGCGCTCCTGCCCACGATCGCCGTCGTCGCCACGCAGGCGGGCTATCTGATCGGCGGCCTGGTGGCGATCGAGCTGGTGTTCAACTATCAGGGCATCGGCCAGGTGCTCTACCGCGCTGCCTCGCAGAAGGACTTCCCGGTGCTGCAGAGCGGAGTGCTGATCGTCGGCGTGGTGTACCTCGTCGCGACGCTGCTGGCCGACCTGGCCTACTCTCTGCTCAATCCTCGGCTGCGCTTCGAGAGCTCCGCATGAGTTCGTTTGGAGAACCGATCGGATCTTCGGTCACCGCCGGCGAGCCCCCCGTCGCCGACGACCAGCTCAGCGTCCCCGGACCCGAGGACACCCGGGTCATGCGCCGCGAGCGCATGGCCGTGCTGCTGCACTCCAAGACGTTCATCGCCGGAGCGGTCATCCTCGCGTTCTGGATCGTGTGTGCGATCTTCGGCAAGCTGATCGCGCCCGACGACCCGCTGCTGACCGACCCGATCAAGGCGCTGCAGGCTCCGTCCTCGGCGCACCTGTTCGGGACCGACACGCTCGGGCGGGACGTCCTCTCGCGGGTCCTCGTCGGCGCCCGTGACATCCTCATCGTGGCGCCGCTGGCGACACTGCTCGGGACCGTGCTGGGCACCGTGCTCGGGCTCGTCATGGGGTATTTCCGCGGCCCCACCGACGATGTGCTCGGCCGCATCGTCGACGCGGTCCTGGCCGTACCGGTGGTCATCGTGGGGCTGCTCAGCCTGGTCGCGCTGGGTCCTTCCACCATCACCGTGATCTTCGTCATCGGCGTCGTGTTCACCCCGGTGATCGCACGGACGGTACGTGCCGCGGTGCTGACCGAGCGCGAGTACGAATACGTCGCGGCGGCTCGCCTGCGAAACGAGCGAACCCCCTACATCCTGTTCGGCGAGATCCTGCCCAACGTGCTCGGACCGGTCCTGGTCGAGTTCACCGTCCGGCTCGGATACGCGATCTTCACGATCGCCACGCTGAGCTTCCTCGGCTTTGGCATCCAGCCGCCCGCTCCCGACTGGGGACTGCAGATCTACCAGCACTACGGGCTGATCAGCGGGGGTTACTGGTGGCCGGTGCTGTTTCCCGCCCTCGCGATCGCCAGCCTCGTCATCGGGGTCAACCTGCTCTCCGACGGCATCAGCCAGGCGTTCGAGCGATGAGTGCGACCGCACCGCAACCGGCCGCCGTCGAGACCGCTCCCGCGCTGGAGTTGCGCGACCTCGAGGTCGCCTACCGCGTGCGCGGCATCTGGCGTGAGGTCCTTCGCGGCGTCACCCTGTCGATCGGGCGCAACGAGTCATACGGGCTGGTCGGCGAATCGGGGTGCGGAAAGTCGACGGCCGCGTTCGCCGCCCTGCGCTACCTGCCGCGTAACGGGCGGGTGACGCGGGGGTCGATCCTCGTCGACGGGCAGGACCTGCTGGGCATGAGCGAGAACGAGGTCCGCGAGCTGCGCGTCAAGAAGGTGTCGATGGTCTACCAGAACCCGACCGCGGCGCTGAACCCGTCGATCCGGATCGGCGATCAGGTGGCCGAGGTGTACGCCCTGGCCGGCGCCCACGACGGTGAGGCGCGCCAGCGCGCCCACGAGATGCTCGGCAAGGTGCAGATCTCCGATCCGGCCTCCGTGATGCGCCGCTATCCCCATCAGCTCTCGGGCGGGATGAACCAGCGCGTGGTGATCGCGATGGCTCTCGCCACCGACCCGTCGCTGTTGATCCTCGACGAGCCGACGACCGGGCTCGACGCGACCGTCGAGGGAGAGGTGCTCGACCTGGTCAAGATGCTGCGCGAGGAGTTCGGGACCAGCCTGCTGTTCATCACCCACAACCTCGGTGTGATGGCGAAGATGTGCGAGCGGATGGGCGTTCTCTACGCCGGGCGACTGGTCGAGGAGGGTCCGGTCGCCGAGGTGTTCGCGCGCCCCAGCCACCCGTACACGGTGGGCCTCCTGCGCTGCATTCCCCGCGGCGGAGTCCGCAAGGACCGGGAGACGCTCGACACCATCCCGGGCTTCCTGCCCCAGCTCGGGGCCGACCTGCCCGCCTGCGTGTTCACCGACCGCTGCGGGCTCGCGGAGGAGATCTGCCACCGGGAGGAGCCGCCGTTTCACCGGGTTACCGACGGGCACTGCAGCCGCTGTCATTTCTACGATCGAGCGCAAACCGTGCCGCGGGCGACGCCGGCGCCGCCAGTCCCGCGGGAAGACCGCCGCGTCGAGCCGGTGCTCGAGGCGCGCGGACTGCGCAAGACCTTTCACCAGGAGGGAAACGCGATCCATGCGCTGGCCGACGTGCAGTTCGCGCTCAAGGAAGGCGAGACGCTCGGTCTGGTCGGAGAATCCGGGAGCGGCAAGACGACGCTGGCGCGGTCGCTGATTGGGCTCAGCCCGGCCGATGAGGGCTCGGTGATCGAGCTCGACGGCGCGCGGCTGGCGCCCAACGTCACGAAGCGAAAGCGCGATCAGGTCCGCGCGCTGCAGATCGTCTTTCAGAACCCGGACTCGGCGCTGAACCGGCGCTTCTCGATCCACCGGATCATCGGACGCGCGCTGACCATGCTCAAAGGTGAGCGGGGCGAGCAGCGAGAGGAGCACCTGCGGCAGCTGGCCCACTCCGTGCGCTTCGACGTGCGCCTGATCGGCGCGCGCCCGGCGCAGCTGTCGGGCGGCCTCAAGCAGCGCGTGGCGATCGCCCGAGCCTTCGCCGGCGATCCGCGCATCGTCGTCTGCGACGAGCCCACCTCAGCGCTCGACGTGTCGGTGCAGGCCGCGATCCTGAACCTCCTGGTCGAGCTGCAGGCCTCCAAGAAGGTCGCCTATCTGTTCATCTCGCACGACCTCGGCGTCGTGCGCTACCTGTCTGACCGGATCGCCGTTCTCTACCTCGGGCGCGTGATGGAGCTCGGGCCGGCCGAGCACGTCTTCGACCCGCCGCAGCATCCCTACACCGAGGCGCTCGGCTCCGCCGTGCCCACCGCCGAGGGAACCGAGCGTGAGCGCATCCGCCTGGTCGGCGAGATTCCCAGCGCCGCCTCGCCGCCGTCGGGGTGCGTGTTCCACACCCGTTGCCCGCGGTACATCGGCGACATCTGCCGCGACGAGGAGCCCGCGCTCCGAGAGGTCGAGCCGGGCCACTTCTGGCGCTGCCACTATTCCGCCGAGGAGTTGCGCGAGGTGCAGAAGACACCCCCACCCGAGCAGCCGTTGACCGCCCGTGAAGCCTCGGAGCCGACCGGCGGGAACCTACGGCCGAGCGAGGTGGATCGCTCCACGTAGCACCGAAGCCGTCACCTCGGCCGCCTGAACGATCTCGCTCATCTCGGCTCCCTCCTGTGGAGTGTGGCTCTCGCCGCCTTGCAGCGGCACGAACAGCAGCAGCGTGGGGGCGATCGCCGCCAGATGCTGAGCGTCGTGGCCGGCGCCGGACCACGTCTGGGTCGCCGGAACGCCGAGGCGGCGGGCCGCCGCCAGCGCCGCGACGACCAACTCCGCGTCCATCGCCACCGGCTCGCCGGCGCGACGCAGTGTCACCTCGGCTCTGACGCCGCGGTGCCGTGCGATTTCCGCGATCGCGGCCCGCACAGCGCCGTCGAACGCGGCGACCGAAGCGGAGGAGATGCCGCGGACGTCGATGCCGAGCCGCGCCTCGCCTGGGATCACGCTGACGGCGCCGGGTGAGACGGCGATCGTGCCGACCGTGGCCACCGTCTCGGCCGGCTCGGCTCGGGCCGCGGCCTCGACCGCGAGCACGACCTCGGCCGCGGCGGCGAGCGCGTCGCGCCGTTCCTCCATCGCCATTTCGCCGGCGTGGCCGGACTGGCCGCGGATCGTCACCGAGTAGCGTCGCGGCGCGGCCACGGTGGAGACGACGCCCAGCCGGCGAAGCGCCCGCCGCTGGGCCACGTGGACCTCCGCGTGAGCGCGCATCCGCGCGAGCGGCGGCTCCACCCGCGGCAGCGCCGAGAGCCGCTCGAGATATTCGTGGAGCGCCTCGGCGGCGCTGACCCCGGTGCCGTCGCGCAGCTCTTCGAGGTCCGCGGGAGCCAGGGTGCCCACGAGCAGGCGCGAGCCGATCGTGCCCGCGCCGAACCGCGGCGCCTCCTCGGCCGCGCAGATCAAGGCCCCGGGCCGCGCTTCGTCGCCCTCCGCACCGCCGGCGCGCGGGTCGGGGTCGGCGAGGTCGGCGACCATCTCCAGGCCGAGCACGGTGCCGAGCGCCCCGTCGTAGCGCCCGCCGTCTGGCACGGTGTCGACATGCGAGCCCGCGGTGACGACCGGACCTGACCAGCCAGGCGGCAGTGCCCACAGGTTCCCATGGGCGTCGATCCCCGGCTCGAGCCCGAGCTCGGCCGCCCAGTCGGCGACCAGTCGCATCGCCTTCGCCTCGGCGGCGGAGAAGGCCGCGCGGTCGGCACCGCCGCCGGGGCCGCGGCGGATCCGCCACAGCGCCTCGAGGCGCTCGGCGATGCGCCTGACGTCAGGCAAGCGCGTACCAGCTAGCAGCTCGGCCGGTCTGCGTCGTCTCGGGCCAGCGCGCGCGTCGTCACCTGCTGGGCCAGGTCAAGGCTCGATTTCGGCGGTCGGCCCCTGCCACCGGACGAACGGCGAGGACCACGCTGCACGCACAGGGATGACTACATCGAAGAATCTCATCCGTCCTCGCCGGTCTGTCGCTTGACCGAGCCGCTCGAGTCACCCGATTCGGCCGCTTACTCGCCTGACTGGAACTTGAACGAGATTCCGAGGCGAACACGGTAGCCGGTGATTCGGCCGTTCTCGACCGTGACGTCCTGGCGCAGCACCTCCGCGATCCGCAGGTCACGCACCGTCTTGGCGGCCGTCTCGACGGCGTTGCGGGCGGCAGCCTCCCACGACTCGCTGCTCACGCCGATCACCTCGGTGACGCGGTAGACACTCTCGGCCATGCTGACCTCCTCGGGGAGTTGAGTTTGCTTGTGAGTGCGAGTCTATGCGGCCAAGAGCTCTTCGACGACAAAGACGAATCTTCCCGCCGAGTCGAGCAGGGACAGATGCCGGCTCCGACGCCCCTGGTGGTGGCGCGCGTTCCGGGTCGCGGTGGGCGAGCAGCTTGCCGTTCTGCATTTGCAAAACGTCATCTCACGCCGGAGATGTAAATGCGTGCGCGGCGCTGCGCCGAGCGAGAACCGGAACTCGTGCCGGTGGTGTCACAGCCGGATCACGACTCTGGCATTAGTCGACGCGGTGTGATCCCGACTCGGCGCCGGGCTCAGAGGTCGCCGCCGGCTTGAGTCAGGCGCTCGAGCTCCCGGCAGAGCAGGCCGAGACGGGCCTCCTTGACGAGCGGCATCTCCCGGCGGGCGCGGCGAGCCGCTGCCAGGTCGAGGTCGACGACGGTCACGGCAGGCTCGTTCAGGGGCGCCTGCGCGAGGACGTTGCCCCACGGATCGACGGCGCGGGAACCGCCCCAGAACGTCATGCCGGGTTCCGACCCGACGCGGTTGACGAACGCGACATGGGTCTGCAGGAAACGGCCGTGGAAGTGCAGGAGATCGCTCCAGTCCCGCTGAACCTGGAGCTGGGCTTCGGCGTTCGCGGGCAGCGAGCTGCAAGCGGGGACGATCAGCAGCTGCGCGCCGTCATGCACCGCGATGAACGAAAGCGTCGGTTGCCACGCGTCGTTGCAGATCACCATGGCGAAGCGGCCGAGACGGGTGTCGAACGCGGAGAGCGACTGCCCGGGACTGAAGTGCTTTCGCTCGTCGAACAGTCCGTAGGTCGGCAGGAACGTCTTGCGCTGCACCTGTGCGACACGTCCAGACTCGAGGTAGACGGCGCTGTTGTAGGTGTGTACGGCTCCCTGTTCGACGAAGCCGAGCACGACGTCGATGTCGTCGGTACCGGCGCTCACGGCGGTGATGGCCGGATCGTCGGCTCGCAGCGCGATATCTTCGGGGACGGCGCCGAGCGAGTATCCCGACAGGCTGAGCTCGGGGAAGACGATCAGCTCAGCGCCCCGGGCGCGCGCCTCGGCGATCATCTCGCGAGCCCGACGCACGTTCTCGTCGATTTCCCCGAGCGCGGAATCGAGCTGCGCCAGCGCGATGCGCAAGCTCAGACCCTCGCCGAGGCCGTAGGAGGCGATGGCCTGAGCAGGGCTGACATCGGCAACATCGTACGAAAGCAGCGGATGCCAGGACGCGCTTGCGCCGACGGGGAGGAGCCGGTCTCGAGGGGCGGTCGTCGTCGGGGCGGGTTCGGACGCCCCGGATGCGGAGCGTGAGGCGGGCGCGGCCGCCGGATGTGTGAAATCCAGCCCTAATGGCTAGGAGGCGATCATGGATCAGCATCGGGCCCCGCTCGTGGAAGCGCTGGCGGACTACCACGCGTCGGGGCGGTACGGATTCACGCCTCCCGGGCACCGTCAGGGGCGCGGAGTCGACCCGCGCGTGCGCGAGGTGATGGGCCGGGATGCGTTCCGTGACGACGTCCTCGTGAGCGCCGGGCTCGACGACCGGTCCTCGTCGGGTGAGTACCTGAAAGCGGCCGAGCAGCTGATGGCCGATGCGGTCGGCGCGGAGCACGCGTTCTTCTCCACCTGCGGGAGCTCGCTGTCGGTGAAGGCCGCGATGCTGGCGATCGCCGGCCACGATGGCGATCTGCTGCTCGGTCGCGACGCGCACAAGTCAGTCGTCGCCGGGCTGATCTTCTCCGGGCTTCGGCCGTGCTGGGTCCGTCCGCGCTGGGATCCCGAGCTACACCTCGCGCATCCGCCCTCGCCCGAACAGATCGCCGAGGCGTGGGAGCACCATCCGCAAGCGGCCGCCGCGTTGGTGGTGAGCCCGACGCCCTACGGCACCTGCGCCGACATCGACGGCATCGCACGCGTCTGCCACGAACGTGGCCGGCCGCTGATCATCGACGAGGCCTGGGGGGCCCATCTGCCATTTCATCCCGAGCTGCCGACCTGGGCGATGGACGCCGGGGCCGATGTGTGCGTGGTCAGCGTCCACAAGATGGGGGCCGGGTTCGAGCAGGGTTCGGTGTTCCACGTCCAGGGCGATCTGGTCGACCCCTCCCATATCGCCGCGTGCGCCGATCTGCTGATGACCACGAGCCCGAACGTGCTGCTGTACACGGCGCTCGACGGGTGGCGACGCCAGATGGTCGAGAGCGGCGAAGCGCTGCTCGGCGACGCCCTCGCGCTGGCCCGTCGGCTCCGGCAGGACATCGACGCGATCTCCGGTCTCCACGTCCTCGAGGAAGAGCTGCTGCGTCGCGAGGCGTCGCACGACCTCGATCGCCTGCAGGTCCTCATCGACCTCTCCGAAGTTGGGATCAGCGGGTATCAGGCCGCGGATTGGCTTCGCCGACACGAGCGCATCGACGTCGGCCTGAGCGATCACGCCCGCATCCTGGCGACGCTCTCGATGGCGGACGACGAGCACACGGCGCAGCGGCTGCGGGCGGCACTCGAGCATCTCGTCACCGCGGCGCCCGATCTGCCCAGGCCGCCTCCGGTGAACCTGCCGGCTCCCAGCGGTCTGGAGCTCGAGAGCGTCGAGCGGCCCCGGGACGCCTTCTTCGGCCCGGCCGAGAGCGTTCCCGTGCATGATGCCGTCGGCCGCGTCGCCGCCGAGCAGGTCACGCCCTACCCACCCGGAATCCCGGCCATCGTGCCCGGCGAGCGGATCAGCGCCGAGGTGATCGACTACCTGCGCAGCGGCCTCGAGGCGGGCATGGTGGTGCCCGACCCGGCCGACCCGAAGCTCGAGACCGTGCGCGTGAGCGCACGCGCTTAGCGGATCGAGGCCACCCGCGCGCTAAGCGCACCGAGGCCGCGCACGCGCTCAGCGGGCAAGGTCACGCACGCGCTCAGCGGACCGAGGCCACGCACGCGCTCAGCGGACCGACGCCGGCCGCCCGGGTCCGCCGATGTACCGTCGGAGCTACGGACGCGAGTGTTTGAAGACCTTTTCCAGCTGATCCGCTAAGAATTCGGCACAGACGCGCCGACCGCGTCCAGGGTGCCGATGTCGAGCGACGATCTGACGATGCGTGTGCTCGTACGCGGCTCGACGGGTGCTTGAGGGTGCTGGGATGAGCAGCGCCGGCCTGGTGCGCGACCCTTGGCTGTTCATCGGGTGCCTGGCCTGCGTCCCCGGCCTGGTTCTCGCCGTGCGCCGGCGCTTCGGCGCCGCCTCGCGGCTGTCCTGGCTCGACGCCGCGATGTGCGATTCGTCGGTCGCCGCGCTGGCCGCCGCGCTCGGCGCGCGGGGACCGGCCATCGTCGCTGCCGGCGGCGTGGCCGGTGCGCTGGCGCTGAGCCGCTGGCGGCCGAGCCGGACGGTGCTGCTCGGCGCGGCCGGCCTGGCGCTGCTCGGCGCCGGCCTGGTCATCCCGGCGCTGCCGGTGCTGCTGATCGCCGCGCTCTGGCGTGAGCCGCGCGCCCAGCCGGGGCCCGAGTTCAGCTGGACGGTCTTGGTCGCGACGGTCGCCTTGGCGCTTGCCGCGCTCGCCTTGCTGATCGCCGGGCAGTTCGCCCGGGTCGGCGTCGTGGCCGTGGTCCTGGCCACGCTCGCGGTACTGGTGGGGACCGCCCGCGCCGCGGTGACGATCACCGAGCGCTTGCGCGAGAGCGAGCGCCAGGCGGTGACCGACGTGCTCACCGGGCTCACGAACCGCCGGCACTTGATCGATCGCCTCAACTCGGCAATCGCCGAGGCGAAGACGAGCGGTACGCCGATCGCGCTTCTGCTCATCGACCTCGACGGTTTCAAGGAGCTCAACGACACCCTCGGCCACTATGCGGGCGACGAGGTCCTGCGCCAGATCGGACCGCGTCTGCGGGCGTTGCTGCGGCGTGACGATACGCTCGCGCGTCTGGGCGGCGACGAGTTCGCCGTCGCTCTCGTGCCGGGCGACGAGGCGTCGGCCAGCAGCGCCGCCCTGCGAATGCGGGCCGCGCTCGAGCGCTCCTTCGAGGTCGCCGACATCGCGGTTCACGTCGACGCGAGCGTCGGGATTGCGCTGTTTCCCGATCACGCCGAGGACGCGCCCGGTCTCCTGCAGCGCGCCGACGTCGCGATGTACGAGGCCAAGCGCATCCGCAGCGGCCACGAGGTCTACGTGGCGGCTAGGGATCGTCACAGCCGCCAGCGGCTGGCCTTGATCGGCGAGCTGCGGACCGCGATCGACGCCGGCCAGCTGCACCTGGAGTATCAGCCCATCGCTGAGCTCGCGACCGGAACGGTGCGCGGCGTGGAGGCTCTGGTCCGCTGGGCGCACCCGACGCTCGGCCGCGTGGCACCGGCCCAGTTCCTGCCTCTGGCCGAGCAGAGCGGCCTCACCCGGGCGCTGACCGAGTTCGTGCTCGACCGCGCGCTCGAGCAGATCGGCGCCTGCCGAGCGTCGGGTTTCGACGTCAGAGTTTCGGTGAACCTCGGGCCGGCCGACCTGCTCGACCGCGGCCTGCCGCTCGAGGTAAGCCGCGTGCTCGAGGCGCGCGACTTCCCGGCCGAGGCACTCGAGCTCGAGGTCTCCGAGAACGTCGTCATGACCGACCCCGACCGCACCATCGATGTGCTCGCGCGGCTACGCGACGTCGGCGTGGGGATCTCCCTGGACGATTTCGGCGCCGGCCACTCGTCGCTCGCCCACCTGAAGCAGCTGCGCGTCGACGAGCTGAAGATCGACTGCGCGTTCGTGTTCCGGATGGCGGACGACGCCCGCGACGCGGCGATCGTGGTCTCGACCATCGACCTCGCCCATCGCCTGGGCCTGCGCGCGGTCGCCGAGGGCGTCGAGTCGCAGGCGACCTGGGACCTCCTCGCCGAGTGCGGGTGCGACTATGCCCAGGGCAATTTCCTCATGCCTCCGCTGCCCGATGACTCGCTGACGGCGTGGTTGCGCGGGATCCGGGAGGAGTCGGCGGTCCGGGCGGGTGACCATCCGTGGCTCGTGAACCGGCTCTAGATGCATGAAAGTGACGGCGGACGGTCGCGCCGGCGCTGTGTCACTTTGATCCCGTAGTGAGGAGTCACTTCTGCCTCGGCGTCCCGGAATGAAAGTCACTTCTGGCCCGGCGTGTGGATGTCACGGCAGGGCTCGGCGGCGCGCGCGCTGTGCGATCGGTTGCCCGACATGCGCCTCGATCTCGACGCTACCGGCTGTGGTACCGTGCCGGACAGGCCTGATCCGAGGACAAAAGCGATGGAGAACCACACGACGACGGACCCCGGCGTGGCTCAGCGCTACCGCGTCTGTGCTGTCGAGGAGATCGCCGAGAACGGGGGTGTGCTCGCCGACCTCGGCCACCGGGAGGTCGGTGTCTTCAAGCACAAGGGCCGCCTGTACGCCTACGACAACCGTTGTATCCATCAGGGCGGCCCGGTTTGCAGCGGCGAGCTGCTGGGCGCCACGAAACTCGAGCTCGACGAAGGCAAGCAAGCGCGGCGGGAGATCCTCGACGAAGACGAGATGCGACTGGTCTGCCCGTGGCATGGGTGGGAATTCGACCTGTTGAGCGGGCAGGCGGCGCACGACCGGCGCTATCGGCTGCGCCGATTCAACGTGACCGTCGAGGACGGAGTCGTCTACGTCGATGCCTGATCGCGCGCCGGAGCCGTCTCCGGGCGCCGATGTAGCGCTGCAGCAAGCGCTGGCCGACGCCGTCGAGGCGTATGGCGCGCGCGTCCGGGAACACGGGGAGATCCCACCGTTCCCGGGCGGTCGTGAGATCGCCGCGACCGACGTGGCGATCGCGGCGGCCGCGATGCTGCGGGCGGCCGACGTCTACTCGTTCGAGATCGCCGCCATGTTCAACGTCTAGGGATTGATCACATGAGCACCGACACCATCCTCCAGGCGCGCGTGCTGCCGAACCGCCGCCAGGATCACTATTTGGTCAACGCGGAGCGCGAGGCGCAGCAGCGTGGCCTGTTCGACGTGCCGATCGTCGACTGCGACAGTCACTGTTACGAAACGGTGTGCTTTCCGGAGATCGTGGCCTATATAGAGAGCCCGAACGTCCGCCGCTCGTTTCAGTTCACCTCGCTCGAGTCGATCCAGGCCAATCTGATTCCGCAGAACCTGGGCGACCGCAACGTGGGCGGGCGACTTCATCCCGGCGGGGGGTATGGCGCTCAGGAGGGCGCCTATCCACTCGACGAGCGCGGCGCCAACCTCCATCCGGTCGCGGCCACGACGCTGCGGTCGATGGACGCACTGGCGATCGACTACACGATTCTCTTCCCGACGCCGATGCTGAACATCGGGCTGCATCCTGACTATGACATGCAGAACGAGCTGACGTGGGCGTTCAACCGCTGGCTGGTCGAAGACGTGATTCCCAACGATGATCGGCTGCTCTCGATGCCGCTCCTGCCGATCCACGACCCGGAGCAGTGCCTGCGCCACATCCAGGCGTTCTCCGGCCGCCCCGGGGTGGTCGGCTTCATGGTCACCTGCCTGCAGTACCAACCGCTGCACCGCAACGTGTACATGAAGGTCTTCGACGCGCTGAACGAGCGGGGCCTGCCGCTGGCGTTCCACTCCGCTCCGAACTGGACCGAGCGGCCATTCGCCGTGCTCGACAGCTTCCTCGGCGCGCACGCGCTCGGATTCCCGTTCTACGCCATGGTCCACATGACCAATGTGGTTCTCTCGGGGCTCCCCGAGCGCTTCCCGAACATCAAGTGGATGTTCATGGAGGCCGGGCAGGCTTGGGTGCCGTTCACGATCGCGCGCCTCGACAACGAATACAAGCAGCGCTCCTCGGAGGCGCCCCTGCTCAAGCGACTCCCGGGCGAGTACATCCGCGATTTCTACTTCACCACCCAGCCGTTCGAGAGCCACGACCGGGCGAGCGACACCCGCGCGATGATCGACATGATGAACGGCAGCCAGACGCTGCTGTACGCCTCGGATTACCCGCACCAGGACTTCGACACCCCCGCCGCGATCTGGGACCAGCCGCGCTTCACCGAGGAGGAGAGGCGAGCCATCGTCGGCGGCAACGCAATGAAGCTGTTCGAGCTGTCGAGTCCGCCGGCAGGAGTCTCAGCCCACGCCACCGGGGCGCGCGACGCCGAGGATGTGCGGTAGGGGAGGCACCGGTGGTCCGGGGCTGAAGGCAATGCGCTCGCAGCGCTCGATCGTGAAGCCCGACTGCTCGAGCGCGGCGGCCGTGTCGCGGCCGAGATGGCATCCGCCCGCCAGGCGCGGCCACAACACGGCGTCGGCCAGGCGCTGCAGGGACGCCGCGAGTGCTCCCTCGGCCACCACGTGCTCGTAGAAGCGCAGCTCGCCGTCCGGGCGGAGCACGCGGCGGAGCTCGGCCAGCGCGCGCTCCTGATCGGGCACGGAGCAGAGGACCAGCGAGACGACGGCCCCGTCGAGGCTCTGGTCATCGGCCGGCAACCGGCCCGAGACGCCGTCGACCACGGTGACCGGCACGGGCGCCTTCGCGGCGCTCTTGCGGCACTCGGCGCGCAGCAGCGGCTCCGGCTCCACCGCGAGCACGTGCTCGACGCTGGCCGGATAGAACCGGAGGTTGACGCCCGAGCCGGCGCCCAGCTCGAGCACCCGGCCGGCGAGGCCGGCGAGCAGCTTGCGCCGGTGCTCTTCTTCGCCGCGGGGCAACCGGCCCTTGACCGTGCGCAGGTACACGCGCGCGAACAGCGGATGGCGGACGCTCTCCCGCGGGGAATCGGCCGAGCGCGTGTCGTGCACCAGGCGAGCGTATCGCCGCGGGCGTCCGTAGTCGCACGACGCAGCTCTTCGGCGCGGTGCGGATGAACGGCAGGCTCGGCCGCGGTATCGTCGCGGGGTGCCGTCCTCCCGCCGCGAAGCGTCCGAGGCCGCCGGCGAGACGCGCGAGCTCGCCCGGGATGAGTGCCTGCGGCTGCTCGCCGAGCACAGCTTCGGACGGCTCGCGGTGAGCGCCGGCGACGGCGCGCCGGTCATCCGTCCGGTCAACTACTCGTTCGACGACGCGTCCAAATCCGTCGTCTTCCGGACGTCGGCGGGCTCCAAGTTCCATGCCCTCGTGCGCGCGGCGCATGCCGCGTTCGAGATCGACGGCGTCGACGAGGGGGCCGGAACCGGTTGGAGCGTGATCATCAGCGGCGTTGCCGAGGAGGTCACCCAGGGCTCGGAGATCCGGCGCCTGGACGCGCTCCGCCTTCAGTCGTGGGCGCCGGGCGAGAAGCCGCGCTGGCTGCGTATCCGCGCATGGACCGTGTCGGGCCGCCGCGTTGTCCTGCCGGAGCGCGCGCCGCGCGGCGCGGACCCCACACGAGGAGACCCACCGCAACCAGCGGGACGATGACCATGACCGCACCGACGCTCCTGAGGATGTCGAACACTCGGCGCGGCGGGGTGCGGTCGTGGCCGTCCGAGGTCGCCGGCGCTCGCGTCGTGGCCGTCGGCGGCGCCCCGGCTCGTTGCGACGCGGGGTCTGATATCACCCGGCTGTGTCGATGCGAACGATGGGAGCGCGGGTATGAGCACCCAGAAGCAGGGCCTCGGATTCGCGGCCGGATTCGCGGGCGGTCTGCTCGCCGGCCAGGTCCTCACGGTCGAGCGCTTGCGGTTCATGCGCCTGGCCGGGTCGTCGATCGCCACCCCGGCCGCGGCGGGTTGGATGACCGACTTCCTCAACGCCGCCTATTACCGCCGCGCGCCGGACGAGCGTCAGGTCGACGACGTGCGGCTGGCCCACGCGATCCTCACGACCTACTGGCTGCGCCACGCCCCGCAGCGCCTGCGCGGGCGGGACATGGTGCCTTTCCACCGCGTGTTCGGCCGCGAGCGGTTCTTCGACGCCTCCGGTTCCAAGCGCGGAACGCTGTCCCGTGACCAGCTGCTGGGCGGCGGCGATCGCCTGTTCGGCGACTGGTTCAGCGGCGCCCACGCCGACCCGGAGCGCCGGGGCTGGGGCATCGTGTTCCCATCGCCCGCCGAACGCGCCGCCTACGAGCCCGAGCGCCGGCTTCGCCTGGCCCGGGTCGGCGCCCTGACGCCCGGCATCGCGCCGCCCAACGAGCAGACCTGGCACACCTATCCGCCGG
>JAFAXX010000011.1 GCA_019240655.1 Solirubrobacterales bacterium
ATCCGGGTCCACGAGAAGGTCTCCAAGGCGCAGGCGCTCGACCGGGCGGCCGAGCTGATGGAGCGCGTGGGCATCCCACGGGCCCGGGAGCGGATGCGTTCCTACCCGCACGAGTTCTCCGGCGGGATGCGCCAGCGGGTGATGATCGCGATGGAGCTGTCGTGTTCGCCCAAGCTCCTGATCGCCGACGAGCCGACGACCGCTCTCGACGTGACCGTCCAGGCACAGATCCTCGACGAGCTGCGTCAGCTCCGGGACGATACGGGCGCCGGCATCATCCTGGTCACCCACGACCTCGGGGTCGTGGCCGACATCGCCGACCGGATCGTCGTCATGTACGCGGGTCGCGTCGTCGAGCAGGGCACGCTGGACGAGATCTTCTACGACCCGCAGCATCCCTACACGTGGGGACTGCTCGGCTCGATCACCCGAGTCGACCGCGATCGCTCGCAGCGGCTGCCGGCGATCGCGGGCCAGCCGCCCTCTCTGCTGGCGCCGCCTCACGGCTGCCACTTCCGGCCCCGCTGCCCGCACGCCTTCAAGCGCTGCGTTGAGGTTCCCGCGCTGATCGCTCGCGTGCGCGAGGCGCCCGGCCACCTGGATCGGTGCTGGCTGTCTCTCGAGCACAAGCGGGGACTCAGAGTGGTGGGCGACCAGATCGGCTTGGTGAGCGGGGAGGCGGTGGCTCCATGAGCCCGTCGGGGCGGCTCGGACCCGAGGCGGGCGGTGAGTCGGTGAGCGCGGAGGCTCAGGCCACGGCGGTTCCCGAGACCCGGTACGACGGCTCGGCGCTGCTCGACGTCGAGCACTTGCAGATCCTGTTCCCGATCAAGGCCGGCCTGGTCATCGATCGCCAGATCGGGCAGGTTCACGCCGTCGACGACGTGTCGCTCGCGCTCGCCGAGGGGGAGACGCTCGGGATAGTCGGCGAATCGGGTTGTGGCAAGACGACCTTGATTCGGGCGCTGATGCGCCTGATCGATCCGACCTCCGGAGCGATCCGCTTCCGCGGGCGGGACATCACCAACGCGAGTCGCCGCGCGCTCGCACCGGTCCGGCGGGAGATGCAGATGGTATTCCAGGATCCGCAGGCCTCGCTCAACCCGCGCAAGCGGGTGGGGCAGATCCTGGGCACGCCGCTGCGCCTCCGGGGCGTTCAGCGCTCGAGGATCGAAGCCGAAAGCCGTCAGCTCCTCGGACGTGTGGGACTCAATCCGGAGCATCTGAATCGCTTCCCGCATGAGTTCTCCGGCGGACAGCGTCAGCGCATCGGGATTGCGCGCGCGTTGGCGGTTGACCCTCGGCTGATTCTGCTCGACGAGCCCGTGTCGGCGCTCGACGTCTCGATCCAAGCGCAGGTCATCAACCTGCTCGACGAGCTCCAGGACGAGTTCCGGCTCTCCTACGTGTTCGTCGCCCACGACCTCAGTGTCGTCCGCCACGTCTCCGACCGAATCATCGTCATGTACCTGGGCAAGGTCATGGAGGTCTCGCCCGCGGCGGAGCTATTCAGCAAGCCGATCCATCCCTACACCTCGGCGCTTCTCGCCGCGATCCCGATCCCCGACCCGAACGAGAACCGGGCAAGGTCACGGCCGCTGGTCGCCGGCGAGCCCCCCAATCCCGTGCGGCCCCCACCGGGCTGTCGCTTCCACACGCGCTGCCCGCGGGCGACCGAAGTCTGCCGCACGGTCGAGCCCCAGCTGACGGCCTACGCCGGTGGCCACCTCGCGGCATGCCACCATCCCCAGAACGTCACCGCTCACGAGCTCGCCGCAGCCTCCCGCTCGGCCGCTTCGCCGCTCAGCGCCGGACAGGAGAAGCCTCGGCGCGAGTAAGGCCCCTCGCCGCGCGGGGTAAGGCCGGGGCGGAGGGAATCGCCGGCATCCTCCCGATGTGCCGCGATCGCTCTCAGTCGATTCTGTTCGCAGATGAACTCGATCGAAGGGAGTGCGTCATGCATCCAGATCTCAGCCTCGCGGTCGTACGCGCACGGCAGCGCGAGGTCGAGCGCCTCGCCCGGCGGCACCGGGACGCCGCCGAGCTTCGGCGTCACCCCGGCCGGTGGTCCTGGCGGAGATACTTCGCCCATGGGACCGAGGCTCATGAGCAGTCGTCTGGTCGGCCGAGCCGGCGAGCTCGCCGAGCTCGAGCGAGCGCGGCATGACGCGGCGCTCGGCCGCCCGTCGCTGGTCCTGCTCGGCGGCGACTCGGGGGTGGGCAAGACCCGGCTGGTCGCCGAGCTCGAGCGGGTGCTCGAGCCGAGAGCGGGCGATCAGGCGGCCCTCGTGCTCCGCGGCGAGGCGGTCGAGCAGGGCGAGGGGGAGCTGCCCTACGGGCCGCTTCTGAGTGCCCTGCGGCCACTCGTCCGGGGCAGCCACCCGGCGCTCGACGCGCTCCCACGCCGCACCCGCTCTCAGCTGGCGGCGCTGCTCCCGGGCTTCGACGACGACGGATCGCCGGCCGAGTCGCACGATCCGTCGGCTCAGCTGCGCCTGTTTGAGGCCCTGCTCGAGCTGCTCGACCGCCTCGGCGACACCGAACCGGTGGTGCTGGTGCTGGAGGACATGCACTGGGCCGATCGCTCGACGCGGGCGTTCGCGCAGTTCCTGGCCCGTAGCCTCCGCCGGGAGCGGATCGTGCTGGTGCTCACCTACCGCACCGATGAGCTTCACCGGCGCCATGCTCTGCGTCCCCTGCTCGCCGAGCTCGAACGACTCGAGCGAGCGCAGCGGATCGAGCTCGCGCCGTTCGATCGCGGTCAGCTCGTGGAGGCGCTTACCGACATCCTCGACGAGGTGCCGAGCGATTCGCTGGTCGACCGCCTGTTTGCCCGCAGCGAGGGCAATCCGCTGTACCTGGAGGAGCTGCTCGCCGCCGGCCTCGACGGCCGCGGCGCGGCCCCCCAGAGCCTCCGTGACGCCTTCCTGCTGCGGATCGAGCGGCTCTCGCCCGACGCGCGGCGGGCGGCCCGGGTGATCGCCGTCGGGCGCGCCCTGGACGAGGCGACGATCGCCGAGGTGAGCGGGGTCACGCGGGAGACGCTCCACGAGGCGCTGCGCGAGGCGGTCGCCGAGCACGTGCTCGTGGCGGCGGACGACGGCCGTCTCGGCTTCCGCCACGCGCTCCTGCGCGAGGCGGTCTACGACGACCTTCTGCCGGGCGAGCGCGTGGACCTGCACCTCGCGCTGGCGGCCGCCTACGAGCGTCGCGACGACCGCGACGGCGAATGGACGGCGACCATCGCGAGCCACTACGCGGCCGCGGGCGATCAGCCGGCGGCGCTGCGCGCCACCGTCCAGGCCGCGCTGGCCGCCCGCGACGCGCACGCCTACGGCGACGCGGCCGACCTCGCCGAGCGGGCGCTCGAACTGTGGCCCCGCGTGGCCGAGGCCGACCGCGCGCTCCCGCTCGACCACGTGGAGCTGTTGCGCATGGCCGCCGCCGCCCACGGCGTCGCCGGCGACCGGGACCGGGCGGAGGTGCTGCTCAGAAGTGCCCTCGACGAGCTCGACGCGGATTCCGAGCCCCGGCGGTACTCGCAGCTCCTGGCCCACCTGGCCCGCGTGCAATGGTCGCTCAATCGCGGGCGCGAGGGTGTGCGGACCGCGCAGCAGGCCCTGGCCATGCTCCCGCCTGAGGAGGTCAGCCAGGAGCGGGCCTCGCTGCTCGCCTGGCTTGCCCGGACCCGGCACCTCCGCGGGCAGTTCCGAGAATCGATCGAGGAGGGCGAGGCGGCGCTGGCGGCTGCGGTGGCGGCCGGCGACCGGCGGTCCGAGAGCGAGGTCCTGAATACGCTCGGGATGACCGAGATCGTCCTCGGCGACGCCGAGGCCGGCGCGGGGCGCCTGCGGCGCGCGATCGACATCGCGCGTGAGGACGAGGACATCGACGGGCTCGAGACCGCGTACTCGAACCTCGCCGACACGCTCAACCTGGCCGGCCGCACCGCCCAGGCGCTCGAGACCGCCCGGGAGGGACTCGACGCGTCGCTGCTGCGCGATTCCCGCAGCCACGACTGGATGATGCTGACGGTCTCCGAGCTTGCCTTCGAGATCGGCGAGTGGGAGACGGCCCGGGCCAACCTCGTCCCGACGCGGATCCCGCCGGCCGGGCGTCAGCTGATCTTCCGCCAGCTTGTCGAGGCCGAGCAGGCGCTCGGGGTCGGCGAGGACGCGGCGGCCGAGCGTGCGCTCGAGGCGGTCGAGCCGCTCGTCGCCCGCTCTTCCGAGCCCCAGTACATCGGTGCCTTCGGCGCCCTGGGGGGCGAGTTCCGCCGGCGCCGGCGCGAGCTGCCCGCCGCCCGCGAGGTGGTCGACCAGGCGCTCGACCGGATCGAGCTCTGCACCGACGACGTGATGCGGATCGCCCGCGTCAGCGCGGTCGGCGTGAGGGTCGAGGCGGATCTGGCCCAGCGGGCGCGCGACCTCCGGGAGCGCCGTGAGGAGCGCGACGCGGTGGCCCGGGCGCGGATCCACGTCGACCGCCTGCGCGCCGCGGCGCAGGCGGGCGGGCCGGTGGAGCGCGCGTGGCGCGCGGTCGGCGTGGCCGAGCTGGCCCGGGCGCGCGGCCGCCCGGACGCCAAGCTGTGGCACCGGGCCGCCGGGGAGTGGGACGCGATCGAGCGTCCGTTCCAGGCCGCGATCGCCCGGTGGCGGGCCGCCGAGGCGGAGGTCGAGGCCGGGGGGCGGGATGCGGCCGCCCGGACCGCCGCGGCGGCGATGCGGAGCGCCCGCGCCCTCGGGTCGCAGTGGCTGGCACAGGAGCTCTCCGGGCTGGCCGAGCGCGCGCGTCTGGACCTCGAGCGCGAGACCGCTCCGCCGCGCCCGGTGCAGGAGGGCGGAGCGGCCGAGGACCCATTCGGGCTGACCCCGCGGGAGCGGCAGGTGCTCGCGCTGATCGCCGAGGGCGCGACCAACCGGCAGATCGGTGCCGCGCTGTACATGGCGGAAAAGACCGCCAGCGTCCACGTCTCCCGGATACTCGGCAAGCTCGGCGTGCGCAGCCGGACTCAGGCGGCGGCGATGGCGCACCGGCTGCGTCTTGGCGCGTGAGCGGCCGCAGCTATCGGGCCTCCCGCTCACAGACACCACCGCGCTCCGCGCCGTCTTCCAACAGCTCGCCGCCGCGGTCGAGCGCGCCAGCGATCGGTACACCCGCGCGCGATGCGTGAAATCGGAATCGACCGATCGCCTCGGGAGGCACCGCCGAGCGCGTTGGTCCGAGCCGCCGTCTGGGATCGGCGGCGCGACTGCTTCTGTCCGGAAGCAATCGCGCGCCGAGTCCGTTACGGGCTCCAGGTCACAGTCGGTTTCCGAGCGGAGGGAGTCGCCCAGCGGATCCTTGCGTTGCCCTGGCTACGACCGGGAGCAACCGTTCGAACCTTGCGGCTGACTGTTGCTTCGACGATGCGCCGCGTCCGGTCGGCTGCTTGCGCGGCGCCATGGCCGAGCAGCAGTCGCGTCCCGCTGATCAGCGACCGCCCGGAGTTGTGGCGCCGCCACAGGCGCTGGTCGGCAATCCCCTCGACGAGCCCTGCCATCGCGAGCGAGCACGTACGCGACCCCGGCGTGGGTGGCATACCCGTGGCGATTGCAGAGAGCAGGTGCTCGCGGCGCTGTCAGTGCTGTTGGTTTACGCGCCTATCCCGCCATGGTTCCGCCGCAGTGCTTTGCTCGGGGCCCGACCGGTCCGGCCCCACAGGCGCTAGGCACAGATCCGGTCGTCGTCCTCGACCCCCGCCGTCACGCCGAGGACTGCACCCAGCGCTTTCTCGCCACCGCCCTCGACGAGAGCGCGCCGATCGCGGATCAAGACGACCGCGCCATCTGCGGCACGATGCTCGGTGGCTCAGACCGCGCGACGCTGTCCTGCTGGGCCCCGAATAGTGCGGGATCGAGCGCATCAACGACGCGATCGCCGGCCCCACCGGCCGAGCGCTCGTCACCCCGCCGCCGGCACCTGGCGCGGTCTGGCTGTGTGGCTGACTCGACCGGCAGACCCAGTCGCTCGGAGACGGCTGCCGTGATGCCCCAGCCGATCGCTGCGCCCGACGAACCGCCCCAGTCGCGGAGCGAGCCGAGCGCGACCCGAACTCCCTGGCGCGAACCTCGGCAGATCGCGACCAGCAAGTTCGCGGCGGCCTCCGGGAGCTCACCGAGTTCGGCGCACCGGAGATAGGCGAGCCCCAGCTCGGTCGCGCGGCAGTCGGCCAGCGTCGACAGCGCCGCCCGGCCACCCGGCAACGACAAGTCGGGCGCGCCCAAGCTGTGGAGCGCGAGACCCGCCGCGGCGTACCCCGCCAGCACGTCATCGCCGGCCGGTGTGAGGCCCTCCCCGCATCCCGCGAGCAGGCCGGCCGCGTCTTCGACGCGTCCCGCGGCGAGCGCAGCGATGCCCTCGCGCAGCCGCGCACCTGGCGCGGGCAAGCGATCCCGCGCGCTCCGAGTAGCGGCTCTGATCGCCGGGACGCGAGAGGACGCGAGGAACCCAACCGCCGGGGGGCGCCGCGAGCGCACCCGCTCGAACCGGACCGCGTCATCCCCGAGAATCAGGCGCTCGCCCAGAACGCGAACCTCCATCCCCGGCCGCACCGGCAATCGCCCAATCCCCGGTATGGCCATCGACAGGGGCCCGAACGGCACGCCTGGCTCGGCGAGGAGCAGCCAGTCCGGACCAAGCCGCGCGTAGGCGCCGCGCGTCAGGACAAGCTCGACCACTCCTTCACGCCCATCGGCAAGCGCCCGCAGGGCCCCCGGTCCGGCGAACAGCGCGCGTGCACTCACTGTCACCCTGACCGGCCGGCGTCCAGGGCCTCGGCCAGGGCGATGACCGCGGCGCGGAACGGCTCGACCGGCTGGTGGGCGACCCCCGCTCCGATCTGGCCCGCGCCGCTGGAGGCGTGAAGAACGCCGGTCGTGATCTGGGGCGTGGTGCCGAGCTCGGCCGCCAGGCGGGCGTCGATGCCGAGCGGCGTGCCGGCAAAATCGAGCGCGGGGATGGTGAACCGCTGCGAGCGGCTCACGGTGATCTCGCTCATCAACTCGGTCCGGGCGACGGCGTCCGCGGCGCCGCCGCCGAAGAATGCCGCCACCGCCGGTGCCGCCGCGACCGCCATCCCGCCGAGACCGATGCACTCGATGACCGCCGAGTCGCCGATGTCGCGCGCAGCGTCGGCGGCCTCGAATCCGTCGCGCAGGAGCGCGTCCTGCACCGGTGCGGCGGGCGCGGCGAACCAGCGCCCCGGGAGACCCGCGACCTGCAGCGCCACGTCAGTGCCGTTGCGCGTGATCAGGTTGACGATGCTCGATCCCGGAACGCCGGCGGCGGCGAGCGAGGCGCACTTGGCCGCGGCCATCGTCAGGGTCAGGAAAAAGTGATGGTTGCCGGCGACGAACCGGGCGGCTCGTTCTCCGCCGAGCGCGGCGAACCCCGGCACCAGCTTGCGGATCAGGAGACTGCCGGTGGCCTGGCTGCGCATGTGGAGCTCGTCACCCATGTGCAGGCCCTGCGCGGCGAGCGAAAAGACGTCGATCGGCCCTTCTCTTGCCAGGAGCCTGGCCATCAGCCGCCCCAGCTCGTCCCGGAAGAAGCGCAAACGCTCGATCGACTCGTCGTCGCCCACCCCGAACCACAGCGTCCGCCCCGGCCCCTCGTTGAACGTCGAGCAGGCGCGGGTTCCCGACGCCTCGTCCTCAACGACCCACACCGGCATCGAGGGCGAGCAGACGCCGGTCATCGGGCCGACGTGGCCGTGCTCATTCCCGGGCGCGAGTGCGATCTCCCCGGCCGCCAGCAGTCGCTCCGCCTCGGAGCGTGAGCGCGCCCATTCCTCGAACAGGCACGCTGCGATCAGCGCCCGCCGCTGGGGGTCGCAGACCCGCTCCCATTCGATCGCGGTCCCAGAATGGAGCAGGACCCGGTCGGAGAGGATCGGCAGCAC
The DNA here is from genome assembly GCA_019240655.1 of Solirubrobacterales bacterium. GTDB lineage: Bacteria > Actinomycetota > Thermoleophilia > Solirubrobacterales > Solirubrobacteraceae > Palsa-465. The sequence continues at coordinate 7,943 of JAFAXX010000011.1, forward strand.
CTCACGCGCGGGTCGGACCGACACCGCGCACGGCTGCGCGGCTTCGATCCGGCGGACCACCTCCTGGTTGGCACCCTCGACGCTGTCCGCGTGCACCCCCCACAGCCGCTCGAGGGCGCGCACGGTTGTGAGATCGCCCCCGGCCGGAGGGCGCCAGTCGACGTCGGCCACGCACGCTCCCTGGGCCATTACGGCATCGGCGAACGTGGACAGCCCGACGTTTACGGCCGACACGCGCTCCAATATCTCCTCGTGCATCTCGACCCTCATTCCGATACCGACCCCTCACGGCCGGTGACACCGCTCGCACACCTTGCGGCGCAGATCCGGGCCTCGCCGGCGCTCAAGGCCAAACGCGAGCTGGCGCTGCTACGCCGGCTGCAAGCATCGCTCGACGGCGACGACGGCGCCGCAATCCGGCACGGAAATGCGTACCTGATCGTCTGCGGCGAGGCGATCCAACCCGCGTTCGTACGCCGGGACCCACATGGCGCCGGTGCGGCCGCGGTCGTGACCAACGTGTCGGACGTGCGGGCGATGGGCGGCCGTCCACTCGGCCTGCTCGACATGCTGATCAGCCCCGATCGCGCGCATGCGGACGCGGTGCTCGAGGGGATCGCCTGGGCCGCCAACCTGCTGGGCGTCGAGGTCGTCGGGGGACACCTGACGCTCGGCGGGGAGCCGGCGCTATCGGCCTCGTGCACCGGCGTCGCGACGCGCCCACTCCGAGCGGCCAGCGCGCGGGCCGGTGACGAGCTGCTGGCCGCCTTCTGCCTCGAAGGACGATACGGCGCTGGCACGCCGTTCTTCAGCTCTCTGCGCGACCGGCGGCCCGACGCCCTGCGCGACGACGGCGAGGCGCTTGTCGAGGTCGCCGAGTCCGGCGCTGTGCACGCGGCGCGCGATGTGTCGATGCCCGGCGTGGCGGGATCGCTGTTGCAACTGCTGGAGGCGGCCGGCTGCGGCGCGACGCTCGACGTCGAGCGCGTCCCGCGGCCGGGGGGAGTATCAGCCGAGCGCTGGCTGTTCACGTTCCCGAGCTTCGGGTTCCTACTCGTCGCCCCTCCCGGCGCGGCCGGCGCCGCCGCCGCGCCGTTCCTGCGCCGCGGACTCAGCTGCGCGCCCGTGGGCCGGCTCGACGACAGCCGCACGCTGCGGCTGACCGCACCGGGCGAGAGCATCGTCCTGTGGGACCTCGACCGCGAACCGTTCACGCACCTCGGTCCAGCTGAATCGACATGAGCTGGTGCTCGACGCCGTGAAACGGCGCCGGCTCGCCCTCGCTGCGCCAGCCGAGATGCTCGAAGAAGCGAACGTTGGGAAGCTGCACGTGCGCGATCATGCGTATGCCTCCGAGCTGGCCGGCCGTCGCGACCGCGAAGCGCACGAGCGCCGCCCCGAGGTGCTTGGTGCGAAGCTCGGACCGAACGGCCAGGCGGTCGCCTTTCCACTGCGCCGTCTCAAGCGGGTACAGGCGAACCGCCCCGCACGGCTCGCCCTCGACCAGCCCGATCGCGTGGAGCGTGGTGGGCTGCGCGTCGAGCTCGTCGCGGTCGTCCAGCGCGAACAGCCGCTGCTCGCGCACGAACACCGCGCGCCGGAGCGCGAAGTGGGCCTCGAATTCATCGGCGCCGGTGGCCAGCCGGCAGTCGATCCCGACCGCCCTAGGCGCGACCGTGGAGCCAGTGCCCACCCCGGGCATGGGCCTCCTCTCGCTTGAACACGCGCTCCCACGCGGACAGACCCGAGCAGGCCTGGCAGCGAGCGCAGCCCGCCTTAGCCTGCACGTGGTCAAGTCCCGACTGCGCCAGCATCGCCGAAACCGACCGGTACACCGATGCCACGTACTCGGCGTCCGGCGCGGGAGTGTCGGCCATCAGGGTCCCGGGCACCGGGCGCAGCGGAACCACGAACGGATAGACGCCAAGCTCGATCGCGCGCGCGCAACCCTGCTCGATCAGCTCGCGCCGCTCGCCCATGCCGAGGATCACGTACGTGGTGACATGCCCCCGGCCGAACACCTCGACCGCGCGCTCCCAGCACCGGAAGTAGCCCTCCGTCCCACACTGGGCTTTCCCCGGCGCCACGCGGGCGAGCACGTCGGGGTCGAATGTCTCGATGTGGATTCCGACCGCGTCGACGCCGGCCGCATGCACGTGGTCGAGCACGGCGAGGTCATCGGGGGGCTCGAACTGGACCTGGATCGGGAGCCCGGAGGCATCCTTGATAGCGGCGGCGCAGCGGCTGATGTACAGCGCGCCGCGGTCGCGGCGGTTGATCGAGCCCGTCGTCAGCGTAACGTCGACGGCGCCGTCGTAGTCCCGCGCCGCGGTGCACACCTCGGCCAGCCGAGCCGGCGTCTTGACCGGGATCGTCTGCTCTCCGCGCGTGAGCTCTATGCCGCAGAAGCCGCATTGCTCGTCGGTCCCCCAGTAGATGCAACGCTGAACCACGGTCGACGCGATCGAGTCGAGGTGCAGCAGCGCGATCTTCCAGTACGGGATCCCGTCGGCGGTCTGCATGTCATAGATCCGGGGCCGGCGCGGCAGCTTGACCGGGCTGACGAGCGCGCCACCCCGGTACAGGACCGCGCCG
>JAFAXX010000050.1 GCA_019240655.1 Solirubrobacterales bacterium
CTCGCGGTGCACCTCCCCGGCTCGACGCCCGCACGGCGCTCGGGCGGCTCTTCGCCCGGCTCCCGCGTCTGCGCCTGGACCCCACACGGCGCTTGTCTGTGCGAGCCTGGTCTTCCCCAAGCCACCGGAGCTCCGCGTACTGTGGAGCTGACCCGGCGCAACCCGGCGCACCCAGGCAGCCGCGTACTGTGGAGCTGACCCGCCGCGACACCGCGCGTCCAGGCAGCCGCGCACTCCCGACGTACCGCCGCCCACTGCCCACCCAACGAGGAGACGAGATGGCGTTGACCCACCAGCAGGACCCCGGCCGGCGACCCACCGCCGCGCCGCTGCCCGAGTACGAGACCGCCGCCCGGCTCCCCTCGCATGCCCTGCCTGACCTCGGCATCGGCGCGGAGAGCGCGTACGAGCGGATCTCCAGCGATCTCCTGCTCGACGGCCAGGCCCGCCTCAACCTCGCCACGTTCGTCACCACGTGGATGCCCTCCACGGCGGGCCGCCTGATGGCGGAGACGGCGGACAAGAACATGATCGACAAGGACGAATATCCGCAGACCGCCGAGATCGAGTCGCGTTGCGTGAACATCCTCGCCCGGCTGTGGAACTCACCCGACCACGAGCACGCCACCGGCTGCTCGACCACCGGGTCGAGCGAGGCGTGCATGCTCGGCGGGCTGGCGCTCAAATGGCGCTGGCGCGAGCGGATGCGCCGGGCCGGCAAGGCGGCCGACCGGCCGAACCTGGTCATGGGAGCCAACGTCCAGGTGTGCTGGGAGAAGTTCTGCCGCTACTGGGATGTCGAGCCGCGCCAGGTGCCGATGGAAGGCGAGCGCTATCACCTCGGCCCCGACGAGGCGGCCGCCCGGTGCGACGAGAACACGATCGGCGTGGTGGCGATCATGGGCTCTACCTTCGACGGCAGCTACGAGCCGGTCACGGAGATCGCCGACGCACTAGACCGGCTCCAGGCGGACAAGGGAATCGACGTCCCGATGCACGTCGACGCGGCATCGGGCGGCTTCGTCGCGCCGTTTTTGCACCCGGAGGTCGAATGGGACTTTCGGGTGGCGCGAGTGCAGTCGATCAACGCCTCCGGGCACAAGTACGGGCTGGTGTACCCCGGGGTCGGCTGGGCTTTGTGGCGCGACCGCGCGGCGCTGCCCGAGGAGCTGGTCTTCAACGTCAACTACCTGGGCGGCAACATGCCTACCTTCGCGCTCAATTTCTCGCGTCCCGGGAGCGAGGTGATCGCGCAGTACTTCATGTTCTCCAGCCTCGGCCACGAGGGCTATCGCCGCGTGATGCAGGGCGCGCAGAGCGTCGCCCGCTTCCTCTCCGCCGAGATCGCCGAGCTCGGCCCGTACCGGCTTCTGACCGACGGCAGCGAGCTGCCCGTGTTCGCCTTCGCGCTGCGGTCCGAGGTCGAGAACTACACCGTGTTCGACGTATCGGACCGGCTGCGCCAGAGCGGCTGGCTCGTACCCGCGTACACCTTCCCGGAGAACCGCCAGGACCTGAGCGTGCTGCGGATCGTGGTCCGGGCGGGGATGACGCAGGAGATGGCCGAGCTGCTGATCGAACAGCTTCGCCGCCAGACCGAGTTCCTCGAGAACCTCGACGGGCCCTTCCCGGGCGAGAAGCGAACCGCGTTCTCGCACAACTGAGCCCCCGCACGGTCGCGGGTTACCGCCACGCCTGAAACCCGCTCGGTCGCCGGTTCAGACCACGCGGGCCAGCTGGCGTCCCGCCGCCTCGATCTCCGCGACGGTGCCGGCCTCGAGTACGACCTGAAGGTCGAGCACCCGGGCGCCGAAGGCGTCGAGCTCGCGGGTGCCGACGACCGCGTGGCAGGGCACACCGCTCTGGCGGGCGCGTGTGGCGATCTCGGAGACGAGCTTGCCGGCCAGCGACTGCTGGTCGAGCTTGCCCTCGCCCGTGACGACCGCCCGCGCCGCCCGCATCCGGGCGTCGAAGCCCACCGCGCCGAGCACGAATGAGGCGCCCGGCACCAGCTCGGCGCCGAGCTCCGCCCACAGTCCCCCCGAGAGACCACCCGCGGCCCCGGTCAGCGGGACGCCGCGGGGATCGCGGGCGAAGCCACGCGCGAGCTGCTCCAGGCGCTCCCCGAGCCGGCCGACGTCGTCGTCGTCGGCGCCCTTCTGGGGCCCGAATCCCCGCGCCGCGTCCTCGAACGGCGTCCGGACGTCGCAGAAGACGACGACCTCGGCCCCACGCAGGCCGCCTGCCTGACCGATCGCTTCGAGCGCGCCGGCGCCGCCGTCGGTGGTGGCGCTCCCGCCCGCTCCCAGGTAGATGGTCTGCGCGCCGGCGTCGATCGCGGCGGCGATCAGCTGGCCGGTCCCGAACGTGCTCGCGACGATGGCGTCTCGCTCATCGGGCTCGACGAGGTGAAGCCCGCTCGCAGCGGCCATCTCGACGACGCCGATCACCCGCCCGCGCGCCATCGGGCACAGGCCGAAGGCGGCCTCGACCGGGCGGCCGAGAGGATCGCGGGCTTCGATCACCCGCACCTCGCCGCGGAGCGCCTGCACGAGTGCGTCGAGCGTTCCCTCGCCTCCGTCGGCCACCGGACACAGGTCGACCGGATGGCCGGCCGCGCTCAGGCCGGCCCCGATCGCGCGAGCCACCTCCGTGGAGGTGTAGGTGCCCTTGAACGAGTCGGGAGCGACGAGGACCGTCGAGGGGACGTTCGGAATGCGCGCCATCTCGGGAGTATCTCCCCGGCGGACGGATCGCGGCGCGTTCGGTCATGCTGTGGGCGACGAGCCGATGCACGAGAGCGCCGAGGAACTCCACCGCCTCCAGGAACTGCTCGACCGCAGCCACGCGCGCGCCGGCCGTCACCTGCGCAGCATCATCACCGTCGGGCGCCGAGTCTCGGCTGCCGAGCTGGTCGAGCGCCTCACCGGCATGCGGCTCCTCGTGCTGGCCACCGTGACCACCGACGGGCGACCGATCGCGGGGCCGGTGGACGGCATCTTCTACCGCGGCGCGTTTCACTTCGGCACCGCCGCCGACGCCGTGCGCTGGCGCCACATCCGAGCGCGCCCACAGGTCAGCGCCACGCACCTCCCGGGCGAGGAGTTCGCGGTCACAGTGCACGGCCGCGCGGTTCCGGTGGACCTGCGTGCGCCGGCGGGCGCGGGCCTCAGGGACACCCTGCTCGAGGTCTACGTTCCTCGCTACGGCCGTGACTGGGAGAAGTTCCTCGACACCGGAACCGGCGACCAGGCCGACCCGCGACCACCGGTGTACGCGCGGATCGACGCCGAGCGCATGTTCACGTTCCAGATGCGCGCGCCGACCGGCTGACCCCGGCGACCACCACCGGGGGGCGCGCCAACCGGCCGACCCTCGCGGCCACTACCGGGATCAGGTCTGCATTTGCTCGAGCCGGCAGTCGGCGGGCGCCTTGTCCTCGCGCCAGCGGAGGATCTTCGTGCCGTGGCGGATCCGGCCACCGCTCGCGTGGTCGAATGTGACCTCGACCACGAGCTCCGGACGGAGCCCGATCCACTCGAGCTCCTTCTCGCTCTTCCAGCGGCTTGGATCGCCGTGGCCACGCTGGCCGGTCTCGTAGCGCACGAGCCGGCCGACGAGTGCGCGCTTCTCGCCCGCGCGCAGGCCCGAGGAGTGCCCGACCACATGCAGCTCGCCCCGCTCGTCGTAGAGCCCGAGGATCAGCGAACCGACCGTGTCGGGTTCCTTGCCCGGCCGGTAGCCCATCACGACGGCGTCGATCGTGCGAACGCGCTTGACCTTGACCATCCCGGTCCGCTCGCCGGGGCGGTACGGCGCCCGCACGTCCTTGGCCACCACCCCCTCGCCGCTGCGCAGCCACGGTGTCGCCGCGTCGACGTCGCGGGTCAACGGCGTCAGTCCCACCGCCCCGTCCACCAGCGCCTCGAGCCCGGCCCGCCGTTCGGCGAACGGCCGCTCGAGCCAGGCTTCTTCGCCCTCGGCGAGCAGGTCGAACGCCACATAGCGAGCCGGCGTCTGCTCGGCAAGCATCGCGATCCGGGAGGCGGCCGGGTGGATCCGCTGCTGTAAGGCGCCGAAGTCCTGCCCGCCGTCCGGGTCGTCGATCACGACCTCGCCGTCGATCACGTAGCGCCCGGCCGGGAAGCGCAGCTCGGGGAAGTAGCGGCCGAGCGGCTTGCCGCCGCGCGACTGGACGGTGCACTCCTCCCCGTCGACGAACACGATCGCCCGGAAGCCGTCGTACTTCGGCTCGTACGCCCAGTGCTCGCCGACCGGCAGCTCAGGCCGGGAACGGGCGAGCTGCGGCTCGACCGGCGGTTTCAGCGGTAGCACCAACCAGGCGATCGTAGGGGATCGCGCCAATCGGGACCGCTACGATGCCTCCATGGCCGCGGGTCACGCCACCGTTGCCGAGGAGGAGTACCTCGAGAGCCTGTTCTGGCTGTTCGAGGCCGGCCTGCCGATGACCGCGGCCAACCTGTCTCGGGCGATGCAACTGTCGGCGCCCACCGTGCACGAGATGCTCCGGCGCCTGGAGCGCGATGGTTACGTGGTCCGCAACCACGAGCGTACGATCGCGTTCACCGACTCGGGGCGCGAGCACGCCGAGCGGATCGTCGGGCGTCACCGGATGATCGAGCGCTTCCTCACTGACGTGGTCGGCGTGCCCTGGGACGATGTCCACGAGGAGGCCGAGCACCTCGAGCATGCAATGACGCCGCGCTTCGAGGCCTACGTCCGTGCGACGGTAGGCGACGCCGCGACGTGTCCGCACGGTCATCCGATCCGGGTCGGCGAGCGGATCGACGGTGTCCCGCTGGCCGACTGTGCCCCCGGCGCGCGGGTCACCATCCTGCGCCTCGAGAACGAAGCCGAGGACCTCCTGCACTACCTGAAGAACGCCGGTATCGAGCCTGGGCTCGAGGGCGAGATCGCCTCAAACCAGGACGGCCTGGTCTCGGTCCGCGCCGGCGGCAGCACCGCAACGGTGACCGCCAGTGTGGCCGAGACGGTTTCGGTGCTCGCCGACCCCTCGCCGCCGCCGCGAACCGCGTTGCCCGAGCAGCTGGTACTCGGGCGCGAGCGCTACGGGCGCTGAGCTAAGGCCGCTCGCGGGGCGCCGGGGGCGAGCGCGTGGTAGGCCTCGGCCAGGCCGGCCACGCCTTCCTCTATCTCGGCCGGCGTCACGCCCGAATAGGCGAGCCGCAGCGAGGACTCGGCTCCCTCGAGCACGAAGTCCGCGCCCTTGACGAAGTGCACGTCGCGCTCGGCGGCGGCGACAAACAGGGCGCCGACGTCGGTGCCGCGGGGAAGGTCGATCCAGACGAAGTAGCCGCCCTCCGGCTCGACGAAGCGGGCGTCGGGCAGCTCCCGGCGAAGCGCCTGGCTGAGGGCCTCGGCACGCTCGCGGAGCGCCGCCTTGACCGTCTCGATCGAGCGCTCGAGCGCGCCGGAGCGGCAGAACTCGAGCACGATCGCCTGCGCGACCATGCTCGGCGAGATGTAGGTGTTGGTGGCGACCTTGGCCACCCGGGCGATCAGCTCGGCGGGCCCGATCAGGTAGCCGACCCGAATCCCCGGGCAGACCGTCTTCGAAAACGACGAGGCGTAGACCACCTGCTCGCCGTCCATCGAGAGCATCGTGGCCAGCGGCGCACCCTCGAAGCGCAGGGCCACGTACGGGTCGTCCTCGAAGACGGTGAACTCGTGCCCGCGCGCGAGCTCGAGCAGCCGCTCGCGCTTGGCGCTCGAGAGCGTGTAGCCGGCCGGGTTCTGGAAGTTGGGGATGATGTGGGCGAGCTTCGGCCTCGCCCCGGCGGCGAGCACGCGCTCGACCGCGGCCACGTCGATGCCGTCGGGCTCGAGCTCGACCATGCGCACGTCGGCGCCGCGGCCACGTAGCGACAGCAGCGTGCGATCGTAGGTGGGGCGCTCGACGATCACCGAGTCCCCGGGCTCGACCAGCACGTCGAACAGGAACGCGTCGGCCTGCAGCGAACCGTTGGTGACCAGCACCTGCTTGGGGTCGACCTGGTGGCGTTCGGCGATCCAGTCGCGCAGCGGCGGATAGCCGACCGAGGTGCCGTAGGCGGTCACGCCGGCGGGGTCGTTGGCGAACGCGCGAGCCGCCGCGTCGCGCAGGCCGTCGACGTCGATGATGTCGAGCGAGGGGGCGCCGCGGGCGAATGAGATCGACTTGGCCACTGACCCCAAGCTTAGGGAACGCCCCGGCCCGAGGCGTTCACGCGCGAGCCGGGTCGAGAAACGTCCATGTGAGCGTCGTTTCTCGACCCGGCCGGGGGCCGGCCAGAAACACGCCCACTGAAGCCTTAAGCCGGTCAGGCCGCTTAAGCCGGTCAGGCCGCTCAGGCCGCCGCGCCGAGCAGGGACACCGCGATCTCGGCCACCTCGGTCGGCGTCCGGCCCACCCGGACGCCGCGGCTCTCGAGCGCCTGCGCCTTGGCCCGTGCGGTGCCCTGAGTACCGGAGACGATCGCCCCCGCGTGGCCCATCGTCTTGCCGGGCGGCGCGGTGAAGCCCGCGATGTAGCCCACCACCGGCTTCGACACCGACGAGGTGATGAACTCGGCCGCCTGCTCCTCCGCGTTGCCGCCGATCTCCCCGCACATCACGATCAGCTCGGTCTCGGGATCGCCCTCGAGCGCCGCGATCACGTCGATGAAGTCGGTCCCCGGCACCGGATCGCCGCCGATCCCGACGATCGTCGAGTTACCGAATCCGCGGCGGGCGAGAACGTTGCCGATCTGGTAGG
>JAFAXX010000052.1 GCA_019240655.1 Solirubrobacterales bacterium
GCGTCGCGCAGCCGCGCCGCCAGCCGGGGATTCACGCCAAGTCCGACATCGCCCGCGTAGCACCGAAGCTCGTTGTCGACGATGTCCTGGCGGCGAAACGACGCCGCCACCGGGACGCCGCAGCTCCGCGCCCAGTCGCTGAGCGCAGCAGAGGACCGATCGTCCCACGGGCCGCCGCCCGCGAGCACGAACGGGCGCTCGGCGCCGGCGAGCAGCTCCTGCAGCTCGGCCATCTCCTCCGGGCGCGGAGCCGGCTCACGGACGGCGTACGGCCGGGCGTCGGCGGCGTCGGTCCGCTCTGAGAGGACGTCCTCGGGCAGCGAGACGACGACCGGACCCGGGCGACCGCCCGCGGCGAGCGTCAGCGCGGCGGCGATCACCTCCGCGATCCGGCCGGGGTCGTCGATCTCGAACACCCCCTTGGCCAGCGTCCCGAACACCGCCGCACAGTCGATCTCCTGAAACGCCTCGCGGCCGCGATGACCGCGCGCGACCTGTCCCACCAGCAGCACCATCGGGGTGGAATCCTGCCGCGCGGTGTGCACGCCGATCGCCGCGTGGGTGGCCCCGGGACCGCGCGTGACCATGCAGATTCCCGGGCGGCCGGTGAGCTTGCCGGTCGCCTCCGCCGCGTTGGCCGCCGCCGCCTCGTGGCGACAGCTGACGACGCGCACGCGATCGCGATGCTCGAACAGCCCGTCGAGCAGCGGCAGATAGCTCTCGCCGGGGACGCAGAAGGCGAGCGTGCAACCGTGGAGGGCGAGCTGGTCGGCGAGCAGCTGGCCGCCGGTCCGCTTCGCGCTCACGGCGCCCCGGAGCCCGAGGCGATCGGCTCGTCGACGAACACCGTGTAGCGCTGCGGCTTGGGCTTCTCGGCGTCCTCCTCGCGCACGTAGCGAATCGAGCTCTGTCCGAGCAGCCGCTCAGGCAGCACCATGCAGCGCACGAACGCGGTCGGCTCGGTCTCCGAGGCGGCGGCGAACACCGGCTCGGGACCCGGCTCGAACCACGCCTCGAGCGGCCCGTAGTGGTGCGAGCGACCGGCGGTGTCGACCCGGATCGAGCCGTGCAGGAGAACGCGGATGCCCGGGCCCTGATGGGTGTGGAGGTAGGCGACTCCGCCCGGGGGGAACTCGACGCGGTCGCAGCGCAGCAGCCGGCGCTGGCCGGGCGGGAGCTCCACCGGGGCGCTCAGGAGGGCCCGCGGGGCGGGCGCGCCCACCAGCTCGAAGCTGAGCGCATGCGCCGGGCCCGCGACCGTGGCGTCGCCCGAGAGGTATTGCGCCGAGCCGGCTTCGACGTCGTAGAGGACCCTCGGCGCGGCGGCCAGTTCGATCGTCTGACCGCGCTGCAACCGGTGCTCGAGGACCTGGAGCTGCACGCCGTCTAGTTGAAGTATGCGCCGCCGTCGACCACCAGCGACTGCCCGGTGACGAACGACGAGGCCGGGCCGGCGAAGAACAGGACCGCGCCGACGATGTCCTCTGGGTACTGGTCGCGGACGAGCACGCGGGCCTTGGCCGAGGCGTCCTGGAGCTGTTCGACCTGCGTCTGGTTGGCCAGCACGCCATCGGACAGGGTGAAGCCGGGCGCCACCGCGTTGACCAGCACGTTGTCGCTGCCAAGCTCCTTGGCCATCACCCGCGTCATCGCGATCACTGCGCCCTTGCTGGCCACGTAGTGCATGAACAGTGGCACGCCCTTGTACGGCGTCCCGGAGGCGAGGTTGATGATCCGCCCGCGGCCCGCCCGGCGCATGAACGGCGTGACCGCGCGGGTGGCCAGGTACATGCCGAGGACGTTGACGTCGAATACGCGCCGCCACTCCTCGACCGACAGCTCCTCGAACGGGGTCGGCACGAGCGAGCTCCAGATGCCGGCGTTGTTCACGAGGATGTCGATCCTGCCGTGGGCGTCGATCGCGGCCTGGGCCATCCGCTCGCAGGCCTCGAGGCTCGAAACGTCGACCTCGACCGCGATGCCACCGTCGAGCGACGCAGAGAGCTCCTCGGGCGCGCGCAGATCGGCGACGACGACGCGTGCCCCCTCGCCGGCCAGCCCGATCGCGATGTGCCGCCCGATGCCCTGGGCGCCGCCGGTGACGATCGCGACCAGGCCCGCGAGCGCGCTCACCGGCGCAGCTCCGGCTCGAAGAACCCCGCCGGGTTGAGGATCCGGTTTCGCTGCTCGACCAGCATCGGGCGCATCTTCTGCAGGTACGCCTGCCACCCGGGATCGGCGGCCAGGCGCCGCCGCCTGGCCAGCCGGTCCTCAAAGCTCTCATACGCCCACAGGTGGACCACCTCGTTGACGGCCGAGCCGACCTCGGTGGAGTAGTAGCCGACCATGTGGCCGAGGATCTTCCGCTGGATCTCGAGTCCCTCGCTCTCGTAAAGGCGCAGAAATTCGGGGACCTTGCCCGCCTGCAGCGTGTACTCGCGCATCTCGACGATCACCGGGCGCCGCCCTCCACTCCCATGCGGCCATACTAACCCGGTCGTTGACTGCGGTACAACCGGGCCTGCGCGCGCCTGCTCATCGGCGTCGTGGCAGATCGTCGCCGGCGGGCGTGGTGCACCTGGCGCCGGGGCGGTATATATATACGGACGTGGAGAGGGCGCTGCTCCGCCGGCTGGCCACCCGCCTGCAGTCGATCTGCGGGGAAGAGCACGTGCTCGAGCACGAGCACGATCTCTTCACCTATGCGTCCGACGGGCTCCTGCAGTACAGCGTCGTGCCGCCGCTGGCGGTGTTGCCGGGCGACGGGGCCGAGGTCAGCGCGGTGGTGCACGCGTGTCACGAGCTCGGCGTTCCCTGGGTGGCGCGTGGCTCGGGCTCGGGGCTGTCCGGAGGCGCGCTGCCGGTCGAGCACGGCCTGCTGATCGTGCTCAGCCGGATGCGGCGGATCCTCGAGGTCGATCTCGACAACCAGCGAGTGGTCGTCGAGCCCGGGGTCACCAACGTCGCCGTCTCCCATGCGGTCGGCCCGGACTACTTCTATCCGCCGGATCCCTCGAGCCAGATCGTCTGCTCGATCGGCGGCAACGTGTCCGAGAACTCCGGCGGCGCCCACTGCTTCAAGTACGGCTTCACGACGAACTACGTGACCGGGCTGGAGGTGGTGCTGGCGGACGGCGAGGTCGTGCAGCTCGGCGGAAAGGCCCTCGAGCCGCCCGGATACGACCTGCTGGGCGCGTTCGTCGGCTCGGAGGGGACACTTGGCATCGCCACCCGCATCACGCTGCGGGTGATCCCGTCCCCCGAGGCGGTCAGGTGCCTGGTGGCGTTCTTCGATTCCGTCGAGCCGGCGGGTGACGCGGTTTCCGCGATCGTCGCCGCCGGAACCGTGCCCGGAGCGATCGAGATGATGGACGGGCTCTCGATCGGGGCTTCCGAGCAGATGGCCCACGCCGGCTGGCCGGTCGAGGCCGGCGCCGCCCTGATCGTCGAGCTCGACGGCCCGGCCGCTGAGCTCGAGGCGCGCTTCGACGAGATCGAGGCGCTGTGCCGGCAGTCTGGCGCAACCGAGCTCAGGGTGGCCCGCGACGAGACCGAGCGCACCCTGTTCTGGAAGATGCGCAAGTCGGCGTTTCCGGCCGCCGGGCGGATCTCGCCGCACTACTTCGTCCAGGACGGCGTCGTGCCGCGCACGCGGCTCACCGGCGTCCTCGGCCGGATTCAGTCGCTGTCCGACGAATACGGGCTGAAGGTGGCCAACGTGTTCCACGCCGGCGACGGCAATCTGCACCCGCTCGTCTGCTACGACGGACACATTCCCGGCGAGGCCGAGCGCGCCGAGGAGCTCTCGGGACGGATCCTCGAGGCGTGCCTCGAGGCCGGCGGCTCGCTCACCGGCGAGCACGGCGTCGGAGTCGACAAGAAGCGCTACATGCCGCGCATGTTCAGCGAGCCGGACCTCTCGGCCTTCCAGAAGCTCCGCTGCGCGTTCGACCCCGACGGCCTCGCCAACCCGGGAAAGGTGATGCCGACGCCGCGGTTGTGCGGCGAGGTTCCCGGTCCCTACCGCGTCCATCCGCTCGAGGCGGCCGGATTGGCCGAGCGGTTCTAGGGGGCGATCGCGCTGCCCGCGACCGAACTGGCGGTGCAGCGGCCGGCGAGCGCGCAAGAGGTCGCCGAGCTGCTGGCCGAGGGGCGCGTCACCCGGCCGGTGGGCGGACGCACGAAGCTCGATTGGGGCTCGCCCGGCTCGCCGGCCGAGCTCGAGCTCTCAACCGAGCGGCTCGACGCCGTGGTCGAGCACAACGCCGGCGATCTGACCGCGGTGCTCCAGGCCGGCGCGCGGCTCGCCGATGCGCAGGCGGTCTTCGCGCGCGCCGGGCAGCGCCTGGCGCTCGACCCCCCCGACCTGGGCGCTCGCGCCACCATCGGCGGTGTCGTGGCCACGAGCGACTCGGGACCGCTGCGGCACCACTACGGGGGCGTACGAGAGCTGGTCATCGGCGTCCAGGTCGCGCTCGCCGACGGCACCGTCGCGCGGGCGGGTTCGCGGGTGATCAAGAACGTCGCCGGCTACGACCTGGCCAAGCTGATGTGCGGGTCGTTCGGCACGCTCGGCGTGATCTGCGAGGTCATCGTCCGACTGCACCCGCAGCCCGTCGATCCGGTGACCGTGCTCGCGCACGGAGCGGACCCGCGTGAGCTGACCCGAGCGGCCGGGACGCTGCGGCGGCTGCCGCTCGAGCTCGAGGCGCTCGACGTGCGCTGGGACCGGCGCCAGGGGGCGCTCCTGGCCCAGGTGGCCGGGCGCGCCGCGCGGGCGAACGCGCAGGCGATCGCCGGTCAGCTCGGGGATCTGGAGGTGGAGATCGTCGCCGAGGACCACACGCTGTGGGAGGACCAGCGCGCGCGCCAGCGCGCCGCCGCCGACGAGCAGGCGGTCGCGCGCGTGTCGTTTGCGCCCGCCGAGCTCGAGCGGGTCCTGCGCGCGTCGCCCAGCGCGGTGGCCCGGGCGGGCGCCGGGATGGCATGGGTGTCGCTCGAGCCCTCGCCCGAGGCGCTCGCCGCGCTGCGCACCGCCGTCTCCCCGTGGCCGTGCGTGCTGCTCGACGGCCCGGAGGCGCTGCGCTCGACTGTCGACGTGTGGGGGCTCGCCGAGGGTCCCGAGCTGGCGCTGATGCGGCGCGTGAAAGCGCGCTTTGACCCCGGCGGGATCTGCAATCGAGGCCGCTTCGCCGGGGGGATGTGATGACGGCCTGGGATGCGCAGGCGCCACCGGCGCCCGAGCTGATCGACGACTGCGTGCACTGCGGGTTCTGCCTGCCGACCTGTCCGACGTATGCGCTCTGGGGCGAGGAGATGGACTCGCCGCGGGGACGCATCCGGTTGATGGCGCTCGGCCACGAGCAGCCGCTCTCCGACGAGATGGTCACCCACTTCGACCGCTGCCTGGGATGCATGGCCTGCGTGACCGCGTGTCCCTCAGGGGTCAAGTACGACCTGCTGCTGCTCCAGACCCGTCCGCAGATCGAGCGCAACTTCGAGCGCTCGGCCGCCGACCGCGCGTTTCGCGGCCTGATCTTCGCCGTCTTCCCGCATCCCGGCCGCCTGCGCGCGCTGGTGCCGGTGCTCGCCGTCCAGCAGCGTCTGGGGCTCGAGCGGCTGATCCCGAGCCGGTTCCCGCGGCTGCGCCGGCTGGCCGAGCTGGCGCCGACGGTGAAGCTGAGCGCGGCGTGGGCGCGGATGCCGGAGGTGACTCCGGCTCGAGGTCGCCGGCGGGGCACCGTCGCGCTGCTACAGGGGTGCGTGCAGCGCGTGTTCTTCCCCGCGGTCAACCGCGCGACGGCCGCCGTGCTCGCCGCCGAGGGCTTCGAGGTCCATGCGCCGCGCGCGCCGCGTTGCTGCGGCTCGCTTCAGCTCCACACCGGCTATGAGGAAGAGGCCCGGGTGTGCGCGCGTGAGACGATCGCCGCGCTCGACAAGTACGACACGGTGATCGTGAACGCCGCCGGATGCGGGTCGGGCATGAAGGATTACGCCCACCTCGCCGGTGATCGGGCGTTTGCCGCGAAGGTCCGGGACGTGCACGAGTTCCTCGCCGAGGCGGGGACTCAGGCGGAGCGCCGGCCGCTGCACCTCCGCGTCGCCTACCACGACCCGTGTCACCTCGCCCACGCCCAGGGCATTCGCACCGCGCCGCGCGAGCTGCTGCGGGGCATCCCCGGCCTCGAGCTGATCGAGCCGGCCGAGTGGGAGCTGTGCTGCGGCTCGGCCGGTGTCTACAACATGCTCCATCCCGAGGCGGCCGAGGACCTTGGCCGGCGCAAGGCGGCCAATCTGGCCCGGACGGGCGCCGCCGCGATCGCCGCGGCGAACCCGGGCTGCGCGATCCAGATCGCCCGCCACCTGGAGCCGGCGATCCCGATCATCCACCCGATCGAGCTGCTCGCGCGCTCGCTGAACGGACGGGCGGGGTAGGCCGTGCGGCTGGTCAGCTACGAGGCCGAAGGGCGCTGGCGAGCCGGGATCGTCCGCGGCGACGCGGTGGTCGACGCCGAGGCCGCGTTCCGTCAGGCGAGAATCGGTGGCGCCGAGGAAACGTGGCGCTGCAACCGCGCGATCATCCAGGCGTCCGACTCCGACCGTGCAGCGGTCGCCCGGGCGGCGGCCGAGATCGAGTCCGCGGCGATGCCCCTGGCCAAGCTCCGGCTCGGCCCGCCGATTCCGGAGCCCGAGAAGATCCTCTGCATGGGGCTCAACTACCGTGATCACGCTGCCGAGTCGAACCTGTCGCTGCCCGAGGCGCCGCTGTTCTTTGCCAAGTTCCGCAATTCGCTGATCGGCCACGGGGAACCGATCGTGTTGCCGGCCGCCAGCCGGCAGGTGGACTACGAGGCGGAGCTGGCGGTGGTGATCGGCAGGCGCTGCCGTGAGGTCGGCGTCGAGCAGGCGCTGGACTACGTGGGCGGCGCAACCGCCTTCAACGACGTCAGCGCGCGGGACCTTCAGATGCAGGTCAGCCAGTGGACGATGGGCAAGGCGATCGACAGCTTCGCGCCCTGCGGGCCCGCGCTCGTGCTCATGGACGAGCTGCCCGACCTGCAGTCGCTGGGCATTCGCGCGCGCGTGAACGGCGACACCCTCCAAGACGCAAACACGTCGCTGATGATCTTCGGCGTGGCCGAGGCGATTGCGTTCCTGACCCGTGTGATGACGCTCGAGCCGGGGGACATCATCGCCACCGGCACCCCCGCCGGGGTCGGGATGGCGCGCAAGCCACCGGTGTTCCTGAGCGAAGGCGACGTGGTCGAGGTCGAGATCGACGGGATCGGCACGCTGCGAAATCCCGTCCGCGCGGACGGCCGCGGCGGGCCGGCGTAGCGGTGGGCCCGGCGACCGCCACCGCGCGCGAGCAAGCGGCCGTCGTGCCGGTCACCCGGCTTGGCCCCGACGGCGTGCTGGCGCCCGGGTGCGACCCGGCGCTGTCGAGCGCGGAGGCACTGGCCGCCTTCCGCCTGATGCTGCTCACGCGGACCTACGACGAGCGCGCGTTCAGCCTGCAGCGGCAGGGCCGCCTCGGCACCTTCTCGCCGGTCACCGGGCAGGAGG
Organism: Solirubrobacterales bacterium; assembly: GCA_019240655.1. Lineage (GTDB taxonomy): Bacteria > Actinomycetota > Thermoleophilia > Solirubrobacterales > Solirubrobacteraceae > Palsa-465. Next base: position 7,567 of record JAFAXX010000052.1, read on the forward strand.
CCTCGGTCGTTGGTTCGGCGTGGGCGCTCGACCCCACGCGCGATTGGGTCGTCCCCCAGTACCGGGAGCTCCCCGCGATGCTCCGCCAGGGTCACACGCTGGAGAAGGTCCTCCTCTATCAGATGGGCAACCCCGTCGGCAACCGGATGGAGGAGGGGGTGAACGTCCTGCCGATCCAGATCTCGCTGGCCGCGCAGGTGCCGCACGCGGTCGGTCTGGCCTGGGGTCTGCGCCACCAGGGCCTCGACGCGTGCGTGATCACCTACTTCGGCGACGGCGCCTCCTCCGAGGGCGACGTGCACGAGGCGATGAACCTGGCCGGAGTCCGCCGGGCGTCGGTGATCTTCTTCCTCCAGAACAACGGCTTCGCGATCTCGACCCCGGTGGCCAAGCAGACCGCGACGGAGAGCTTCGCGCTGCGCGCGGCCGGCTACGGATTCCCGGGTGAGCTGGTCGACGGCAACGACCTGTTCGCCGTATACGAGGTGACCAGACGGGCTGTCGAGCGGGCGCGCGCGGGCGAGGGACCGACGCTGATCGAGTCGCGTACCTACCGGCTGGGGCCGCACAACACCGCCGACGATCCCACCCGCTATGTCGACCCCGAGGAGCTCCGCTCCTGGCAGGCACTCGACCCGATCGTTCGGGTGCGGGCATGGCTGCGAAGCGAGGGCGCCCTCGACGACGCGAGCGAGGTCGAGCTCCAAGCGGAGCTCGACGGCGAGGTGGCGCGGGCGGTGGCCGCGGCCGAGGCGTTCCCGAAGGTGCGTCCGGGGCAGATCTTCGAGCACGTGTACGCGCGGCCGCCCGATCGCGTCGCGGCCCAGTGGGAGTCGGTGGGCGAGGCCGGTAGTGCTTGATGGCGTGGCGCCGCGCGGGGGCGGTGAGCGCTGATGGCGGTGCTCAACATGGTCGAGGCGATCCGCCAGACGCTGGCGGACGAGATGGCCCGCGATGGGCGCATCCTTCTTCTCGGCCAGGACATCGGCCGCAACGGCGGCGTGTTCCGCGCCACCGACGGGCTCCAGGAGCGCTTCGGGGAGGACCGGGTGGTGGACATGCCGCTGGCCGAGGCGGTGATCGTGGGCGCCTCGGTCGGACTTGCGGCGAGCGGTCTGCGGCCGGTGGCCGAGCTTCAGTTCCTCGGCTTCGGCAGCCAGGCGTTTCACCAGATCGAAGGCCAGGTGGCGAGGATGCGCTTCCGCTCGCAGGGCCGCTATGGGATGCCGCTGGTGATCCGCGCGCCGTTCGGCGGCAACGTGCGCACGCCCGAGCTGCACTCCGACGCCCACGAGGCCAAGTACGTCAACTCTCCGGGGTTGAAGGTGGCGATGCCGGCCAGCGCCTACGATGCGCGCGGTCTGCTCGCCGAGGCGATCCGCGACCCCGACCCGGTGCTGTTCTGCGAGCCCCTGCGGGGCTACCGGCGGATCAAGGACGAGGTTCCCGACGCGGACTACACCGTGCCGTTCGGTCAGGCCAGGCTGGTTCGCGATGGCACCGATGTCGCGGTGATCGCCTGGTCGGCCGCCGTCACCGTGGCGGCGGAGGCGGCCGCGCAGCTCGCGGCCGACGGCATCTCGTGCGCCGTGCTCGACCTGCGCACGCTCGTGCCGCTGGACGTCCGCGCCCTGGCCGAGGTCGTCGCCCGTACCGGGAGGGCGGTGGTCGTGCACGAGGCGCCGATGACCGCAGGCTTCGGGGCCGAGGTGATCGCGACGATCCAGGAGGAGGCGTTCTGGTCGCTCGAGGCGCCGATCGGCCGGGTCACCGCTTATGACACTCCGTATCCGATCGCCTCGGTCGAGGAGCACTACCTGCCGAGCATCGAGCGCGTCAAGCACGCGATTCGCCGCGTCGCCGGAGAGGTCTGAGGTGCCGCACGAGTTTCGCCTGCCCGACGTCGGGGAGGGCATCGACGCCGGCGAGATCATCGAGTGGCACGTCGCCGTGGGCGACCGCGTGAGCGAGGACGCGCCGCTGGTCGACGTCCAGACCGACAAGGCGGTGGTCACGATTCCCTGCCCGACGGCCGGGATCGTGCTCGAGCTCGGAGCCCAGCCCGGCGAGACGCTCGCCGTCGGCGCGGTCCTGGCGGTGTTCGAGCCGCCGGGCGGGGACGCGGCGGAACTCGCGGCGCCAGCCGCTGCGCCGGGGAGGAGGACCGGCGAGCCCGGTGCCCAGCCGCTGGCCGCGCCGGCGGTGCGCCGGCTGGCCCAGGAGGCGGGCGTCGATCTCTCCGCGCTGGCCGGCAGCGGTCCGGGTGGCCGGATCACGCGCTCGGACGTCGAGGGGGCAATCGCCACGCTGAGCGGCGGTGCGGACGGGCAACCAGGCGGGGACGCGCGTCCCGACGCGGGGGCGCCTCCCGACGCCGCGGTGCCTCCCGACGCCGCGGTGCCTCGCGCCGAGGACGAGATCGTCCCCCTGCGCGGCACCCGCCGCGCGATCGCCCGGGCGATGACCGAGTCCTGGCGGACGATTCCGCACATCATCGACTATCGGGAGGTCGACGCCACAGAGCTGAGCGCGGCCCGGACCGCGCTAAAGCGGCGGGCCGAGCGAAGCGGCGACGAGTCGCTGGCCCGGGCGATGACGGTGACTCCATTGATCGCCAAGATGGTCGCCTCGGTGCTGCCCCGCCATCCCTACGCCAACGCGTCGATCGACCTCGAGCGCGAGGAGATCACCCTGCGCGGCGCCATCAACATCGGCGTGGCGGTGGCCGCGCCCCAGGGCCTTGTGGTTCCGGTGGTGCATGGCGCGCAGGCGAAGTCGGCGGCGGAGATCGCGCGTGAGCTCGCCGAGCTCGTGCCGGCGGCGCGTGCCAATCGCCTAACGCCGGCCCAGCTCAGCGGGGCGACGATCACCGTGAACAATTACGGCGCGCTCGGCGGGTGGCTCGGCACGCCGCTGATCGCCCCGGGCCAGGTGGTGAACTTCGGGATCGGCAGGCTCGATCAGCGAGCCGTCGTCCGCGACGGCCAGGTCGTGGCGCGGCCGATCATCGCGATCGCCGTATCGGGTGACCACCGCGTACTCGACGGGCACACGCTGGGGGCGCTGGTCGACGACGTGGTCGAGCTGATGGAGCATCCCTCGCTGCTGGCCGGCGAGCTGCGCTGAGAAGATCGCGGTGGGGAGGTCGATGCCTGACGCCGGAGGTCGACGCGTGACGCCGGAGGTCGACGCGTGACGCCGGGTTTGCCATCCGGGACCCGCCGCGGATAGGCTCCGCGGCGAGGAGAGGACCCGCGCTGAAGCCGCCGCCCTTCACCTACCACGCACCCGGCACCGTCTCGGAGGCGGTCGAGCTGCTCGCCCGCGATCCGCAGGCCCGCGTGCTGGCCGGCGGTCAGAGCCTCGTGCAACTGCTGAAGTTCCGCCGCTGCAGGCCGTCGGCGCTCGTCGACATCAACGGCATCCCGGGCCTCGACGCGATCGAACGTCGCGACGGCGAGCTCCACGTCGGCGCGCTCGTCCGCCAGCAGGCGCTGCTCGACGATCCGCAGGTCGCCGAGTCGTGGCCACTGCTGCGGGAAGCGGCTGGGTTCGTCGGCTATCCGGAGACGCGCCGCCGTGGCACCCTGGCCGGCTCACTGGCCTTCGCCGCGCCGTGGGCCGAGCTGACCGCCGCGGCGGTTGCGCTCGACGCGCAGCTCGATATCTGCTCGGCCGCGGGGCAGCGCTCGCTGGCCGCGCGCGAGTTCTTCCGCGGCCCGGGGGAGACGGCGCTGGGCGACGGTGAGCTGATCGTCGCGGTGAGGTTCCCCGCGCCCGCGCCGGGCACCGGCGCCGCCTTCCACGAGGTGAGCGTTCGCCACCGTGACTACGCGCAGGTCGCCGCCGCCGCCCAGGTGTCGCCCGACGGCCACGGTGAGCTCGTGCTGCTGTGCGTGGCGCCGACGCCACACCGCGTCGACGTCAGCGAGGCGCTCACCCGCGATGACGCGATCGCCGACCTGCTCGGCCGCCTCGACCCGCTCGACGACGTCGAAGCCTCGGCCTCGTACCGGCAGCGAGTGGCTCCCGTGCTCGCCCGGCGGGCACTGCGCGACGCCGCCGAGCGTGCACACCGGAGGGCGCCGGCGTGAGCCAGAGGGTGCCCGTCCACGTCGAGGTCAACGGGCGGGGCTATGACCGTGAGGTCGAGCCGCGGCGCACGCTGGCCGACTTCCTGCGCGAGGACCTCGGGCTCAAGGGAACCCACGTGGCCTGCGAGCACGGCTTCTGCGGCAATTGCAACGTGCTGCTCGACGGAGCCGCGATTCGCTCGTGCCTGATGTTCGCCGTCCAGGCCGGCGGCCGTTCGGTGGAGACGGTCGAGTCGCTGGCCGGCTCCGACGGCGAGCTCGACGAGCTGCAGCTGGCGTTCACCGAGCATCACGCCCTGCAGTGCGGCTTCTGCACGCCGGCGATGCTGCTGACCGCCAAGCAGTTCCTGCGCGAGAACCCAGGCGTCACCGACGCGCGCCGGATCCGGGAGGCAATCAACGGCGTGATCTGCCGCTGCACGGGCTACCAGCAGATCGTGGCGGCGATCGCCGCGGTCGCGCAGGCGCAGCAGACCGCTCACTCGATTCGGATCGAGACCGCGCCGCCGGTCCGCGTAGCGCAGGACACGAGATGAGCGTCGGACGACTCGAGGGAATCGAGCAGCATCCCGCGGCGGCCCGGATCGCCACCGAGACCGCGCTCAAGGAAGCCGGCCGCCGGTGGGTCGGCAAGAGCATGAACCGCGTGGAGGATCCCCGCTTGCTCCGCGGGGAGGGCCGCTACATCGACGACATCACGCTCCCGGGCATGGCGCACGCGGCGGTGCTGCGCAGTCCTCACGCCCACGCCCGCATCGTCAGCATCGACATCTCGAGGGCCGAGCGCCTGCCCGGAGTGATCAAGGTGCTGACCGGCGCCGACGTTGCCGCGACCGCGGCGCCGCTGCCGTCGTTCGGCGCCGGGCCGATCATCCAGGACATGATCGCGGTCGAGAAGGTTCGCCACTACGGCGAGACGGTCGCCGCGGTGGTGGCCGAGGATCGCTACATCGCCGAGGACGCCTGTGATCTGATCGAGGTGCAGTACGAGCCCTTGCCGGTGGTGCTCGATCCGTTCGCCGCCCAGCGCGAGGACGCGCCACGGGTCCACGAGAAGCTCGGCAGCAACGTCGCCTACGAGCGGACGTTCACCTTCGGTGACGTCGACGGCGAGTTCGCCGCGGCGGAGCACGTCGTGCGCGCCGAGCTGAACTGGCCGCGCTCGACCGGGATGCCGATGGACACCAACGGCGCGATCGGCGACTACGACCGCGGCACCGGCGTGGTGACGATCTACGCCAACTCGATGAGCTTCACCTACTTCCATTGGCTGATCGCGGGCTCGCTGAAGATCCCGGCCAGCAAGCTGAAGGTCGTGCCGGTGGCGGCCGGCGGCAGCTTCGGATCGAAGTTCTTCATGCACAAGGTGCCGACGTTTGCGGGATGGCTCTCGATGGCGACCGGGCGCCCCGTCAAGTTCATCGAGGATCGGATCACGCACATCGCCAGCAACGACCATTGCGGCTCGGACCGCTTCTACGACGCCGAGCTGGCGTTCGACGCGGACGGCACGCTGCGCGCGCTGCGGATCGACTGCGTGGACGACTACGGCGCCTACCTGCAGTTTGGGACGGGCACGCACGGCAACGGCCTCTCGCAGATCGTTGGCCCGTACCGCATCGGCCACGTGCAGTACAGCCTGCACGCCGTCCTGACCAACAAGAACCAGCAGGGCGCCTACCGCGGCTTCGGCGCCGAGGTGTCGAACTGGATGCTCGAGCGGCTGGTCGACATGGCCGCCCGCGAGCTCGGGATGGACCGCATCGAACTACGGCGCCGCAACCTGATCGCACCGGACCAGTTCCCGTATCGCACCCCGACCGGCAACATCTACGACAGCGGCAACTACCCCGCGGTGCTCGACCGCCTGCTCGAGCTCGCCGACTACGAGCACTGGGTGGCCGAGCGGGACAAGGCGCGCACCGAGGGACGCCACCTCGGCATCGGTGTGGTGGCCTCGAACGAGCGCAGCGTGTTCAGCTCAACCGAGTTCTGGTTCTGGTTCGACCAGCCCGACTTCACCCCGACGGCTAGCCCTGAGAGCGCGAGCTTGCAGATCGACCCGACCGGCCAGATCGTCGTCACGCTGCATTCGCAGGCGCAGTGGGGCAACAGCCCGGAGACGGTGGTCGCCCAGGTGGTGGCGGAGGAATTCGACGTCGACCCGACCTCGGTGGTGGTCACCTACGCCGACTCCCAGCACGCGCTGCCGGGCACCGGCCCCGGCGGCTCGCGCTACACGGTGATGGTCTCCGGCGCGGTCGCCGGCGCCGCCACCCAGGTAAAGGAGAAGATCAAGCGGATCGCCGCCCACCAGCTCGAGGCCAACGAGAACGATCTGCAGTTTCGCGATGGCGGCATCGAGGTGGCCGGGTCGCCGGACCAGCGCCTCGCGCTGGCCGACGTGGCGCTCAGCGCGTACATGTTCCGCCTCGACCTGCCCGCCGACCTGGAGAGCGGACTGGCGGCGCAGTCGACCTACGACCATCCGCTCACCACGGTGCCCTCCGAAGACCGCTCGGACCTCGGCATCTTCTACCCCTTCGTCGGACACGCGTGGCATCTGGCCGTGGTCGAGGTGGACGTCGAGACCGGCAAGCTCGAGTTCCTCCATTACTGTGCTGTCCACGACGCCGGCACGGTGGTCAACCCGAAGACGCTGACCGGCCAGATCATCGGCGGCACGATTCAGGGACTGGGGAGCGCGCTGTACGAGGAGTACCGCTACGACGAGCAGGGCCGGCTGCGCAACGAGACCTTCGAGCACTATCACCTGCCGTCCTCGCTCGACGTCCCGACGATGACCGTCGCCCACCAGGAGACGCCCTCGCCCTACACCCCGTACGGCATCAAAGGCGCCGGCGAGGGGGGGCGGATGCTGACGCCGGCGATCCTCAGCGCCGCGATCGAGGACGCCCTCGAGCCCTACGGGGTGAGGGTGACCTCGCTGCCGATAACCGCCGAGCAGATCGTCGCCTGGGCCGCGGCGCCGGCGGGCGGCGACGCGCGGTAACGGGCCGCGCTGCGCGCGGCGTCCGTGGGGCCGGCTACTCCGGGCGTTTTCGGGTCGTGTGGCTGCGGTCTCTCGGGGTGCTGCGCGCTGGCGCCTCCGCCCGCGGCCTTTGGCCGCAGCCCGGGGAGGTCGGTTTGCCCGGTATCGGGCGGTGAAGGGTGGGGGGAACGACCATTACGTAACAAGCGCCAGTCGTGCCCCGCGCCGACGTGCACTTGTGGGCGCAGGACGCCCATAACGTTCACAGCGGCTTGCCGACCGGGCCGCTGTGAACGTTATGGTCGTCGCAGCGCCCGATCCCCCATCCTTCACTGCCTAATACCGCGCAGTCCAACGACCCGGGCTGCGGCCGCAGGCCGCGGGCTGAGGCGCCAGCCAACAGCCCCAACCGAGAGACCGGAGCGACACGAACCCACAACGCCCGGACTCCCCGGCCCCACGGACGCCGAGCGCAGCGAGGCCCCGAAATACTCGGGCGAAAGGTCGCCGGCGGCGGTTCGGCGCCGGCGCGGCTCAGGCGTGATTCCGCACGGACGCCCACGGCTCCTCGCCGGAGACGTCGACCAGTCCGTAGCCGGTGCCCTCGCCGAGTGACGGCGCGATCACCACCTGAAGGTGGGCCGTCTCATCGCCTTCGTTGAAGGAGGCGTGCACGACGTCGGCCTCGATGAACACCGAGTCCTCGGCCTGAAGCGTGGTGGACTCGCGCTCGAGGTACTGGGTGATCCGCCCCCGCTTGACGATGATCATCTCCTCCTGGCCCGGGTGGCGGTGGAAGTCGTGGCCCTGGCCGGGCTCGAGCGAGACGTCCATCACCACGATCTGCCTGGCCCCCGTGCGCGGCACGCAGCGCCAGCCGATGACCCCCCATTCGAACTGCTCGTCCTCCACGTCGCTGCGCTTGACGAACTTGCTCATGCTCTCTCCTCCTGGCCCCGGGGCCGTTGTCGCTCACTTGCCGATCGCCTTGAACCGGCGCATGTTCTCGGTCATCGCCACCTCGGTTGGCAGCCGCTCCATGCTCGAGGCGCCGAAGAACCCGACCACTCCGGTGGTGCGCTCGAGCACGTAGGCGGCGTCCTCCGGCTCGGCGATCGGTCCCCCGTGGCAGAGCACGAGCACCTCAGGGTTGACCGCGGCCGCGGCGTCGCGCATCTCCTGGATCAGGGTCACGCACTCGTCGAGGGAGCGGGCGGTGTGGGCGCCGATGGTGCCCTTGGTCGTCAGTCCCATGTGCGGGACGAGCACATCCGCGCCGGCTCGGGCCATGGCCTGCGCTTCGGCCGCGTCGAACACGTAGGGGGCGGTGAGCAATCCGCGCTCGCGGGCCAGGGCGACCATCTCGACCTCGAGCTCGTAGCTCATCCCGGTCTCCTCGAGGTTGGCGCGGAAGACTCCGTCGATCAGGCCGACGGTGGGGAAGTTCTGGACGCCGGCGAAGCCGGCGGCTTCGATCTCGGCCAGGAAGCGGTCCATGAGACGGAACGGATCGGTGCCGCAGACCCCGGCCAGCACCGGCGTGCGCCGGGCCACGGGCAGCACCTCGCGCGCCATGTCGAGCACGATCGCGTTGGCGTCTCCGTAGGGCATCAGGCCGGCCAGCGAGCCGCGGCCGGCCATCCGGTAGCGCCCCGAGTTGTAGATGATGATCAGATCGGCGCCGCCGTTCTCGGCACACTTGGCCGACAGACCAGTGCCGGCGCCGGCGCCGATGATCAGGCCGCCGCCGTCGAGCGTGGCCCGCAGTCGCGAACGCGCGGCGTCTCCGGTCATCGCGCCGCCTCGTCGAGGTAGCCGACCAGGCGGTCGACCATCGCGCGGGCGAACTCGGGGTCGTTGATGTTGTGCTCGAGCTCGTGCCGCTCGACGCGCTCGGGCAGGTTCTCCCGCAGCGCGTCGAACAGCGCCTGGTCGGCGGCCGGGTCGTGGAACGGGCCGCCCTCGGCATCGATCGCCGAGACCCCGCGCAGCGGGACGAACAACGCGACCGGCCCGCTGGCGGCGGCGAGCTTGCCGGCGATGAGCCGGCCGAGCTCGGCGCACTCCTCCGGCGTGGTGCGCATCAGCGTCACCGACGGGTTGTGCACGTAGAGATTGCGGCCCTCGAATTGCGAGGGCACGGTATCGCGGGCGCCGAAGTTGACCATGTCGAGCGCACCGAGCGAGACGACCTGCGGGATCCCGTGGCGCCCGGCCACCTCGAGCCGCTCGGGGCCGGCCGGGAGCACGCCGCCGACCAGGCGGTCGCACAGCTCGGTCGTCGTGATGTCGAGCACGCCGGCGATGAAGCCCGAGTCGACCAGGCCCTCCATCGCGGTGCCGCCGGTCCCGGTGGCGTGGAAGACGAGCACCTCGTAGCCGCGCGCCTCGAGCGCCTCGCGCGCGGCGGTCACGCACGGCGTGGTCACTCCGAACATCGTCGCCGCGATCAACGGACGTTGCTCGCCGAGCTCGACCGTCGGGGCCTGCACCATCCCGGCCATCGCCGCGGCGGCGTTGGCCAGGATCCGCCCCGAGATCGAGTTGATCCCCGCGATATCGGTCACCGACGCCATCAGGGTCACGTCGGCGGCGCCCACGTAGTCGCGCGTGTCGCCGGCCGCCACGGTGGAGACCATCAGCTTCGGCACGCCCACCGGCAGCGCCTGCATCGCCGTCGTGGCGATCGCCGTGTTCCCCGAGCCGCCGGCGGCGAGGACGCCGTCGCAACGTCCCTCGGCATACAGCCGGCGCACGACCGCCGCCGCGGCGCCGGCCATCGCGCCGACCGCGCGGCCGCGATCTCGGGCGCGCGTCAACTCCTCGAGGTCGATGCCAGCCTCGGCGGCCGCGTCGTGCCGGGAGATGTCCGGCTCGGTCCCCGGCGGCTCGAGCGTGCCGACATCGACGAGCACGGTCTGCATGCCGTGGATCGTCAGGCGCTCGCGCAGGTAGGCGTACTCCGCGCCCTTGGTGTCGAGCGTGCCGACCAGGACGACCGTCCTCTCCCTCACGGGCGCGACCCTACCAGGAGGGCCGGGGCAGGGCGCAGTTGCCATCATCTCGTCGCATGACGCCCGCGCTCTACGAGACCCGGTACGCGACGCGGGCGCTGGTGTGCACCGTCGACGCGCTGGCTGCCCAGGCCGGGCTCGAGGCGCTGCGCGCCGGCGGCACGGCCGCCGACGCGGCGATCGCGGCCTGCGCCGTGCTGGCGGTCACCCAGCAGCACCAGTGCGGCCTCGGCGGCGATCTCCTGTGCCTGGTCCACATCGACGGCGAAGGGCGCCCGTCGGCGCTCAACGCGTCCGGACGGGCCGGATCAGGCGCCGATCCCGAGCGGCTGCGCGCCGCCGGCCACCGCCGGATCCCCGCGGTCGGAGATCCCGCCTGCGCGCCCGTCCCCGGATGCGTCGACGGTTGGCTCGCGCTGCACGAGCGCTTCGGCCGCCTGCCGTTCGCGACGCTGCTCGAGCGCGCCCGCCACGCCGCCGCCGAGGGCTTCGCCGCCTCGCCGGGGCTGGCCGCGGCCAGCCAGGCGCTCGCCGAAGTGCCCGCGGCGGAGCAAGTCACCGGGGCGGAGGACTTCACCGGTGCGGGTGCGCTGCGCGCCGGCCAGCTCGTCCGGCGTCCGGGAGTGGCGCGCGTGCTCGAGGCACTGGCGGCGGGTGGGCGCGATGCGGTGTATGGCGGTGAGTTCGGCCGGGCCGTGCTCGCGGTCGGCGCCGGCGAGTACGTGGAGTCCGACCTGGCTCGCTCGCAGGCCGAGTGGGTCGCCGCGCTCGGGATCGAGGCCTTCGGCGGGCGGCTGTGGTCGCTGCCGCCGAACTCGCAGGGTTACCTGACGCTCGCCTCGGCCGCGGTCGCCTCCGAGCTCGAGCTGCCCGCTCCCGGCGAACCGCTGTGGGCGCATCTGCTGATCGAGACCTCGCGTGCGGCCGCCGCCGACCGCGACGCCGTCTGGCACGAAGGCTCGGACGGCGAGGCGCTGATCTCGCCGGCGCGCCTGGAGGAGTTGCGCTCCCGCGTCAGCGCGCGGCGGGCGGCGTCCGTCGCGGCTGCGCCGGTGGCCGGCGGAACCGTCTCGCTGTGCGTGGTCGACGGGGCGGGCATGGCCGTCTCGCTGCTCCAGTCGAACTTCCAGAGCTGGGGCTCGATGCTGTTCCTGCCCGGGATCGGGGTGCCGCTTCACGACCGCGGCGCGTCGTTCTCGCTCCGTCCCGGCCATCCGGCGCTCTACGGCCCCGGGCGGCGCCCACCGCACACGCTCGCCCCGGCGCTCCTCACCGGCTCCGACGGCTCGCTGCGAGCGGCGCTGGCCACCCGCGGCGGCGAGATCCAGCCGCAGATCCTGCTTCAGCTCCTGAGCCGGTTGTACGCTGCCGGGCAGCCACCCGCCGAGGCGATGGCGGCGGGCCGCTTCGCCGTCCTCGGCGACGAGGTGCTCGTCGAGGGCCACGCGCCCGCGCCGTGGGCGAAGGCCCTGGCCGCGCGCGGCCACCCGGTCTCGGTCGAGGCTCCGTTCGCGCAGGAGTTCGGCCACGCCCAGCTCATCGTCCGGACCCGGGACGGCTTCGCCGGCGCGAGCGATCCACGCAGCGAGTCCTGGGGGGTCGCCGGGTGGTAGGCGTACGCCCGCGCGCACCCGGCGGCGTCCGGCTCAGTAGGTCGCGCGGCCGCCGGAGAGGTCGAACGTCGCCCCGGTGGAGAAGCTGCACGCCTCCGAGGCGAGGAACGCGACCAGTTCGGCCACCTCCTCGGGCAGGCCCATGCGCTTCATCGGGATCCGCTCGACCATGTAGGCGACGTGCGCCTCGCTCATGTCGCCGAGCATCCGCGTCTTGATCACGGCCGGTGCGATTGCGTTGACCAGCACGCCGGTCTCGGCGAGGTCCTTTCCGATCGCCTTGGTCATCGCGATCACCGCGGCCTTCGAGGCCGAGTAGGCGGCCGCCATCGGGTTGCCCTCCTTGCCGGCGATCGAGGCGACGTTGACGATCCGGCCGTAGCCCCGTGGGACCATCACCCGGGCCGCCGCCCGGTTGGCGAAGAACACGCCGTCGGAGTTGATCGCGAACACTCGCCGCCATTCCTCGTCGGAGACGTCGGCGGTGTGCAGCGACTCGCCACTCACCCCGGCGGCGCACACGAGGACGTCGAGCCGACCGAGCTCTGCCTCGGCCCCGGCGACGGCAGCGTCCACGTCCGCCGAACGGGTTACGTCGCCGGTCAGCGCCAGAGCGCCGTCGAGCGCGGCAGCGCGCACGTCCAGCGTGGCCACGCGCGCGCCGCTCGCCATCAGCCGCCGCGCCGCGGCCGCGCCGATGTCGCCGGCGCCGCCGGTGATCAGCGCCGTGCGCCCCTGGAACTCGCCCCTCTGGCTCACCAGCGCGCAGTGTAATGTCGCGGCCCATGCCCGCGACCCGCTGTGTGGTGCTGGAGGCGTTCGGCGCGCCGGTGGTCCTCCGCGAGGTGGAAGCGGACGGCGCCGGTCCCGAGCCGGGCGAGATCGTGGCCGCGGTCGAGTACGGCGGCGTGTGCGGGACGGACGTGCATCTCCAGGCGGGCCGGCTGCCGATTCCGCTGCCGCTGGTGCTCGGGCACGAGGGGGTCGGGCGGGCGAGCGCACTGGGACCGGGCGTCGACCGCGACGCGCTCGGGGCGACGCTCGCGGCCGGCGACCGGATCGCCTGGGCCTCGAACATCGCCTGCGGCGTCTGCCCGTACTGCCGTGACGAGCAGGAGCCGACGCTGTGCGAGCGCCGCCGGATCTACGGGATCAACCGGCCCCTGGGGCAGCCGCCGCACCTCACCGGCTCGTGGGCGGAGCGAATCCGCCTCGAGGCCGGCACGACCGTCGTGCGCCTGGCCGAGGACCAGCCGCCGGCGGCGGTGATCGCGCTCGGGTGCGCCGGGCCGACGGCCGTCCACGGGCTGCTCCACATCGCTCCCGTGCGCCCCGGAGAGTCGGTGGTGGTGCAGGGCGCCGGCCCGGTCGGGCTCGCGGCGGCGATGTACGCGCAGCTGGCCGGCGCCCGCCCGGTGATCGTGATCGGCGCCCCGGCCGCGCGGCTCCGCCTCGCCGAGGAGCTGGCAGTGGGGGACGAGCAGCTCGACATCGACGAGCTGGACGTGGACGAGCGCCTGGCCCGCGTACGGGAGCTGACCCGGGAGCGCGGCGGCGATCTGGTCGTCGAGTGCACCGGCGCGCCCGCCGCGGTGTCCGAGGCGCTTGACCTGGCTCGCCCCGGCGGCCGGGTGCTCGTACTCGGCCAGTACACCGACCACGGCCCCACCCCGCTCAACCCACATCTCATCACCCGCAAGCAGCTGACCCTGCTCGGCTCGTGGGCGTTCTCGGCCGGGCATTTCGTCGAGTACCTGCGCACGCTGCCGCAGCTGCGAGCGCGCTTCCCGCTCGAGCGCCTGGTGACGCGCTTCCCGCTCGAGCGCGCCCAGGCCGCGATCGACGCCGCCCGTGCCGGGGAGGTCGGCAAAGCGGTGCTGGCGCCGTAGCCCCGATGCCGATGGCTTCCCCGCTTGGCCGATTCGGCGTGCCGCCGCCCGCGGCATTCGACATGCCGTCGAAGTCGCTGCCTGGCCGCGTGTTGACGGTTGATTAGGAAAGTTCGTGAGGCTTTCCAGGTCTCGGCCGGGGCCAATACATTGGAGCCGAATTCCATCCAAGCTTCGAGGAGGAGGCATTGTGAGGAGACGTCAAAGACCGGTGATCCCGGCTGTGCTCGCCGTCGCCTCGGTGGTCGCGCTGGCGGCGTGCGGAGGTTCGTCAAGCTCGAGCTCCAGCGCGAGCTCGGGCGCGTCGTCGAGCTCGGCCTCGAGCGGGAAATCCGGCGGGACGATCACCCAGGTGTTCGGCACCGCGCCGGACTCCCTCGACCCGGGCGACGGTTACACCACCCAGGCGCTCGAGCCCGACCAGGTGGCCTACGTTCCACTGGTGGCCTACCAGCACGCCACCGGCGCGGCCGGCGGCACGCTGATTCCGGGCCTGGCCACCGCGCTGCCGAAGATCTCGGCGGACGGCAAGACGTACGCGATGACCTTGCGCAGCGGGCTGAAGTTCTCGAACGGTCAGCCGGTCAAGGCGAGCGATTTCACCTACGCCGTCGAGCGCTCGCTGAAGATTCCGTGGGGAGGTTCGTCGTTCATCACCGCCAACGTGGAGGGCGCCTCGGCCTACGCCGCCGGCAAGGCCAAGACGATCTCCGGGATCACCGCGAACGACGCGACCGGTCAGATCACGATCAAGCTCACCGCCCCCTACGGGGCATTCAGCAACGTGCTTGCCTTCCCGGCGTTCGCGCCCGTTCCCGCGGGCACGCCGATGAAGAACATGCCGGCCAGCCCGCCACCCGGCGTGGGCCCATACAAGATCGTCAACGTCGTGCCCAACGTCTCGTACTCCGTGGTCAAGAACCAGTACTGGACGCCGGTCCCGGGGATTCCCTCGGGTAACGTCAACCAGATCAACGCCAAGATCGCGTCGAACACGACTTCCAATGCACTCTCAGTGCTGAACAACTCGGCCGACGTATTCGACTTCGCGGACACCGTCCCGCCGAGCGTCCTGCCGCAGGTCACCAGCCAGGCCTCGGACCGCTACAGCAAGGTGGTGTTCCCGTCCACCTACTACTTCTTCCTCAACAGCAAGACCAAGCCGTTCTCGAGCCAGCTCGCGCGCGAAGCGGTGGTCGTGGGGCTCGACCGGAACGCGCTCGCGCGACTGGGCTCGGGATTCTTCGTGCCCGGGTGCTACCTGCTCCCGCCGCCGATGATCGGGCATGCGACGAAGCCGTGCCCCTATGGTGATCCCGCGACGCCGAACCTGGCCAAGGCCAAGCAGCTGGTCCAGCAGTCGGGGATGGCGGGCACGCCGATCACGGTCTGGGGCGAGGAGCGCTCACCGCGCCGGCAGTTCGTGGATTACTACACGAGCTTCCTCAACCAGATCGGCTTTAAGGCGAGCGAGAAGATCATCGCCGACGCGACGTACTTCGCGACGATCGGGAACCTGAAGCTGAACGCCCAGACCGGCTTTGCCGACTGGAACCAGGACTTCCCGAACCCGATCGACTTCTACGGGATCCTGGCCGCCGGGGACGCGATCCTGCCGACCAACAACCAGAACTTCGGCCAGATCAACGACCCCTTCATCAATTCGAAGACCAACTCACTGGGGAGTCTGTACAAGGCTCCCTCCGATCAGCTGAGCGCTTACGCCGGCCAATGGGAGGCGCTCGACTACTACACGGCGCAGAAGGCCTACTTCGCGGTCTTCGGGTACGCGTCGTTCCCCAAGTTCACCTCCAACCGGATCGACTACGGCTCGGCTGTGCTGCACCAGGTCTATGGCTGGGACTGGCTCACGCTGAAGCAGAAATAACGGATCACGCGGGGCCGGAGGGGCGGGTCGCCTCTCCGGCCCCGGCGGTTAGGGTTACGGGAAGAGATGGCCACCCAACGCGCCACCGAGGCGACCGGCACCGAGTTCTCATCTGGGCTGTCCGCCGAGCTGCTGCGAGAGGAACAGGAGCGTGAGCTTCCACCGGGCACCGGTCCCTACCGGCTTGCCTGGCGGCGCCTGCGGCGCAACCGCGGGGCCCTGCTGTTCGGCGCGATCTTCCTGCTCATCGTGGTCGCGTGCCTGCTTGCTCCCGTCTATTCGCACGACATCGCTCACACCGGACCAAACGACGAGCACATCACCGAGCAGATCAAGATCGGCGGCAAGAGCGAATACGTCATCAACACGATCGGCATCCCGATCGGGCCGACGTGGCATTCGCGGTTCTTCCTCGGCGCCGATCCCGGCGGCCGCGACGTAGCCGTGCGGCTGCTCTACGGCGGGCGCAACTCGCTCGAGGTCGGGGCCGTGGCGACCCTGATCACGATGATCCTGGCGGCGATCATCGGAATCCTGGCGGGCTACCACCGCGGCGCGGTCGACGGCGTGCTGTCTCGGGCGCTGGACGTGATCTGGGCCTACCCCGTGTACATCCTGGGCGTGGCGCTCGGTGTCTCGCTGGCCGTCGGCGGGATCAACCTCGGGGCCATCAACGTGAAGGGCAATTCGCTGTTCGTGCCCGCCGCGATCATCGGCCTCGTTTACATCCCGTATGTGGCCAAGCCGATCCGCGGCCAGGTGCTCGGGCTGCGCGAGCGGGAGTTCGTGGACGCGGCGCGGGCCCAGGGACTCAGCCATCTCCGGGTCATGGCCAGCGAGATCCTGCCCAACGTGGCCTCGACGATCATCGTCTTCATCCCGCTGATGCTGGCCAACGCGATCCTGCTCGAGGCCGGCCTGTCCTACCTCGGGGCAGGGGTGCAGCCGCCGAACCCGTCGTGGGGCACGATGATCTCCGACGGGGTTCGCAACATCCCCGCGGCGATCCATCTCGTGCTCGTGCCCGGGCTGATGCTGGTGATCGCGGTGCTCAGCGTCAATGTGTTCGGCGACGGCGTCCGGGACGCGCTCGATCCCCGCGCCAAGGTCAGAATCGGCCGCTGATGCTGCGCTTCACGATCCGACGCCTGATCGCCGCCGCCGGCGTCCTGGTCGTGATCTCGATCCTGACCTTCATGATCTTCCAGATCATCCCCAATGGCGACCCCGCGATCCGGATCGCCGGGCGCACGGCCAACCAGGCCGAGATCGCCCAGGTCCGCCACGAGTGGGGCTTCGACCGGCCGGTCTACGTGCAGTACGTCAAGACGATGGGCAAGATCTTCACCGGCACGGTGGTCTCCTACTCGCAGGGCGTCAACGTCCTCGACTCGATCCGCCAGGGCCTGCCCGCGACGCTCTCGCTGGCGATCGGGGCGGGGATCATCTGGCTCGGGCTGGGAATCCTGTTCGGGGTCATCACCGCGGTCAAGGCGGGGCGGTTCACCGACCGTGCGCTCACCGTGCTGGCGTTCATCGGCGTCTCGAGCCCGCCGTTCTTCCTTGGCGCGCTGGCGATCTACTACGCGGGCTACAAGGCGGGCATCATCCCGCTGGCCGGCTACGTCCCGCTGACTCAGAACCCGGCACAGTGGTTCACCCACCTGATCGCACCGTGGCTGGTCCTGTCGGTGCTGTTCATTGGGATCTATTCCCGCGTGCTGCGCTCGACGATCCTCGACACGGTCCACGAGGACTACGTGCGCACGGCGAGGGCCAAGGGCCTCTCCGACCGGCAGGTGCTGGTCCGGCACACGCTGCGCAACTCGCTGATCCCGATCGTGTCGCTGTGGGGCCTCGACTTCGCGCAGGTGATCGGCGGCGGGGCGATCCTCACCGAGTCGGTGTTCAGCCTCCATGGCGTGGGTCAGTTCGCCGCCGACTCCATCCAACGCCTCGACGTCCCTCCGGTGATGGTGGTGACGATGCTCACTGCCTTCTTTGTGGTGCTACTCGGCGCGGTGGTGGACATCATCTACGCCTTGCTCGACCCGCGCATCCGCCTCTCCGCCTGATGGTCGAGGATTCGCTGCTCCGAGTCGAGGACCTGGGCGTTTCGTTCGCCACCGAGGATGGCGTGGTACGGGCGGTGGACGGGGTGTCGTTCACAGTTCACCGGGGGGAGGTGGTGGCGATCGTGGGCGAGTCGGGGTCTGGCAAGTCGGTCTCCGTGATGACGCTGATGGGTCTGACCCGCGGGCCCAACGCGCGCTTTGAGGGCACGGCATGGTTCGAGGGTCGCGACCTGATCAGCGCGGCCGACGCGGAACTGCACAAGGTGCGGGGCGCGGAGATCGCGATGGTCTTCCAGGACCCGATGAGCTCACTCGATCCGGTCTACCGGGTGGGGGACCAGATCGTCGAGCAGATTCGCGTGCACGAGCCCGGCACGACGAAGGCCCAGGCGCTCGATCGCGCCGTCGAGCTGATGGAGCGAGTGGGGATTCCGCACGCTGGCGACCGCCTGCGCTCCTACCCGCACGAGTTCTCCGGTGGCATGCGCCAGCGGGTGATGATCGCGATCGCGCTGTCCTGTGACCCGGAAATCATCCTCTGCGACGAGCCGACCACCGCCCTGGATGTCACCATCCAGGACCAGATCCTCCGGCTGCTGGCCCGGCTGTGCCGCGAGTCCGGGGTCAGCCTGGTGTTCGTCACCCATGACCTGCCGGTCGTCGCGCAGATCTGCCAGCGGGTGGCCGTGATGTACGGCGCGCAGCTGGTCGAGAGCGGCGCCGTCGCCGACGTCCTGCTCACCCCCTGGCACCCGTACACCCGGGGCCTGGTCCGGTCCGCGCCGGACTTCGACTACGTGCGCGAGT
>JAFAXX010000012.1 GCA_019240655.1 Solirubrobacterales bacterium
GCCTGCTCGACATCGGCATGTTCCGAATCGGCAGCGAGGAGTATGCCGACGAGGAGGGTGGACTCGGCCTGGCCACGTTGCGCCAGGAGCACGTCACGCTTCATGGAAACGAGGTCGCGTTCGACTATCTCGCCAAGGCGGGGGTCCGGCGGCGGCAGGTGATATCCGATCCCGTCTCGATCGAGATTCTGCGGGCCCTTCGGCGCCGCCGGGGCGGCGGCCCGCAGCTGCTGGCCTATCGAGCGGCGAGTCAGTGGCACGGCGTTCGCTCCGACGAGATAAACGACTACCTCAAGGAGATCCTTGGCGAGGACTTCAGCGCCAAGGACTTCCGCACCTGGAACGCGACCGTGCTGGCCTCGGTCTCCCTCGGGACCGCCGGGCGGGACGCCGCCACCAAGACCGCGCGCAAACGAGCGATCGACAGCGCGGTTCGCGCTGTCGCCGAACTGCTCGGGAATACGCCGGCGGTCGCTCGGCGGGCGTACATCGATCCGCGGATCTTCGACCGCTACCAGTCGGGGTGGACGATCGGCGCCGCGATCGACCGCATACCCGACCTCGACCCCGCCGACGATCGCGTGCGCGGACGGATCGAGTCGGCCGTGCTCGACCTGCTGACCGACAACACCGAATCGCCGGCGCTCGAGCACCAGGTCGCCGCCTGAGCTCGCCGCCGGCCCGCCGGCGGCCAACGTTCTCGCGCGAACATGGGCCGGAAAATCCTGGCCAGAGCTGGGCCGATGTGTGCTACAAACGAACCCGTCTGCGAATAGGAAGGCAGCACGGCGGTGGCCTCATTCCCGGGCCGGTCCACGACCGGCGTCAGTTCACCCGAGCTGTTTCAGCGCTGGCAGCAGGAGGGTGACCGCGGCGCTCGCGATGAGCTGATCAGGCGGTTCCTCCCGCTCGCTCGCAAGCTGGCCCGCCGCTACGCCTACTCGAGCGAGGCCTATGAGGACCTTTTCCAGGTGGCCAGCCTTGGGCTGGTCAAGGCCGTCGAGCGCTTCGATCCCAGCCGCGGCTTCGCGTTCACGTCGTTTGCCGTGCCCACAGTCGTCGGCGAGCTGAAGCGCCATTTCCGCGACACCGCGTGGGCGCTCCACGTCGACCGCAGTGCCCAGGAGCGCGCCCGTAGGATCGTCGAGGCGCAACAGCGGGTGAGCGCCGAGACCGGACGGCCGGCGCGCGTCGACGAGCTGGCCGAGTACCTGGAGATGAGCCAAGAGGACGTTCTCGAGGGACTTCAGACCGCCGAGGCCTACGACGCCGTCTCGCTGGATGCCCCTTCGGCAGGCGACGGCGACGACCTCGCCAGCCGATCGGAGACTCTTGGTGAAGCCGATCCGCGCCTGGAACTCGTCGACGTGCAGACGACGATCTTCGCCGCCACCAAGCACCTTCCCCGGCGCGAGCGGGAGATCCTGTATCTGCGCTTCGGTGAGGACCTCACCCAATCGGAGATCGCGAGCCGTCTGGGGATCTCCCAGATGCAGGTCTCACGCCTGCTGCGAAGATCGCTGCAGCGGCTGCGTGAACTGACCGACGACCGCCGGGACTAGCCGCAGCCGGCTACCCGGCGACCGCCGATCGAAAGCCCACTCACACGCGACCGACTCGGCCGGTCGGCCTACGCCGGTCCGCGCTCAGCGGCCGTACCACCTCCGCCGGCCGCCCGCCTCGACTCCTCCGATGAAGAAGCCGATCACCCACAGGATCAGTGCCGCGACCAGCACGATCCACAGGACGTGAGCCGCGAAGCCGAGCCCACCGAAGATCGCGAGGATCAACAGCAAGACGATGAGTGCGACCATGAGACCTCCTTCGGGACATTAGCGCCTCAGTGCGCCATGTCCCGGGAGAGTACCCGGGTCACCGGTCGTCCAAGCGCTCGCCGGAGTGCTCGGCGTCGAGCCGGCCCGCGCTCACCGGTCGTCCAAGCGCTCGCTGGAGTGCTCGGCATCGGGCTCGCCCGCGCCCACCGCACGGCGGTCATCGGCAACGTCCGGGGCATCCTCGATCGCCCGTCGAGCGGCGTGCTCGTCGCCGTGGCTGGCGTGCTCGATCAGCGCGCGTTCGGACTCCTCGAAGCCCTCGGCCTCGCCCTGGCCGGCCTCGACGAGCGGCCGCGACTCGTCCAACCCCCCTTCGGCGGGCTTGGGCTCGGAGCTCACGCGTCCGCCGATCGACGCGGCTTCCGCTGCCGCCTCCTGCTCCTGCTCGAGCTCGAACTCGCGGTCGGCCACGCCCCGGGGCTACCCCCGCGCTGGGGCGCGAAACGCGACATGTGACATGCGGGGGCGTAGACCAGTAGGCTCGCCGTCAGATGCAGAGCGGACTCCGGGTAGAGGTGGCCAGCAAGGGCGAGGCGTCGGTCATCACAGTCGGCGGCGAGCTCGATCTCGCGACGAGCCCGACGCTCGAACAGGAGCTCGGACGCATCGTTGCCGGTGGTGCGTCGACGGTGATCGTGGACCTCAGCGAACTCGAGTTCATGGACTCGACCGGCTTGAGCGTCCTCGTCCGCGCGCACCAGAAGGCGGAGCAGAACGGTCGCCGGTTCGGGCTGATCAACGGCTCCCAGCAGGTTCAGCGCCTGCTCAGCCTGACCGGCGTGGCCGAACGGCTGACGCTCACCGAGGTGCCCGAGGCGCTGGACGAAAGCTGAGCTGTCCCGGTCAGATCCCGAGCAGCTCGTCGCTCTGGGTGAGCTCACGGAGCCGAGCCAGCGCGCGCCGCAGGATGCGGGAGACTTGCATCTGAGAAACGCCAATCTGCTCGGCGATCTGTGTCTGCGTCAAGTCCTCGACGAACCGCAGCACCAGCACCCGCCGCTCGCGGGCCGAGAGCTGCCGTGCCGCGGTGGCGATGGTCACGCTCGCGTCGACTAGTTCATAGCGATCGTCTTCCTGGCCGAACGCGTCGGCGAGCGAGCCGGAATCGTCTTCGCCGTCGTCCCTAGGGGCGTCGAGCGAGGTGGAATGGTGGGCGCTCGCGGTCTCGAGCGCGTCAAGCACGTCCTCGATCGCCATCTCGAGATACTGGGCCAGCTCCTGCACGCTCGGCGGACGGCCGGTCCTGGTGGTGAGCTGCTGCTGGGCCTCCTCCACTTTGAGCGCAAGCTCCTGCGCTCCACGGGGCACGTGGACAGACCAGCCGAGGTCCCGGAAATAGCGCTTGAGCTCGCCGAGGATCGTGGGAACGGCAAAGGACGAGAACGCCGTGCCGCGCTCGGTGTCGAAGCGATCGACGGCCTTGACGAGCCCGAGGCTGGCGACCTGCATCAAGTCTTCGAATGGTTCACGGGGGCCGGCGTACCGCCGCGCCAGCTTGCGGGCGAGCGGCAGGAACCGATCGATGAGCTCCTCGCGGGCGCGCCGATCACGATCCTTCTGCCAGCGGTCGAACAACTCCGTTGAGTCGGTACGGGGCATCGCGATTGTCGCCATGACAGGGCGATTACCCATATTGATGTTCCTCTAACCTGGCTTGAGCTCGCCCGTGGGCCCTTCGCAAACCCATCCCAGCGGTGCCTCCCGCCGCCTCGACAAGCACGCGGTGGTCATCACCCCGTACCGCGACGGCCCACTCCTCGTCCGGGGCCCGATCGAGCTCGTCGACTCGACCGGCCGGCGGATCGAGAGCACCCGCGATCCCGTGGCCCTGTGCCGGTGCGGCAAGTCACGACTGCGCCCATTCTGCGACGGCACTCACAAGCTGGTCCGATTTCGGACCGGCGTTCCGGGCGAAGCCGACGGGCCCTAGACGGGGACGGGCGCCGGCAACCGCGCCGGGTGCTCGAGATCGAGGGCTCTCAGCAGCGACGTCCGCTGGTGCTCCCAGCACCTGACCACGTGGCTCGCCCAGCGACCGTCCAGGTGCGCCAGCGCGCGGGCGCCCCACAGGACCGCCTTGCCGAGCGGGGGGTCCTGGCGGACCAGCCCGCCGGCGAGATCGACCGCCGCGACGTTCTCGTGCACGGCGTCGGCCTCGACATGCTCGTCGAAGAATAGGGTCGCGTCGCCGTCGAGGCCGAGTCGGCGCAGGCCGAGGGCGTAGCGGCGGTTGGGTATCGAGGAGGTCATTTCGAACAGCGCCAGGTGGCCGACGATCGCCCCACGCCAGCGGCGATGGAGCCCCAGCAGGGACATCAGATTGACGGTCGCGAGCGTGACGCCGGGAATGATGTCCAGGTAGGCGCCGTAGCGGCTGTCGAGCCCGACCGCCCGCATCGCCCGGGCGAACAGCTCAGCGTGGATCCACTCGGACCGGCCCCCGCCGTACTCGTCGGCCTGGATCTCGATCAGCGCCGCCTTCGGCGGACCGTGCAGGCGCGGAATCGCCCACGAATGAGGGTCGGCCTCCTTGAGCTGGTAAGCCGAGCGGTGAACGAAGAACTCGAGCGCCTGTTCGAGCGTCGCCCGCAGGCGCACGTATCGCGACAGCGACACGCCCTCGGCCTCATCGAGCTCGGCGACCGCCCGCAGGGCGAGGTCGATTTCGGATGCGGCCACGGTCTCGCCCTCCCACGGGACCGCGTCGAGCAGCGCGCGCTCGAAGCGGTACTCGAGCGCTTGACGCAGCCGCAGCAGCGAGGGCTCCCATTCCCAGCCGTCGTCGACTCCGGGCAGGCCCCGGTAGTGCAGCTCATAGCAGAGATACAGGGCGAGCTGGAGGTCCTCGTCGCCGAGCGGTTCGGCGACGTCCACCGGCACCGCGGCCGGCAACTCGTGCACGTCTTGGGTCAGCGCGCGGAGGAGCAGGTCGCTGAGCTGCCCCCGGCTCGACGGCAACACGCTCATGGCGACAACCTACCCGACCCGTCCGGGGCGAAGCGCTCGGCCAGCACGCGGGCGACCGCGACGACGCCGCCGTCCCGGGCGGCCTGGCGCTGGGCGCTCGCGCCGCCGGTGACGGCGAGAACCCGCGCACGCCGCAGCTCCTGCTCGGCGCCGAGGCCGACGGCGGTCTCCGAGACCTCGTCCACAAGGGCTTGCAGACACGCCGTCGTCGGGTGCCGCTCGCCGGTCTCGAGGTCGGCCATCGTGCCGCCCACCCCATGTCGACAGGCCGACCACCGATTCTCCTCGATCCGCCACCGCGGAGCGACCGCGAGCCGCTCACCGCCGTCGTGGCGCGCGCCGAGCCGCGCGATCAGGGCGTGGATCACCGCGGCCATCGCCGCCGCGTCCTCCACGGTGCTCTGCGCATCGGGGACCCGGAGCTCGAGCGTGCCGTAACCGGGATGCAGCCGCAGCTCCCACCACCACCCCCGTGGCTCCCGGAAGGCCCCGCCGCGGGCGCCCCAGCGGAGCATCCCGGCGTAGGCCTCCCAGCTCTCGATCGCCGGCGGGACGCCTTGGCGCGGCAGCAGCTCGCAGAGTTTCGGGCGCACCGATGCCAGCCCGCAGTCCAACCCTTCATAGAAGGGGGCGTTGGCGGCGAGCGCGGCCAGCAGCGGCAGGTACGAGCGCAGGGCGTTGTAGACCGCCAGCGCGCGGGCGCTGTCTCCAACCGACACGTGGACCTGGAGCGCGCAGACGAGCTGGCGGTTCGCGATCGGACCATACTCGTCGATGATCTCCGCGTAGCGGGCGGTGTGGTTGAGCTCGCCCGTGCCCGGGCTGAACGGGTGTACGCCCGCGGCGGCGGGCCGCACCAGCCCGTCGCACGCCGCCAGCAACGCGCGGCGCGCCCCGGCGAGCGCCGCCCGAACGGCGCCGGCATCCGGCAGCGGTGGAAGGACGATCTCGAGCTGTGAAGCCGGGAGCTCGAGCTTGAACCGCCGGTCGCCGTCGAGGCGGCCGATCACCTCCTGGGCGCACGGCGCGAGCGCGAGCGTGGCCGGATCGAGGAGCATGACCTCCTCCTCGATCCCGACGGTGTAGAGCGGCGCCGCATCGAACACGGCACGGAGCTCCGCGGCGGTCGGCGTCCGGTCGTCGCGGCTGTGGGCAGGCGTTTGATGCATCAACGGCAGGGATAAACGATGGGCTTGCGGCTTCTCCCCCTACCCGGAGTCTTTCAACCCCGCAGCGACAGCGTGATGCTGGCGCGGCGCATCCCCGAGGAGCCGCTCCGCGCGGGGGCCACGGTGCTCGACCTCTGCACCGGCAGCGGGATCCTCGCGGTCACCGCCGCGCTCGCGGGAGCCTCCAGAGTCGTCGCGGTCGACGTGGCGAGGCTGGCCGTGCTCGCCGCGCGGCTCAACGCCAGGCTCAACGGCGTCCGCGTGCGCGCGGTGCGCGGTGACCTCTTCCGTCCGGTGGCCGGCGAGTGCTTCGACCTGATCGTCTCGAATCCGCCCTACCTGCCCGGCCCGGCCGGTGAGCTCCCGGAGCGTGGCGCCGCCCGGGCGTGGGAGGGCGGTCCCCACGGCCGGGCGTTCATCGACCGGATCTGCGATCAGGCGCGCTCGCACCTGCGACCGGGAGGGGCGCTGCTGCTCCTGCAGTCGTCGGTCTGCGACGTCGACGAAACGCTCGCCCGGCTGACCGGACAGGGCCTCGAGGCCGGCATCGTATTCATACACCGAGGACCACTCGGGCCGGTGCTGAGCAACCGCGTGGAGTGGCTGCGCGAGCAAGGTGGCCTGGACGAGAACGACCACGAGGAAGTGGTGATCATCCGGGCGGCGCGACCGTCGGAAGAGGGCGCTCGGCGCTAGGCGTCCGACCGCACCGGATCCGCTCCCAAGGGTGGCCTCACCGGGGCCCTGTGCCGGTCCGCGAGGTGGGCGGCATCTCCGGCCGCACGGCGGGATGGTCAGCCGGAGCCTCGCGGGACCTCGACGCGATCCTGTTCGCCTATCGCGCGCAGGACGCGGGCCGGCACGCCGGCAGCCACGACTCCGGCCGGGAGGTCCCGGGTGACCACGGCGCCTGCCCCGACGACGGTGCTCTCACCGATGCTGACCCCCGGGCAGACGATGACGCCGCCGCCGAGCCACACATTGTCGGCGATGGTGATCGCCCGTCCGTACTCCCAGCCGATGCGCCGAGGCTCCGGATCGACGGGATGGGTGGCGGTCAGCAGCTGCACGCGTGTGGCGATCTGACACGCGGCGCCGATCGTGATCGGCATCACGTCGAGCATCACGGCGTCCACGTTGATGAACGTGCGCTCGCCGATGCTGACGGCGCCGTACTCGCAGAAGAACGGCGGCCGCACCACGACGCCGGCACCGACGTATCGCAGCATCCGGCGCAGCAGCGCGTCGCGCTCGTCCCAAGCCGCCGGCGCCGACCCGTTGAAGCCGGCCAGAAGCTCCTGCACTCGCCCGAACTCGGCGGCGTTGTCGAGGTCCTCGGCGATGTACAGCTCGCCTCGCAACATCCGCTCGCGCATCTCGCCCATGACGAGAATCTAGCCCTCGATGCGAGAACCGCGACACGCGCGCCAAGGCGCGCGGGCGACCGTGGCCGGTCCGTCGCCCTGTGGCGATCAAGGCGACGGGCGCTGTAGAGCGGCAAATCAAGGTGGCCACGCCGGGCGGGCCCCCGCGCGACCGGAGCCGCCGGAAGCGATCGAGCTAGCGCCCGACCGTCCGCAGCAGCCGGCGTCCGCGAGCCGGGACGTCAGCGATCGCCGCCCTCGTCCCGGACAGACCAGCCCGCAACTCGGGGTCGCCGACGTCGACCGGCAACAGGGAATCCTGCAGCTCCGCGATGCGCTGGTCGGCCGCCTCGACCGCTTCCACGCCGCGCTCGAGGTAGATCCGAGGATCGGCGGCGTGAGCACCCGGGGAGGCCGCCTCGAAGACCCGCTCGGGGTAACCGTGCCGGGCGGCGAACGTCGCGTAGGCGCGCTTGGCGCGGCCGTAGGCGGACTGAACCGGGCGGAACATCGCCTGCTCGAGCGCGTCGGCGGTCTCCTCGTCGAGCGACTCGTAGGCCTCGCTCAGGCTGGCGATGGCCACTGCGAGCTGCTCGATCGCGCCGGCCAGATCTCCGAGCATCCGCGTCCGTGCTTCCGCACTCGTGTAGGCCATTAGCTGAGATTAGCTCTTCGGCTACCAGCTTCCGGCGCCCACCACGCGCTCAGCCTCGACGGCGGCGGATAATCGCTGCCGCACATGTCCGCGCGCGTCGTCTCAGCCATCCTCTTCTACCCGCGCGGCGGCTCGTCCCATGTCGCCCGCGCGCTCGCGCGCGGCCTGCGTGCCGAGGGTTTCTCGGTGACCCTGGTGTCCGGCTCGCTCAGCCAGCTCGGCGACGACGGTGACGCGCGATCGTTCTACGGCGATGTGCGCCCCGTCCAGTTCGACCCCGCGCTCGCCACCGATGCCCCGCTCCGCTACGAGGGCCCGGCCGGCACCGCGCCGATGCACCCCTCGTTCGAAGACCGCCCGGGCGCGTCCGACGTCGTGTTCGCCGCGCTCGACGATGCCGACTTCGAGCGGCAGGTCCGCGCCTGGGCC